>DYKY01000055.1:0-4882 GCA_020722365.1 Thermoflexus sp.
AGCAGATTTAGCAGATTGAGCAGATTTTCTGTTCGCCAGCAGTAAAAATCTGCTTCATCTGCTCAATCTGCTGACAGAAACAAACTTTCGTGAAGATTAGTGAAGATTCGTGGTTAAATTCTTATCGCCCGCCGCACCACACCACCGACAGCATCAAGTTGACGGCGCGCCTCTTCTGGCGTGACGCCGTTGACCAGCGCCACAATCGCCGTTTTCACCTCACCGTTGCAAGCTTCCAAAGCACGCGCAGCTTCTTCTTCCGTGATTCGTGGTTCGTAATTCGTAATTCGCCGATTCGCTGATTCGCTGATTCTTGCTTCCTGCATCCTGCCTCTTGCCTCCTGCATCCTGCTTCTTGCATCCTGTACCGCCGCGACGACAATGCGCCGGGCGCGCGCGCGGAGTTTCGCGTTGGTCGCCTGCACATCCACCATCAAGTTGCCGTAGGTTTTGCCCAGGCGGATCATCACACCGGTGGAAAGCATGTTGAGCGCCATTTTCTGCGCGGTTCCGGCCTTGAGCCGTGTGGAACCGGTGATCACTTCTGGGCCGACGATGGGCGCGATAGCGATGTCCGCCAGATCGTGAACCGGCGCGGGACGGTTGCACGCCAGGCTGATGACGAGCGCACCGCGCTGCCGGGCTTCCTCCATGCCACCCAGGACGTAGGGCGTGCCGCCGCTCGCGGCGATGCCGACCACGCTGTCCTGCGCACCCACGTTGAGCACAGCGATGTCGCGTGCACCGGAATCCTGGCTGTCCTCCGCGCCCTCTACTGCCGTCGTGAGTGCCACCTCACCTCCCGCGATCAGCCCGACGACCTGTTCCGGCGCGGCATTGAACGTCGGCGGGCACTCGGAGGCGTCCAGCACGCCCAATCGCCCCGACGTCCCCGCGCCGATGTAGATGAGCCGCCCGCCGTCGCGCATCCGCGCCGCGATGCGGTCGATCGCTTCCGCAATCGCGGGCAGTTCTGCCTCCACCGCCGCCGCGACCTTCGCATCCTCCGCGTTCATCAAGCGCACCATCTCCAGCGTGGAGACTGAGTCAATGTGTGTCGTGGCTGGGTTACGGGATTCTGTAGCGAGGTTGTGGGTTGTGGGTTGCGGGTTGCGGGTTGTGATTCGCTGATTCGCTGATTCTTGATTCATGATTCTTGATTCTTGATTCATGATTCTTGATTCGCCGGTGTGATGTTACCGAGGATGACCGGGCGGCGCGCGCCGGTGGCGGCAGGGAGATTGCCGGGGCGACCGTGCCAGCTCTCGTAGGCGAGCACGGCGAAGGCGACGGCTTCTTTGGCTTCCGCGCCCAGGCCGACATCGTCCGAGGGAATGACGCGGATGCCGGGGAGTTGATCGCGCAGCAGCGCCATCAATATGGGATTGTACGCGCCGCCGCCGCTGACGATGACTTCGTCGGGCATGGTGGGCAGGAAGTCGCGGTACGCCTGCGCGATGGACGCGGCGGTGAAGGCGGTGAGCGTGGCGACGATGTCTTCAGGTGCGAGTCCACGCGCCAGCCCTTGCTCCCACACGCGCGCGCCGAACTGCGCGCCGAACAGCTCGCGCCCGGTCGTCTTGGGTGGCGGCTGGTGCAGGTACGGCTCGCGCAACAACTCGCGCAGCAGCGCCTCGTCCACGCGCCCGCGCGCCGCCAGAGCGCCGTCGCGGTCGAAGGTGAGCGCGCCGTTCGTGGCGCGACTGGCGGCATAGTCGATGAGCATATTGCCGGGGCCGGTATCGAACGCAAATGGGGATTGGTAATTGGTGGTTGGGGATTGGGAGCTTGAATCTGAAAGCTGATCGCTGATCGCTGACGGCTGAAAGCTTAAGTACGTCACATTCGCAATCCCGCCGATGTTTTGCGCGGCGCGGGTGAGCGTGGGATGGGTGAGCAGCAGGGCGTCCACGTAGGCGACGAGGGGCGCGCCGTGCCCACCGGCGGCCATGTCGCGCGTGCGGAAGTTGCTCACGACGGGGATGCCCGTCATCTCCGCGATGACCGCCGGTTCACCCAGTTGCAGCGTCGCGCCACCCTCCGTTCCATCCAAAGGACTTGCACAACAATCGGCTTCTTCCACCGCAGAGAACGCTGAGAGCGCCGAGGTGTCATAAAATCTCTGCGACCTCTGCGTGCTCTGCGGTGAAATTTCGGGAGGGATATGCCACACCGTCTGCCCGTGGCTGCCGATAAGGTCCACCTGCGCGGGCGTTAGCCCGGCCTCGGCAATCGCGCGCAACGCCGCCGCGCCGAACGCGCGTCCCAGGGCGAAATTGAGGCGACAGAGGCGATCCACGCTGCCGGTTTCGGGGCGGAAACAAGCGAAGATCTCGTCGCGCAGCGCGGGCGGATGCGGGACGTGGGTGTGATGCAACACTTCCCACGCAAGCGCGGGCGGCGCGCCCTCCAGCTGCACGATGGCGGCGTCTGTGCCGTCGGCGGAGGTACCGGACATCAAACCGATGACGATCATAGGAGTCCTTTCAAGCGTGAGGTGTAAATTCTATTGTGAATCGACCCCAACGACGGCCAGGGTCAGGATAGCTGAAAGTGATCGGCTATCTCGCCGAGGAAAACTACGAAAGACAATCCTTCCCAGCGTTGCACTAGACGCGCATCGGCAGTGATCAACGTTGCGCCGGTGCTTTCAGCCAACGCCACAAAGACAGCATCGTATACGCTGGTGTCATAGGCGCGGGCAAGGTTCACCGAGCGCCGGATAGTGTCCGACGAAACAGCGATCCATTCCAGGCCCAAATCGAATGGGTGTGTTTCATTTCAGTTGTAGCCTAGGGCCTTGTGCCCGTTTTGAACGTCAAAAACACGCCCACAAGGGGCTAGACTACGACCGCCCAACTCATTTGAAACACGCCCAAATCGAATAAACTTTGAATCGCCGTTTCGAGGTACGTTGTGGTGAGTTCATTTTTGTAGCGCAAGACATTGGCGACTTCGTAGATCAGTAACGTTGGCACAATCACCTGAATGTGCCCCTCAAGGTAGCCGTGTAAAATGGCTAAGGCTTGCTCTGCCAGGATTTCCTCCTGGCGGATCCATTTGAGCACCACTGAAGTGTCCAATACCAATCGCATCATTGACGCTCATCCCGCCAGTAGCGCACATCCTCGGCACTATTTTCACCGGTGCCAGGGGAAATCTGCGCCAGCCCCGCAAACGATTCCACCGCAGTACGCGCCTGGGGCTGGTCGCCAGGCCGTAACGCACCAGTGCGGGTAGCCATATAGTGTCGCAACGCTTCGCGCACCAACTCACTTCGACTGCGCTGCTCAGCTTCGGCCAACGCATCCACCTGCGCCAAAAACGCGTCGGGAAAAGACAGCATCACCTTGACAGTCATTTCACATCCCCTTATATCTTCATTATATCCAGAAGATATACAAAAGCGATAACTTCATTGGCGATGATCCATTGTCTCTACAATCGCCCGGTGGACGGCGACGCGCAACCCGGCGATCCCGCGATTCTGTCGCCCGTTGTAGACTTCGTTCGTCAGCAGCGCCACGACGAGGTCGCGCTCCGGGTCCATCCACAGGCACGTGCCGGTGAAACCGGTATGCCCGAACGCACGTCGGCTGAACGGGTTGCTGCTGGCCTCCGGGTCGGGCGACCACAATGCAAAACCAAGGCCGCGCCGCGCGCCGATGCCGTCGGTGTAACAGCGCGTCATCGCGTCTACCGTGGAGGACAGCAGCAACGGGAACCCCCGCCTTTGCCCGGTCGGACGATCCAGGAATACCTGCCCGAACGCCGCGATGTCTTCCGCCGTGGAGAACACCCCCGCGTGCCCGGCGACGCCGCCGAGTCGATAGGCGTTCTCGTCGTGGACGGCGCCGACGATGCGACGGTTGCGCCAGGCGCAGAATTCGGTCGGCGCTATGGATTTTGGATTTTGGATTTTGGATGGTAGAGAGTGGATGGTGGATGGTGGATCGGTGATATTTCCGGGGGAGTTGAGGAGGTAACCGGTGTGGCGCAGGTTCAACGGGGCAGTGACGCGGTTGTGTACAACGGCGTCGAGGGATTGCCCGGCAAGGCGCTCAATCGCCATCCCCAACAAAATCAGGCCGATATCGCTGTAAACCACCTGCGTGCCGGTGGGATATGAGAAGAAGGTGTCCAGCGCCATCTGGCGGGCAGCGTCGGCGGTAGGCTGGCGGTAGAGCGGACGCCACGCCGGAAGGCCGGAGGTGTGGGTGAGTAGATCGTGAAACGTGACGCGACCGGCATCCACAAAGCCACTGCCTTCAGAGACGGCGACCATTCCGCCAGGGCTAAGCGGGTCTTCGTAAGGTTGGATGGGACGCAGCCCGCCGAACTCCGGCACAACCGCGCTGAGCGGCGTATCGAGTGCGACGCGGCCTTCTTCGACAAGCGTCATAAAAGCTGTGACGGTGAAGAGCTTGCTCACCGAGGCCATGTCAAACAAGGTGTCCGGTTGGGTTGGGCGTTCGTGCGTCTCCGGGTCGAGCCAGCCGAGCGCCTTGGAAAAGACGAGGGCATCGTGATGCCGGACGACAAGTTGCGCTGCTGGTGTGACCTCGCCAATAGCGTTTTGTAGAATCGTCTGTGCTTTGGTAAGGTTCATAGCAGATAATCCACACGCCGGACCCACGCGCCAGGCGTCATCATCAGCGCGACGGCTTTCGTAAAACCACCGAGACAGCCGCGCGTGGTGCCGAGCGCGTCGTAGTAGTCAAAGTAGCGGAACGATGAAATGCCACCGCGCGTCAGCGCATGCGCGTGCAGCATCGCCAGGTAATCGTCCCATACGTCGGTCGCGTCGAGATAGACATCGGCACGCCAGATGACGGCCTGATGTCCAGCCTGCGTGTGCTTGAGCACTGTCGCGCCCGCCATC
>DYKY01000055.1:4982-19136 GCA_020722365.1 Thermoflexus sp.
GATGACGGCCTGATGTCCAGCCTGCGTGTGCTTGAGCACTGTCGCGCCCGCCATCACCTCCGCATCCCCGGCGTGCGCGCCGATCACCATAATCTTGCCGCTCACAAAACTTTCATCCATAATTCCCCCCGATCAGTAAACCATAGCCAGACTTCAAAAGTCTGACAAGGCGTCTAGTGCAGCACAGATCTGCGCTGCACACGAGGTCTGCAAGACAGAGTAACTGCTGAGACTTTTGAAGTCTTTGGTAGTTTCTTCTATGCTCGCTGTTTCTCCAACAATGCGAGCGTCTTGGCATCCCGCTCTCCACGGAAATACTTGTCGAGAACCTTGTCAAACACAGAAGGCGAGTCAGAAACACACGAAAACAATGTCATAGATGATTTGAGTTTCAGGTCATCTGGATAGCCAAAGATTTCCGAGATGGAGGACTGCCCTTCAATGGCAAGGACAATTCCCGAACACTCCAGCAATCTCGCACCCAGAATTGGATGACTGAGGTACTGTCGCGCTTCTTCCAGGCTCTTGATGGCGTAATACTTCGTTGTCGCGCTGAATCCCAAACCATCCATCTGTGGGAAGATGAACCACATCCAATGTGAGCGTTTCTGCCTGCCCCTTAGCTCCGCGAGAACATGCTCATACACCGATTCTTGCGCATTCAGGAAGCGATTTAATGCAAACCGATCGTTATTATTCATAGAGATTTCTGCATAATGGCGAACTGCCGCATCTGCCGGAAGCCCGCCAGGTGATACAGCCGCGCGGCGTCTTGCCCTGTCCACAGGAACCACGCGCAGTGGAAACCCCGCGAGACCATATCCGCCAGGCTGTTGAAGAGCAGCAGCCGTCCGATGCCCCGGTTGCGCATTGCCGGTGCGACGCCGAACGGGCCGAAACGCTCGCGCCGGTGCTGACAGTAGCCGACGATCTCCTCGCCGTGTGCCGCTACCCAACAGCCAATGTCGTCCGCACCCGCGCCGAACAGCGCCAGCAAGTACTCCTGCGCGAAGCGGTACCAGTCCCAGCCAAAGTGTTCGACGGTGAAGGCCATCAGCGCGGGCAGGTCGGTTGGTTGCACCGAGCGCACGGCGATACCATCGCGTCGCAGACGACTTTCGAGGTCCGCGATGACCGGCGGAATCTGAAAATCTGTCAGTTCAGCACGCATGGCAATCGGTGTGGATATCGTCTGCCAGCCGAACGCGTGCAGGAAAGCGAGGGCAGCGGGATAGGCTTCGACGTCCACGCCAGGGATGAAGTAGTTGGGCGTATACGGCGAAATTGCGACGCGTGTCCGGCCCAGGGTCGCCATCCGCGCCAATGCCGCATCGAACAACGCGCGCCCGATGCCTTGCCGCCGATGGTCGAGGCGGACGCCGAACGCGGTAATCCAGCCGTTCTCCGGCTCCAACCCTTGCAGGAAGTATGGCACACGGCGCACCAGCGAGAGCACGAAACCGACGAGAGCGCCATCATCTTCTGCAACGAGTAAGCCATCCGGATCGAAGTTCGGGTCCAGCAGCACCTTCGTCCGCCACACCGACGGCGTAATCCGGTCGTGTGTCATCGTCACGCGCCACAACTCAAGCAGCGCGCCCTCGTCTGCCCCACGGTAACTGCGAATGGTAGCGGACATATCACGCTCCTTTATTTTATCCGGACGCAGATTCTCGCAGATAAACGCTGATTTTTATGTTCAGATAGAAATCTGCGCGAATCTGCGTCCCAATGAATTACGTGTACGCCTTGCGCAGCGGCTCGAACCACTTCAGGCTGTCTTCCAGGCCGCCGGGACGGTTGCGGGCCAGCCATAGCGCTTTGTGTTCGGCGATGGCCTCCTCCAGATCAACGAGCATGGCGGCGGTGTCCGTCTCCTGTCCCAGGAGCTGCAGCGCGCGGCGGCAGGCGTGACGCAGCAGTCGCCCGGCGCTGGCAAACTCCCGCTTGATCAGGTCGGCGTCCGGGCGATGCATCTGCACAGCGGGCAGAGGCGTCAGGATCGCGTCGATGCGGTCCAGCGTTGCCTCGAAATCCTCCGCTGTCACATTCTTGAAGCGCTCCTCGTCCGCGACCGCGCCTTGCAGCAGGTGGAAGAGGATGCTGGAGTTATGGATACGCGGGACGTTGGGAATCTGGTAGACACTGCCCAAATCGTAGGCGATCCTCCCCATCGTGCCGGTCGGATCGTCGAAGGCGAAACGCCCGATGGCCCGCGGTACATCAAGCGCGCGGTTCGCATCGAGACACCACGCATACGCCGCGCCGACGCCGAAGCCTAGATAGCTCACCGGCAGATATTGCCAGTGGCCCCGGTCGCCCCAGTCGGTGTTGAGATAGCCGATGGCGCCGTGCTTGAGGCCGTTTTCGGCGGCGTTGAGGAGGTTGCCCAGCGCGTTATACGTCCGCCCGGCGAGGCTGTTCCACGAGGCAGTGCCGGGACAAACGTAGAAGGGCACCCCGGCAGCGGCAAACTGGGCGCCGTTGGCGTCGAAGGGATGGTCGAACTCGTAGCCCCATTCCAGCGCGATGACGTCCGACGGCAACTGCGGCACCAGGTCGGGGTAGTGCGTGATGATGTCGCCCCAGAACTGCATTTTGTAGCCGCGCCGGCTCACGTCCCGGTAAATCTTCATCAGGAAGTCGAAGTAGACCTGTCCCGTCCCGCGTTCTTCGCAGGCCTCCTTGCTCGCGCCCTGGCCCAGGTCGATGGTCTCATCGCAGCCCACGTTGATCTGGCGGCTGGTGAAGTGCGGCAGCAGCTCATCATAGAGGCTGCGAATCAATTCGATGCTGCCGGGGTTCTCCGGCGCGAGGCCGAACGGGCCTTCCATCGTGTAGTTGCCCCACGGCGTTTGAATCGTGCCGTGCGTCTCGGCGAGAGGCGCGTACCGTTCGTGGATCAACCAGGGCTTCATGTGCCCGAAGGAGTTCTGGTTGGGGACAAGTTCGATGAAGCGCTCGCGGCAGTAGGCGTCGAGCGCCAGAATCTCCTCGCCGGTAAAGGGCGAAGCATGCTCCCACACCACGCGGTGATCGTGATAGGCAAACGTGTGTTCGATGTAGAGCTGGAGCTGGTTGACCTTCCAGCTTGCCAGCCGGTCCACCAGGGCGAACAGCGTCTCCATCGTGGGGACTTTGTCGCGGCTGACGTCCAGCATCACGCCGCGCGCGGGGAAATCGGGCCAGTCGCGGATGTCGAGGCAGGGCAGTTCCTGCCCGGCGGCCTGTTGGAGCAGTTGCGCGAGCGTGCAAACCGCGTAGAAAATCCCGGCGGCATCGTGGGCGTAGACCTGGATGCCCTCCGGCGCAATCGTCAGGCGGTAGCCCTGCGGCTGCGCGACCACGTCGGGCATCAGGCTCAACGTCAGGCCGGGATGCACGTCCGTCCACGCCGCGCGCCCGGCAGCGAGGCGCCAACTCACGCCCAGGTACTCCTGCAAGGCCGCCTGCGCGCGCCGGGCGGAAAAGAGAATGTCCTGCGGGCAAGAAGCGTCCAACAAAATGACGGATTCGGGCGTCAGTTTGAAGACGCCCTCAAGGCGCGTCAGATGACGCGGCATCGGTAAAAGTACTATATTTTCGATCATAGGTCACCTCCAAAGAATATCCAATCTAGAACTCATCCAACGGATACATTGGCCTCTGCACGCGCCGGTACTTCAACTGCCGCACGTCGCAGTTCGTCACGCCGGGACTAACGGCGAGGATGGAACGTGGGCTGATGGCTTGTAAGGGTGTGGTCAGGTAGCCGCGCTTGGGGACGACGATCTTGTAGGCCAACGGGTCAATGCCCAGGCTGTGAAATTGCGCGGGGTCGACGTAGCTCTGCCGCTCGGCGGTGAGGATCACGTCCACGCCATCCACGGTGAGGACGACGGTGGGGCCGCGCTGCATCAGCCGCTCTGGCGCGCGGACGCCACCCCAGTAGGTGTCGCCGTCGGAGATAAGGCGCACCGTCCCTGTGACCGGCAACGGTTTGCTGTGGCGCGTGTCGAGCTTGCCGCCGATGTTCAAGTTGACCTCGTGGCCCACCCCGGCGGCGATACACGCGGCGACGGACTCCGCATCCCAAATCGAAGCAACCACGGTGTTCGTCGCCCCCTGGCGCAGCAAACTTTCGAGCACCGCCGTGACGTCCGTGGTGCCGCCCGCGCCGGGATTGTCGCCGGAGTCAGAAAGGAAGACGGTGGATTCGGAGGCAGTCATAGCGACGCGCACGGCCTCGTCCACGGGGTAGGCTTCGGTGTGGAAGTCGAAGTCGGCGCGGCGCGCCCAGAACGTGGCAGCGAGCTGATCCGCCTCGGCTTGGGCTAACGTCTCGTCCCCATCGGTGACGACGACGGCGCTCACGCCGATGTCGGGGACGTCGGCCCAGCAGTGACCGTTCATCAACGAGGCGGAGACGATGCCGGGCTGCGCTTCCAGATCATCGACGAGCTGCATCATCTCGCGCATCGCGCCCACAGACGTTTCGGCCTTTTCGCCGGGCAGCAGGAACGGGACTTTGGCGAAGCCCATCGCCAAGTGCCCGCCCTCCAACAGGTGCAGCAGCATCTCGGCGGCCTTGGCGCCCGTTTCGTAGGTGTCGTCGTGAGGGGCGGTGTGGTAGGCGACCATTGCATTGACGGTGCGCGCAGTCTCGGCGACGATGTTGGCGTGCATGTCCAGCGCGATGGTGATGGGAACGTCCGGGCCAAGTTTCGCGCGTAAAGCCGTGAGGATGTCGTTCTCCGCGTAATCTACGCCTTCGGCGCGCATCGCGCCGTGGAGGAAGATACACGCGCCATCCACGTCGTGGGCGGCTTCGAGCAGCGCCGCCTTCAGCGTCTCGAAGGCTCCGCGCTCGACCACGCCGCCGGGCATCGCGTGCGCCGTGACCGACGGCGCGAGCACGACATCGGGATGCGCCTGCAATGTGGTGACGATGCCGCCAAACGCGCCGTGGCGGATCGGCGGCGCAAGCGTCTCCTGCCCGTAACGCGGGCGGAAGTCTTCCAAGCGCGTCAAAAACGGCGTAAAAGTATTCGATTCATGACCAATTGCACCGACGAGAATTTTCATAGGATACTCCTGACAAATAGCAAATGACGAAGTACGAATTACGAAAATCTTGCATCCTGCATCCTGCTTCTCTACACGACCTGATCCACGAAGCGTACCTTGCTCCAGCGCTCCGGGATGTGCATATTGATGTAGCCGTGACGGTTCCACGACCAGTCCACGGCGATGTTGTTGCCTTGTTCGTCGTGGAAGTGCTGGCAGCGGGACGCGCCGATGCGCCAGACGTCACCGGGAAGGGGCGGCGTGTGCGGGGTCCCCAACGCTTTCAGGCTCTCCCAGGGCAGCGCAAACTCGACCGTCCAGCCGTTGTCGCGGATCGCCGGGCAGTTGAGGCTACCGTCCACCTGGACGGCGTGCTTGAGGCCGGATAGTTCCCAATCCCGCTCGCCGATGCGGCCCATGCGCTCATCCAACCGGGGCAGGAAGTAGAAGAAACTTTCGAGGGAGAAAAAGTGGTTCAGCCGCGCGATGTCGCGCCGTTCAACCACCGGCTCCACCCACGTCCAGAACACCTCGTAGATCGTGTTGATGGGATTGACGCCCAACTCGTAATAGACGCCATCGCCATCAATAAAGATTTCGGCGTCGCTATCGCAATTGTAGACGTGATCGTGGTGCTCGACATGCGTACCCCAGATTTCGTGGTCCTCGTACTTGAAGGCGGCGTACAAATAGGCGGCGTCCCACAGCAGCGCCACGCGCGAATCGAGCGACACCGGCGCGCCCGTGTCCATCTTGACGAACGGCGTAGACCACGCCACACGCTGCCAGACCGGTTCGTCGAGACGACCGTCAACGGTGATCGGCTCGTCAACGCGCAAACAATCGTATTCCGCCACCGGTGGCAAGCCGTCCAGCGGCCCTTGTGGCAAATTGAGCGTTCTAGGCATTGGAAACATAGACACTCCTTACGAATTATGAAATGAAAGGGGCGTGTTTTAAATGAGTTGGGCGGTCGTAGTCTAGCCCCTTGTGGGCGTGTTTTCGACGCTTGCAACGGGCACAAGCAACGGGCACAAGGCCCTAGACGACGGACCGAAATGAAACACGCCCCAATGAAAGAATGAGCGAATCAGCGAATGAGCAAACCACCCAACCACCCAACCACCCAACCACCCAACCACCCAACCACCCAACCACCTAACCACCTAACCACCGGCAACAACATAGCGACGATGTCGAAGCGCCACTATCGCCAGGTACAGCGCGCCGCCGAAAATGAGCACCGCGTTAGCGAGGATCATCGTGGGGGTGCCGGCGAATTGCGCCAGCGCGCCGCCCATCGTCGAGCCGAGGATCGCGCCGATGCTGCCCACGCTGCTGTACAGCCCGGAAATGCGCCCGCGTTGCGCCTTGGCGCGCACTTCGGCGGCATAGGTCATCGAGGCCGCAGTGAAGGCAGAGTAGGCGAAAGCGCGGATAAGCTGCACGATGACAATCCACGGCATGAACGGCGTGACGACATAGCCGAGAAAGACGACTGTCCAGGCGAAAAAGCCCAGACTGAGCATGGCCGGACGTCCGATGCGATCGGAGATCGCGCCTGCCAGAATCATCAACGGGAACTCGGAGAACGAGGCTAGGCCCCACAAGCGGCTCATCTGGCCCTGGGTGAACGCGAGTTCGCCGACCATGTAGTTGGCCCACACCGCATAGACCGCACCTGTCACCAGTGACCACAGGAACATCGAGACGAACAGCGGCGGCAGTGGAAGCGCCGTTGGCGCCGCCAATGGCGCTGTCGCTGACGTTTGTAATGTAACCGGCGTAGCGGGCATCACTTCGCGCGCCGGATGCGCCGAGTCCTCTTCGACAAGCAGCGCCAGCACGACCGCCACAATCAAAAAACCGGCGGACAGCCCAAACGGTGCGCGGAGCGATAAGCGATCGGCAATGCTACCGGAAAAGAAGGCCAGTACGCCGAACCCAAGCGACCCCAGGCCGCGATAGATGCCCATCTGCCGGCCACGCGCAGTTGCGCTCTGTTCCAAAATGTCGCCCATCAAAGCCAAACTGGCCACGGCATAAGCAGCTTGTGCCGCCGCGCCCAGGACGTTGAGTGGGAACAGATGAACGTAGTTCTGCGCAATCACCATCAACCCGGAACTGAGCGCCAGCACCGCCAACCCGCTCACGAGGAACAGCTTACGTTTGCCCTGCCGGTCGGACAAGCGTCCCCACACGTAGCTGAATACAATAGCCGTCAGTGAGGTCATCGCGCCGAGCGCGCCAATCATCACGTAATTTGCGCCCAGGCTCTCGACGTACAATGAGTTGATCGGCCCGACGATGCCCCTGGACATAAACAGGATCACACCGATGGCCGTCATCAAGATCAGGTTTTTCATCTTTTATCCACCCTTGCGAAGGTGTGCGCAGCAGACTGCGCCTAAACCTTCGCAAGGGTTAAAAAGGCAGGTGACACTGCCTGACGGTAACGTCACCTGCCTGATTGAGATGTACCGCTTACTGGTTGCAGGGATACAGCGTGCCGTCCATGATCATCATAACGGTGAAGGAGTCGGCGTAAGGGCTGTTCTTGTAGATGGGATCATCGTCGGGCAGCCAGCCGCAGGTGTGCAGGCCGTCCATGATCGGGTTGTTGCCGTAACGCTCCCACAGCGGGACGACGGGCAGCAGTTCGTTGAACGCCTGCGCGGTCTTGGCGACCATAGCCTTCTGCGCCTCAACATCGAGGCCCTTGGTTTGATCGGTGATCAAGGGTTCGAGGTCGAGTTCGCCGCAGCACTCGGTCGACACGTTCAGGTCAAAGCTGATGCCAGGGCCTTCCGCCGCATTGATGTTATAGCTGAAGAAGGGTACCGTAAAGGCGAAGTGGGGGTGTGGGTTGCCGGAACCCCATTCACGAATGGCAAGCTCGAAATTACCTGAGCGAACGTCAATGGGATGTTGGTTGAATTCAACGCCCCGGAACGTGGTCTTGATGCCGAACTCGGTCAACTGCCCGGCCAGGTTCTCGGCGGCGGCTGACCAGTCGGCGAACTCGGCGGGCGCGGTCAGCTCGTATTCCATCACGTCGCCCTTGTCCGTCACCCAGATGCCGTCGGCGTTCTTGGTGAAGCCCAGGCCCTCCAGCAGTTCGGTAGCCTTATCACGATTGAACTCGTACGTATTCAGCAACCCCGTGTCCATCCACAGCGGCACCATATTGTCGCTGAAGCCGGCCATGTATTTCACAGCCTTCCCTGATTCACCCAGGGAGACCACGCCGTTCTGGTTGCGGTCTACCGCGTAGGCGATGGCCTGGCGCACTTCCTTCACGTTGAAGGGGTACATTGTGTGGTTGAAGTAGAGGGCCGGGCCGGAGTAGATGGGCGGGCGGACGATGCGCACGCCGGAAGCCACGAAGGCTTTCTCGGTCGCAGGCGGGAACCCGTGGGTCGCGTAGTCCACCTGCTGCGCGAGAACGAGCGGGGTCACGGTTGGCGTCTCGCCGTTGTACAGGTAAACGATGTCAAACTTGACTTTGTCGGCCCAGTAGGAGGTGGGGTTCTTCACCAGGGTCATGCGCGCTTCGTTGATGCTATCCATATCGATGATGTAAGGGCCGGTGGCATTCAACGTTTCGGGACGGAAGGCGTTGAATTCCTGCAACAGCGTCTTCCACTCTTCGGAATCCTTGTCCTTGCCGGCATCGACCAGCGCTTGCAACTTGTCAGACCACTCGCCGTAGGTGGCGCGGTCGACGATTGGCTCGTTGCGAATAACGTAGCGTTCGACAACGCTGGATGGTTCGGACATCTTGAAGACGACGGTGTAATCGTCCTTGGCGGTGACGCTTTCCAGGAAGCGCCAGACGGTGCCATTGGTCAGGCGGCGGCAGTTGAAGGTGGCGATCACGTCCTGAGCGTTGAAGTCATCGCCATTGCTCCACTTGATGCCCTTCTTCAAGTAGACGGTCAACGTGGCAGTCGCTGCGTCGATGTCCCAGCTTTCGGCCAGATAAGGCACCCAGGAGCCATCGGCCCACATATACATCGCCAGCGGCGGTTGGAACAGCGTCCGGTAAATGCCGACACCCATGCTGTTGGTGGCGAACATGTTCAGGTGGCCCACCGGCGGCACCTGATAGGGATACGCGCCGTTGAACACGCCAGGGCCGGTGGGAACAGCCGTCACTTCGACGATCTTCTCGACCTCGACGGTCTTCTCGACGACCTTCTCAACCTCAACGGTCTTCTCGACCTCGACGGTCTTCTCGACGACCTTCTCGACCTCGACGGTCTTCTCGATAACTTCCGGCGTCGGCGTAGCGCAGCTGCTCAGGAAAGAAAGGAGCAGGACCACGCACAACACCACCCATAGCCAATTCTTGCGTAACTGCTGAGTCTTCATCTATACTCCTCCTTAAGTAATTAAATGGTAAGTAATTGAAACGCAAACTCATAGAATAGCCTCTTAAGTATTTTTCTTATGCTTACCTCCTCCAAATAATCGTTTGAACGTTTATGAGATTTTACCGACTGAAGTCGGTGTATACGCCGGCTTCAGCCGGTTTCGCCGGCACATTCGATTGCTGCTTTATTTTCTTAATCTCCATCAACATTCAAATGTTCGTAACTGTTCAGGCAAAAACGTGCGTTAGGCAGGCGCCCATTCGTTTATTCGATCTCCATCCGTGGTTGAATTCGTGGTCGGCCTACACGCCTGAATAGTTACAAATGTTCTAATGTTGTTGCCGGCGCACAAGCACAAAAAGCACGATGCCACAACCAATGCCCAATGCCAATGTGATGAGCGTGACGACGAATTCGGCGCTGCCCGGCCTCACAAAGGGCAGCAGGATCAGTGAGGTCACGACCAGGAACACAACGATCCGCAATACCGCCCGGCCCATCTGTGGACTGATCATGAGACTGCCCCGGCCTCCCGCGCCGCAACATGACATGCCACGTACCGGTTTTCGCCGATTGGCAGCAATTCAGGCCTTTTCACATCGCACAGGCCCGGTTCGAAATAAGGACAACGCGGATGAAACCGGCAGCCGCTCGGCAGCGCCAAAAGACTGGGAATGTCCTGGCTGCGCAGCTCGACGCGCGCCTTGCTGCGGGTCAATTCCGGGTCGGCCTCCGGCACGGCGGCGAGCAGCGCTTTGCTGTAGGGATGCAAGGGATTGTTGATCAACTGCGGCGTTGAGGCGAACTCGACGATGCTGCCCACGTACATCACGGCAATGTGGCCTTCCCACGCGAAAAACTTCGCGACCGCCAGGTCGTGGGTGATGAACAGGTACGTCACGCCGAGGTTGCGCTTCAGGTCGGCCATCATGTTGAGCAATCCCACGCGGATCGAAACATCCACCATGGATACCGCCTCGTCCGCCACGATAACGCGCGGGTTGACGGTCAGCGCGCGCGCCACGGACACTCGCTGGCGCTGCCCACCGCTCAACTGGTGCGGATACTTGTACAGAAAATCCTCCACCGGCGATAGCCCGACGGTGGTGAGCAGTTCGATCACGCGATCCAGCGCTTCATGCGTGTTGGCAACCAGTTTATGGTGCAACAGCGGCGCGCTCATGATTTGATAAATCGTGTGCGACGGGTTGAGCGAAGCGTACGGGTCCTGGTGGATAATCTGCACACCGAGCCGGAACTTCTTGAAATCCTCGCCCCGGTCTCCTCTGGGATTCCACACCGACTTGCCGGCGTAGAAGACCTGTCCGGTCGTCGGTTTGAGCAGCCCGGCGATCATCTTGCCCGTCGTCGTCTTCCCACAGCCGCTTTCGCCAACCAGGCAGACCACTTCTCCTTCCCGAATGCCGAAGGAGACGTCCTCCACTGCTGTGACCCGTTCCCGCCGCGAGCCAAACATCCGCACCAGATTGCGCGCTCCGATAAGATATTCCCCTGATCCCGCGTTCATTGTGCCTTTCCTCCCGCGTATTTTGCGTAGCGCTCTTGCAGATCGAGCGTATCCTGCTGCACACGCTGAACGTTGAAACAGGCCACGCTGTGCGTCTCGCTGTAATGCGTTTCGAGTTTCGGCTCTTCGACACGACACCGCTCCGTCGCATAGGGGCAGCGCGGGTGAAATTTGCAGCCCGGCGGCGGATCGATGAGGTCCGGCGGCGCGCCGGGGATCGAGATCAGGTCCTCGAAATCGCCGGTCACGGTGGGGACGGCGCGGATCAATCCCAGGGTGTAAGGATGCGCCGGGCGATAGAAAATGTCTTCCACCGGCCCCACCTCGACGATGCTGCCCGCGTACATCGTGGCGACGCGGTCCGCTAACTCGGCGGCGGTTGCCAGATCGTGCGAGATGAAGAGCATCGCAAAGCCGATCTCCTTCTTGAGCCGCCGCAGCAGGTCAATGATCGTTCGCTGCGTCAGGATGTCCAGCGCCGTCGTCGGCTCGTCGAGGATGAGCACCTGCGGATCGAGCAACAGGCTCATTGCCAGGAGCACGCGCTGGCGCATGCCGCCGCTTAACTCGTGCGGATAGGCGTCGATGACACGCTTGGGATCCAGTTGGACATATTCCAACAATTGCAGCGCGCGTTCCCGCACCTGGTTTTTGGACATGCCGCCGTGGGCTTTAGCCGTATCGAGAATCTGATCCCAGATTCGCAACACCGGGTTGAAGGCATTCAGCGCCGACTGGAACACCATTGCGCACTCGCGCCAGCGGAAACGGCGCAGTTCTCTTTCTTTGAGTGAGAGGACGTCGATGCCCTGGTTGCCGCGCCAGTACGTGATCTCGCCTTTAGAGATGCGTGCCGCCTGAACCAACAGACGAATCAACGCCACGCCGAGCGTCGTCTTGCCGCAGCCGCTTTCACCGATCAGCGCCAAACTTTCGCCCCTCGCCAGACTGAAACTCACCCCGCGCACCGCCTTCACAACCCCGCGCTCAATCTGGTACTCGACCCACAAATCCTCGACTGTAAGAGGCGTACTTGCTTTGTTTTCCATCTTGCTTCTTGCCTCCTATATCCTTATCCCGTGCGCAAGCGTGGGTTGAAGATTTCTTCGAGCGAGCGGCTCATCCACACAATCGAAAGTTGGAAGAGCGCAATCGCCGTCACCGGCGCCATAATAAAGTAGACGCTATCCTTGAAGAAGATCGCGCCCTGCGTCCAGGCCAGGTTGATCATCACGCCCCAGTTGCGGGTCAAGGGAACCAAGCCCAGGAAGACGAGGCCTACCTGCGCGTAGATGGCGGACGTCATCCCGAAGGTGAAGCTGATGGCGATGTAGCTCAACATATTGGGCAGCACTTCCGAAAAGATGATGTGCCACATCCCCAGGTCCAGCGCGGTGGCTGCTTCGATGTAATCACGCTCCTTGATCGAGAAGACCTGCGCGCGAATCGAACGGTACAGGCCGGCCCATGAAAGCACAGAGAGCAGCAGCGCCAGGAACAGCATATTGTCCAATTTCACCAAGGTAGCCAACACTGCCAGCAACGGAAAGCGCGGGATGGTCAGCCAGATGTCGGCCAACATCGTCAGGAAGGCGTCGAAACCGCCGCCGACAAGCGCGCTCAACGAACCGAGCGCCACGCCGATGAAGGTCGAGATAATGCCGGTCAGCAGCGCCATCTGGAGGATGTCCCATCCTCCATGCACGATCTGCGACAGGATATCTTTCCCCTGACTGTCGGTACCCAGCCAGTGCGCCTTTGAAGGCGGCTCGTAGATCGCGGTGATGTCGGCGGATGTGACCTTTGGCACGAGCAGCGTCCCAACCGTCGTCATCAACACAAAGCCGAGGAAGAGCAAGAACCCGACGAATCCGGTCTTGTTGCGGCTCATCAGCTTTAAGAAACGGCCAATCCCACGTACGAAGCGTCCCGGCCAATAGCGGATACCGGTCTTCGGCATCAAGGCTTGGGATGTCGTCATCGTTCACCTCCGGCAATGCGCACGCGGGGATCGAACCACCCGTAGATAAAATCGGCCAGCAGGTTGGAGACCACCACCGAGATGGTGATAATCAGAAAAATGCCTTGCATCAGTGGATAATCGCGCGTCGTGAGGGCTGTCAGCAACCGGTAGCCAATCCCCTGGTAGACAAAAATGCTTTCGATGAGAATCGACCCGCCGACGACAAAACCGATACTGATCAACAGTTGCGTGATGAGCGGCAGCATCGCGTTGCGCCCCACGTAAGCGGTGGTGATGCGCCCTTCGGAGAGACCGCGCGCCCGGGCCACCGTCACGTAATCCTCGCCCAGCGTGCCGATCGTGCTGCTCTTCATCGAGAGAATCCACGAGCCGATGGTTGAAAGCACGTACGTAAGGATGGGCAACGCCGCGTGGAAGAAGATGTCTTTGATGAAGACCCACGTGAAACCCGGTTGAATGCCTGGCGACCGCGATCCGCGCATTTGGTGAATGGGCACGAGGTTCCAGTAGACGCCCAGGTAGACCAGCAGCACAATGCCGATGATGTAGTTGGGGATGGAACTCAACATCGAAGCCGTGCCGGACACCGCCGGTTCCCACAGCGCCTGGCGTTTGTAGGCCAGCAACATCCCGATAAACACGCCCAAGATAAAGCTGATGATCAAGCCTAATCCCACGCTGAACAACGTCCAGGGGAGGAATGCGACGATGATTTCCCAAACGGATGTGCCCGGCGAGCGCAGCGAATCTCCAAGATTTCCATGCAGAAGCTGCACCATATAATCGAAGTATTGCTCATGCAACGGCGCGTCCAGGTCAATGGCGAAAAGCGAGGCTGCCTGGTCGCGGGCTTCGGCGTATGGCAAGCTATACTGTACGATCAGCTCGTTGATGTACACCTCAATGGGGTTGGAGGGCATCAGCCGCACGAGGAAAAAGACCAGGCTGGTAACAAACCAGATCGTGAAAATCGCGCGTGAAAGCATCCTGACGACGTAATTCGATGTGATGCGTTTGATCCAATACCGCAGTGGCCTCCCGCGAGGAACGGCTTGTGCGCTTATGGTTGTACTGCTCAACGGAACCTCCTCTCTTTTGTGTAACAGCAACTGATGAAGGTTAAGAAAATAATCCGCGATATCGCCAAATTCAGGCGTCCCTACGGGACGCGAACCTTCATCTCACGGCTACCCGGCGCTGAAGCGCCAGGCAACGTTCAG
>DYKY01000055.1:19236-23079 GCA_020722365.1 Thermoflexus sp.
GACGCGAACCTTCATCTCACGGCTACCCGGCGCTGAAGCGCCAGGCAACGTTCAGATGTCCCTACGGGACGCGAACCTTCATCTCACGGCTACCCGGCGCTGAAGCGCCAGGCAACGTTCAGGCGTCCCTACGGGACAGAAACCCGCGTCCCGTAGGAACGCTTGATGGTTGGCAGGCCATTGATGGCCTGCGAACGGTAGCTATACCGTCCCGCGTCCCATAGGGACGCCTGAAGCGACCTAAAGGTCTTCGCCGCCGTAGTCTTTTCCTACAACACGCAATTACCGGACTATTTTGTTAAATCTTATAAGTCGCTACTACTACGTGTAGAGCCAATATCGACGGGACTCCTGCGCGAAATCCGCCACGACATTCGCCCAATCTCCGACCAACCCGGTCACATCCTCGCCCGCGTCTATGGCGCGCCGTACCTGATCCGTGCCTGCAAGCAGGTCGATGTGCGGATGCGCGCCTTCCCAGCTTTTCGGTAGCCATGCGAACTCCGCCGGATAGAGCGCCTTCAATGTTGCCAACAGGTGCAACCCCACCGTCACGGGGCGGAATGTCGCACGGTCTATGACGTGAATCTGCACGCCTCCACAGACTACCCCGGCAAACTTGGACGCCGCCGGGACAAACTGCGTAGGACGGAACCGCACGCCCGGAAGCCCCAACGTGTTCAACTGCACCGCCAGCGCCTCTCCATCGATCCACGGCGCGCCGCAGACCTCGAACGGCAGCGCCGTCCCACGTCCCTCGGAGACGTTCGTACCTTCCAAAAAGCACATACCGGGATAGACCACTGCCGTCGAAACGTGGGGCATGGCGGGAGATGTCGGCACCCAGGTCAAGCCGGTTTCGTCAAACCACAGGTCCCGTCGCCATCCCGCCATCGGGATCACGGTCAACTCGGCGTCGATCCCCTGAGCATAGTTCATATAATATGCCAATTCACCCATTGTCAAGCCATATCGCAGGGGGATGGGGACCACGCCGACAAAAGACTCGAAGCCCGGACTCAAGATCGGCCCTTCACGCACCATACCGTTGATGGGGTTGGGGCGATCCAACACTACGACCGGCACATCTGCCTTAGCCGCGCCCCTGAGCACGTAGAACAGCGTGCTGATGAAGGTGTAGAACCGCACACCCACATCCTGCATGTCAAAGAGCAATACGTCGACATTTGCCAACATCTCCGGCATCGGTTCTTGCGTTGTCCCATAAAGGCTGTAAACGGGCAGTTGGGTGTCCTTGTAAACGGCATCCTGCACCTGTTGACCATCGGCCACGCCCCCGGAGAAGCCATGCTCGGGCGCATACAGCGCCGTTAAGGTGACGCCACACCGCAAGAGCGCGGTAACGCTGTCCGTGAGATCACCCGTCACGGCAGCGGGATGCGTTGCCAATCCCACGCGCTTACCCTTGAGCTGCGCTGCCCCACCGGAAATCAGACAATCCAACCCCGTTAGCACATCCATGCTGAACTCACCGGCTGAAAGGGAACAACCCCAACTCATGATGCATCAACAATGCAGCCGCACCCCGCAGCACAATATCGCCACCCAGACTCACAAAATCCACTTCGGATGCCTGCGCAAGTACCGCGAGAGAACGCCGCGTCAGTGTGGCTCGGATAGCGTCGAGCAAAAACTGCCCAAAACATAAAAACCGACCCGCGATCAAAATACGACACCCACCGAGAATCCCAACCAGATACGCCGCCGCTGTGCCAAGATGCTGCCCCACCTCGTAGATCACCTGACGGGCAGCCTCATCACCGGCATCGAAGGCCTGGCATACCGTTTCGAAGGTGATCGCTTCAGGGTCAGAGACAAGTTGATTGAGCAACGACTGCGGCATATCCGCCGCGAGCGCGCGTGCTCGTCGAACGATACCCCGGTTGTTAATAAGCGTCTCCAAACAGCCGGTGTTTCCACACTGGCAAGGCTCCCCATCTTCAACGACGGTCACGTGACCAATCTCCCCGGCCCCCAACGGATTGCCGTGAAACAGCCGCCCACCAAGTACAATCCCGGCGCCCACGCCCTTGCCGATGTGGATCACCACCAAATCCTTCGAGCGATTGTTTTCTCCGAAGGTGTATTCGCCAAGCGCCGCTACCTGGCAATCATTCGCCATGTAGACCGGCAACTTGTAGCGCGCCTCAAGCAAATCCCGCAAATGAATGTCGCGCCAGTTGAGGTTCACAGCCTGGTGGATAACGCCATCGATAGCATCCACCAATCCCGGCGCGCCAATGCCAATACCGAGCAAGGGGCGCTGCGCCGCCGCGATCAGCGTATCGACCAACGCATAGACCAGATTCAGGGCAGCATCCCCATCATGACCTTGCAAAGGCAAAGTGACGCGATGCTGAATATCACCGCGCAAATCGATCAACGCGCCGCGAAAATCTTCACGCGCCAGGTCAAGCCCAATAAGGTACCGTGATGTCGCATCGACACGCAGCAAGATGGCGCGTTTGCCGCCTGTCGAAGGCGCATGGCCGATCTCTTCGATCAGTCCTTCGTCCATCAACTCGGCGACGACGTCGGAAACTGTAGGGCGCGTCAGGTGCGTCACCCGTGCGATCTCGGCGCGGCTGATTTCCCCACGCTCGTAGATGGTGCTGAAGACCAACTGCGTGTTATGAATTCGCGTCTGCTCGTGCGTCGCTTTTTTTGCCACAGTTTGCGCTTTGAGAACTAAATAAAGAGGGATGTTAGAAAGTTAATCTTACTTACGAAGTAAGTATACATCCCTTTGAAACGTTTGTCAAGCATTTCAAACTACAAAAATCTCAGCGCGCCCCCGCACCTCAACAATCCCTACTCAAGGCAGATGCCGGTTTTGCCGGACATCTCGTAAGACTTTTGTAGTCTAGCGCTGCCACAGATTTTCGGGATAAACACCCTGCGCAATCAACACGCGGATGGCCTGTTCGACCCGTGGGCGATCCTCTTTGTACGTCACCCCGAACCACCGGGCGTCACTGGCGAGGACTCTAACGCGCGCTTTCTTTTCCTGCACCAGGTCGCCGACGATGTTAGGCAAAAAGAACTCCGCCTTATGCAAATTTACGGCGTTATCCCGGAGAAACAGGGGAAACCGGCGCTCCAATTCGTCGAACAAACTCGGCGTGAAGCCCCAGATGTTCATCGAAACGGTGGCCTGCGCGGGAATGTCGATCCAGGTCACACCATCTTCAGTGTAAGAAACGCCCCCACTGCGCCGTTCGATGTGCGTGCGCTCGCGGATGGAGACGAGAAAACCGTCGTCATCCACAGTGCAGACGCCGCGCGAGACGTGGCCGTGCTCGGTGATCGTGTTCTCCAGCACGTAGCCGACCATGCAGTAGTCGTAGACGCCGCCTTTGTCTTCCGCCAGAGCAAGATACCCAGCCAATGTCTCAAAGGCAGCACGCCCGTAGAAATCATCGGCATTGATGACCGCGAACGGTCCGGCGACCTCGTCCCGGCAACTCAGCACCGCCTGCCCGGTCCCCCAGGGCTTTTGGCGTTCCGGCGGCACCACAAAGCCAGGCGGCACATCCGCCAACCGCTGGATCACGTAAGCCACGTCACAATGTTGCGCGATGGTCGTCCCGAAGCGCTCCCGGAACGGCGCTTCGATGGCCTCGCTGATGACGAACACGACCTTGCCAAACCCGGCGCGCAACGCGTCATAGACGGCGTAGTCGAGTAGTGTCGCGCCATACGGTCCAACCGGCTCGATCTGCTTGATGCCCCCGTAACGACTCCCCAATCCGGCCGCCATCACGATCAATGTGGGATTTCCGCTCATAGTTTATCCTTGTATGGAGTATGGAGTATGGAGTA
>DYKY01000237.1 GCA_020722365.1 Thermoflexus sp.
TACCGGGAGCAATCTCCCGGCACTTGGGCTTGTTCAAATTAGCGGAAACTAAAGTAAAGAGAAATGAGTAGAGAGAAATGAGTAAGGGCATATTCTCTTTACTCATTACTTCTCACTCTTTACTCTTCACTCGTTTCTTCACCAAGGAGAACGCACATGACTAAATACGCGATCGGCGTTGACTTCGGCACCGAATCCGGGCGGGCGGTATTGGTGGATGTGGCGGATGGCAGCATCGTGGCGACGGAGGTCTATCAATATGCCAACGGCGTGATCGACGAGAAACTGCCGGGGACCGGCATCCGTCTGGAACCGGATTGGGCGCTGCAAGACCCCAACGACTACCTCGAAACGTTCAAGCGCACGATTCCCGCTGTTATGCAGACAAGCGGGGTGGACCCCGCCGACGTGATCGGCATCGGCATTGACTTCACCGCTTGCACGGTGCTGCCCACCAAAGCCGACGGGACGCCATTGTGCTTCCTGCCGGAGTGGCGTGACCATCCACACGCCTGGGTCAAGTTGTGGAAGCATCACGCCGCGCAGCCGGAAGCGAACAAGCTCAACGCCATCGCCCGCGAGAGGGGCGAGGACTGGCTCGACCGCTACGGCGGTAAGATCAGCTCCGAGTGGTTCTTCCCCAAGGTCTGGCAGACGTTGGACGAAGCCCCGGAGGTCTACGCCGCCGCCGACCGCTTCATCGAGGCGGCGGACTGGGTGATCTGGCAGCTCACGGGTGTGGAGACGCGCAACAACTGCACGGCGGGCTACAAGGGCATCTGGTCGAAGGAACACGGCTTCCCGCCCAAGGCGTTCCTCAAGGCGCTTGATCCGCGTTTGGAAAACGTCGTGGACGAGAAAATGTCGCGCGATATTAAGTTCTTAGGCGAGAAAGCCGGTGGGCTTACCGAGGAAGCCGCCGCGTGGACCGGCCTCAAGCCGGGCACGGCGGTCGCCGTCGCCAACGTGGACGCGCACGTCTCCGTGCCCGCCGCCACCGTCACCGAGGCGGGGCGCATGGTCATCATTATGGGCACGTCCAACTGTCACATGGTTTTGGGGAAAGAAGAACACGTCGTCCCCGGCATGTGCGGCTACGTCGAGGACGGCATTATCCCCGGTTTTTTCGGCTACGAGGCGGGGCAGTCGTGCGTGGGCGACCATTTCGCGTGGTTCATCGAGAACTGCGTCCCGGCGGCCTACGTGCAGGCGGCTGCGGCGCGCGGGATCAGCATCCACGAATTGCTTGAGGAGAAAGCCGCCGCGCAGAACGTGGGCGAGCACGGCCTGCTGGCGCTCGACTGGTGGAACGGCAACCGCTCCGTGCTGGTGGACGTGGACCTGACCGGCCTGCTCATCGGCCAGACGCTGGCGACGAAGCCGGAGGACATCTACCGTGCGCTCATCGAGGCGACGGCCTACGGCACGCGGATGATCGTCGAGACGTTCGCGGCCAACGGCGTCCCCGTGGACGAAATCGTGGCGACGGGTGGCCTGCCGGACCGCAATAAGCTGCTGATGCAGATCTACGCCGACGTGACCGGGCGCGAAGTCAAGATCGCGGCGGCGACGCAGACGCCCGCGCTCGGTTCCGCGATGTTCGGCGCGGTCGCCGCGGGCAAAGCGGCCGGCGGCTACAATACGATCCAGGAAGCCAGCGCCGCGATGGCGCGCCTGCGCGACGAGAAGTACGCGCCGATCCCCGCAAACACCGCCGCCTACGACAAGCTCTACGCCGAATACGTCATCCTCCACGATTATTTTGGACGCGGCGCGAACGATGTGATGAAGCGGTTGAAGACGATGCGGGCAGAGGTGCGGAAAGGGTAAGTCGCTCCAGGTTTGAAGCAGTTTAAGAACCAGGCATTTGAGGGTGAAACGATGAGTACAGACACGATTGCGAGTCGAGAGTATGAACGAACATTGATTAAGATTGCGCGCGTTTTGCCGTTTCCGCAAATGGCGCAATTGGTGGACTTCGCACGTTTCCTTCAGGGCCAGATTTTAAGTCAACAGCTTACTCAAAGTGAAGAGCCAAGTGAAGTTGAAGCCGATAATGCCCGTTGGGATGCATTGCTGGCTACGCCTCAGGCCCAAACGGTTCTGGAACAATTGGCCGGTGAAGCTCTGGCGGAGCATCGCGCTGGAAGAACAAAGCCTATGGAGTTCAATGCTGAGGGACGGATTGTGCCGAAATGAAATCTCTCACAACAGCGCAGTTCTGGAAACTCTATGACGCTTTATCGGAAAGCGTACAACGTCGTGCGGACAAGGCCTATGAGTTGTGGCAAATCAACCCGTAAGCGCCAGGACTTTATTTCAAGCGTGTTGGCAAACGTTTGCCGGTTTACTCCGTTCGGAATTGATAAAGGTCATCGCGCTCTAGGCATACTTGAAGGGGATAGTCTGCTCTGGTTTTGGATAGGATCGCACGATGCCTATGAAAATTTGCTTCGGCATCTCTAGCACAAAGCTGTAATCGTTTAGGTGTAGTTCGCCATTATAGGTAGTTTGCTACACATTCCGGCGACGGGAGACGTGCCTTGCGCGCGTCTCCCGTTTTACATACGTGGCACTTTGGATACAATACTTTTGCTTGTCCAGATGCTGGCTGTATGGAGAGTACACGGTGAGTTTATATGTCGTGTTCTGGATACTGTCTTTTGTTGGCCTCAGTGCTTTCCTGGTTTATCGGGGGCATCTGCCAAAACGGCAGAAATGGGGCCAAATAGTTGCGGTGATTATTCTTGTCGTCTTGCTTTCTCCAATATGGTTCAGTGTGGGTCGATTTGCTGTTTCGGAAGTGGCTAATCGTTTAACACCCAGACCGTTACATCCAACCTATGAGGCCTTGAAAGGGCGCGGTTTCTATGTTTTTGTTCTCCCGGAACAGGAGGTGCGCGCGCGTGGGTGGCAACAGGATATCACGCTTTGGTCGTGGAATATTCACTGTGGAGTGTTGACAGGAGATACGTACAATCCACTGGTTTTATGTACAGAATGATCCGTGGAATTGCGAGAATTAGCAATTAATCAATATCGCTAAAAAACAAGGATGACGTTATGCTATTACAATCTTTGCGTGAAGAACTTTGGAAATTGCACATGGAACTGCCCGCCAACGACCTGGTGAAGTGGACGGGCGGCAACGTGAGCGCGCGCGATCCGGAGACGGGCTACGTCGTGATCAAGCCGTCCGGCGTGCGCTACGAGGACTTGCAACCGGAGCACATGGTCATCGTGAACCTGGAGGGCGCGATTATCGAGGGCGATCTGAAGCCGTCCTCGGATACTGCGAGCCACCTCTACATCTACCGCCACCGGCCCGACGTGGGCGGTATCGTCCACACACACTCGCCGTATGCGACCGCCTTCGCCGCTGTGGGCAAGCCGATCCCCGTCGTCCTGACGGCGATGGCGGACGAGTTTGGCGCGCCGATTCCGTGCGGGGGCTTTGCGCTAATCGGCAGCGAGGACATCGGCAGGGTGGTGGTGGACAGCATCGGATCGTCGTGCGCGGTGTTGCTGAAGAACCACGGCGTCTTCACCATTGGACGCGACGCCACGGCAGCCGTCAAAGCTGCTGTGATGACGGAGGACGTCGCCAAGACGGTGTGGCTGGCGCTCCAAATCGGCCAACCCGA
>DYKY01000056.1:0-9467 GCA_020722365.1 Thermoflexus sp.
TCCAGAATGCCGGTTACGTGAGTGTAGTCTAACTCATCCAGACTCCGGGCGCTATTCACTCCACAGAAAACAAAGGGCAGCGTGGGATCAAAATACAACGGAATGATGGTGCGTGCTGCCTCGTCGCCAGAGACGATCACAATGTCAGGCTCAAATTCCACGAGCCTCTCAATAGCCCGGAGTGCTGCCGGCGTCGCTTCATAAATCGCCGAAACCTGCCGCACATCCATGTAGAAGGTTTCCATTTCCAGCGTGTCATCGACGCTCGCATATCCCCCACGCGCCAACGTCTCCAAAATTCCCGTCCGCACCTGCTGCGACCAGAAGTCATCCTCGCTATAACTGTTGACCAGGAAGAGGCGCAGCTTGGCGCGCGCCGGAGCGGGCGTCGTCAACGGCGCGGTCGGCTGCGCCGGACCGCACGCGACCAGCAACACCAAAGTAAGGACCAATCCCACTCCATGCAAACGTCGCTTCATACCTGCCTCATTTGCTCCTGTGGCTGACCTTCAACACGTCCTTCACCGGGCGGCAGCAGTTGGATACGGCTCCGCTCAACCTGCAGCGCCAGGCCCAACTCGCGCGCGGCATTGCGCAAGATGGCGTCGGTGCTGGTCATCGCGCGCACCCGCCCCACAATATCGCTGCGGGCGCGCTCTTGGGTGGCGCGCAGCCGGGTCTCTTCCAGCAGACGGGCGTTGTCCAACGCCAGGTCCAACTGCTCCACCACAAAGCGCGCCAACTGGATCTGTTCCTCGGCCCACGGTATGGATTTTTCGAAGGAGAGCACACCCACATTGCGGTTCTGGATACGGATCGGCGCTAATAACAGATGTTGGCCGGTATCCGTGACCTGCGTCGTCACGTCTGTCATCGCTTGTGCCGCCGCGACATCAGACGCGGCGCCGACCTCCACCGGGTAAACAAAGCCCGAATCGAAGGTGTAGCCGATCTGCATCTGCCGGCGCGCCAATGCCTGCCGCCAGGCGCGCAATGCATCCTGCTCTTGATAACGTTCCAGACGCTCCAGCGCAGCCTTCGTCTCCGTCAGAGAGAGCACGTTCGCTACGGCGACGGCAATACCATCGGCCAGGATATGCAACACGGTTACGTCCTCTTCTGTAAAAGCCGCAGCTACGTGCGTTTGAATATCCAACACACCAATGATCGTCTGCCCGCGCGCAATCAGGGGCAGGCTTACCTCTGATTTGGTATGAGGCAAATCGGGATTGTTAAACCAGACCGCATCCTCGCCGACGTTGAACGCGAGCCGGGGCAGCCCCGTCTCGGCAACATAGCCCACGATACCCTGCTGCCCCACGCGCAGCCGGTGCCCGCGCGCCAACATACGCTGTCCCCCCTCTGAGGAAGCTGCACGCAGCACAGCCCATTCACCGTGCGGATCGACGAAGAATATACCCACGTGATCGTACCTCAAACGTTCAGCGATTAAACGCACGGCAGTGTCCAACAGCTGTTGCATGTCCGAGATAGAGGCGATGGCATGGCTCAGTTCGGCAATCGTCCTGAACTGCTCGGCGCGTTTTGCCAGTTCATCCGTGCGCTCGGCGACCCGTCTTTCCAGCGTACGCTGTATCCCGCGCAAATCCTGGCTGATCTGCCGTGTGCGGGCCAGGCTTTGGTGCACACTGTTCATGCTCAGGTAGGTCACGAAGCCGGCCGTGGCGACCAGCATCACTAAACCAAAGGCGCGGGTCAGGTAGTAAAAGAGTTCGGAAGATAAGCTTAAGGTCACCCCCACGAAGACATAGTTCGATAACAGCACAAGTAAGCCATAGTACAGCAAGACGCCGAACGCCATACGCACCGAACTCACCGGTCGCAAAAACATCCCGGCCAACGTTACCGGCCAAAAGAAGAGCAACCAGCCCGGGGAATTGACGCCATCGAAGACCAAAACGGCTAACGCGATCCCGACAAAGTTGAGCCACACAAAGGCGCGGGATGTAGAGGACACGTATCCTTGCTTGGCACGGTAGAAACTGACGACGGACAAAGGCACAAAAACCAGCGGGAAAGCCGTGGCTAGCCATCCCAGCCAGGGATTGGCGAACATGCCACGCAACGTGGCAATCACAAAGATCAACACCAGCGAGAGCGCCACTGCAAATGTCAGCACCATCATCACGCAGAAGAGGCGCCCCAACCGCGCTTCTTCTTCATCAATAACATCGACGGTCACAAGGCGTTCCCATGCCGCCGCTATCGCCGCCCTTCGTTCAGCCCCCGATTTCATCATAGTCGATCCCTCATCCTGATTGATGCTCTTGCCCTTATCAAGCTTCTTCTTGCGCGCTCAACGTCAGATACGCCGTACCACGCTCAGCAGCGAAGGCGTGCCCCAGTTCGCTCAAGGCGCGCTCCAGGACGGCCTCGATCTCCACCGCTTCGCGGATGCGCCCTGCGATCTCGCCGGCCATCTGTTCGCGGGCCGCACGGCGTGTGGTCTCATCCAGCAGACGCAGGTTTTCCAACGTCTGCGCCAACTGATCGGTCACGGTCGTTACCAGGGCCAACTCATCCTCACTCCATGGTTCACTCTGCTCACGCCGCACACCAAGCGCGCCGATCAGTTGCGCACGTGTGCCTGAGGCAATGGGGAGCGCCAACTCTTGCGTCCCAACCGTCACGTCTTTGGAACGCACCGTCCGCGTCATCGGTGGAAGCCAGGCATTTTCGTCCACCTCGATCTCAGGCACAGTGTCGGTTTCGTCCGCACGATAGCGATAACCAGCTGGCGTGCGTCTGGACTGCATCAGGCTTTCCCAGGACTGGCGGGTGTAAGTCTGCTGCGCTCTTTGCGCTTCATCCAGCGCCGTCACCAGACTGGCAACTGTCGTTTTGATATACTCTCCCAGGCTGATCAACTCTGGCGGCAAGTTTGGTCGTTCGGCCACCATACTCAAGTCCAGTGAGGCGCTGTAGTTACCGGCAGCAATGTGCTCCAGGAAGGCCACATATTCCTGGGCCACCGCCTGAAGTTGCTGTGCCGTTTCCAGCGCCTGCTGTTGCGCCGTGCGCTCGGCCAGGGCAGCAGCTTCGGCTTGTTGACTTATAGCGACCAATGATTCCTCACGCTTTCGCGCAGCACTGAGAGAAGCCTGCACAAAAGTGGCAAATTGCCGGTTGACTACCACCATCACGGCAACCGCCATGATAAAAATCGCCACCCAGATCAACCGCGAGCCGAGTTCCGGCATCTGGTAAGGCGTGATCACGCCCAGAGCCTCCGCGATCACAAACGCCACATAGAGGACGGTATGAACCGCAATGGTGACATAGGCATACCGCCGGCCACCAACCTGTCCAGCGATCAACACGATCAGTGGCAAGGTCAAAACCACCGGTCCCATCGTCCCATTGATGAAGTAGACGGCCATGAAAAGGATCAAGGTCAGACTCGTAATGCAGAGTAGCAAGGCGACGTCGAAGTCCCCCCGCGCGAGCAGCCGCACCACGACAAGCATAGCAAGCATCGCAACCACGTCAACGGCGATCAACAGAATAGGAAAGTTAGGGACGAGAAACAAAGCGACCAGATAACCTAACAAGAAGACAGTGGATATCGTAAAGCCAGTCCAACCGACAGCACGCAAAAGACCGATACGCCGTGCCCGATCTTTGGTCAGCGTGTCGTCAGTGATAAATGTCTCAGCCAATGCTGATCCCACGTTATTCATGAGTCTCCCCCTCCTCACGGGGCAACAAGATAGTCTCCGGCCCCAGACGCGCAACCACCTCGGACGCATTCAACGCCTGCCCAATTTCCGCCACGGCACGCCTGATGGCCTCCTCGATCGTGGGCGCGGCGCGGATGTTGTCGGTGATCTGGCGCGTGCGTTCCTCACGGGCCGCACGGCGCTGTGTGTCTTCGAGCAGGCGTGCGCTCTCCAGAGCCTGCCCCAACTGCTGCGCGACGGACTGGATCAACGCCAGGTGATCCGCCGAACTGCGCCATTCACCTTCAGGGTCCTCGATACCGAGTACCCCGATGACCTGACCGCGCATCTCGATGGGCACGGCCAGCCCCACGCGCTTGTCGGCGTCGGCGGCGGAGTGTTCCGTCTGATCCATCACCCCCGTTCCATTGTGTACCTGGGCAGATGTCGTCAGTGCCATATCACGCAGGGCGCGCTGCATTTCCGGACGCCAGAAATCGGGCGCCAGGGTTACTTCGCCTTGATCGTAGATGAAAGCATTCTGGCGTAACTTGCGATGCTCTTGCAGATAGGTCTCCCAGTCACGGCGCTCGTAGCTGCGGCGCGTCTCGGCCTCTGCAGCCAAGGCGGCGCGCGTGCTGGCCAGCAGACGGGCGCGTTCGATCGCCTGGGCCAACTGGTTTGCCACCTGGGTCAGCAGCGACACTCGCTCTGGGATGAACGCCGCGGGTTGTTTGCTCGCGAGATTCAGGGTCCCGATGACCCGCTCGCCAAAACGCAACGGCAAGATCAGCCGGGCGGCGATGCCTTCCGCAATCAGATGCATGTCCTCGGGAAAAATCGGCTTCTTGCGCATATCATCCTGCTGCCATGGCCGCTCGTGCGTGATCACCCATCCCGGCGCGGAACCTTCGAGCGGCAGCCGTGTACCCGGCAGGCTGAAATGCTCAACATCCGTCTCCATCACGACGGCAAAGACGGTTACCTCGTTTTCGCCGGGCGTGTAGGTCGCCACCGACAACACGTCTACCGGAGCCAGTTGGCGCAGTGGCGCGACGATGGTGGGCAGCGTTCCTAGTACGCCTTCCAGGTCCTCACTGCTACCGATCGCAGCCGCGATGTCCAGCAACGCCTGCTCCTGCCGGGTACGCAGTCGCGTTTGTTCCAGCAGACGCTGGTTCTCAATGTAGCCGGTCAGACGGCGAGTGATGTCGCCCAACAAGGCGCTCTCGCTATCCAGGAAATGAAGCGCCTGTGCGGCGTCAGCTTCACGATAAGCGACCAACACCCTTCCAACCAGCTCGTCGCCGATGCGCATCCCAGCGACCATCTGGCGAGACATGTCCACTGCATCGATTTCACCGTAGAAACGTCCGGCGTACTCAATCACTGCTATGCAGGAATCAGGGTGTTGCATGGCCTGCGGTATCCGTCCGGCCGTCCATTGCAGCAGCTCTGGGATTGGCGGCGATTCGGCAACTTTGCGACCGATATCGTTCAGGCAGTCCAGCTCGCGCACCTGTTTGCTCAACAGTGTCCGCGCGCTCAGGGCTTCGTCGAAGAGGCGCTGGTTTTCCAACGCCCAGCCAGCCTGCTCGACAATTTCCTGGACCACCGCCAAATCCTCGTCGTTCCAGGGTGCCGCGGCTTGACGGTTTAGCCCCAAGACGCCGATGGTCTCCCCCCCCCACGTGATGGGCAGCGCCAGCGTGCGTGCGGTTTCGTCTTCACCGGCGAGCACGACCTCGCCGCGCGTGAGCGCCGCGTTGAGAGTCGCCTTCCATGGCTCGGCAAGAGCCGCCCCGGTGAGAGGCTGCAGCGCTTCGGCGCCGGCAGTATACACGTAGCCAGGAGCTGTGGCCGCGTAACCGGCCCATTCTTGTTGAACGTAACGCCGCTGCACCGCCCGCATCTCCTCGAGAGTCACTTCCAACTGCTGGCGCGAGGCTTCGATCTCCGCCCGCGCCCGCTCCTGTTCCTCAAGCATCGCGCGAATGTCATCCACCATCATCTCGATGCCGATAGCCAACTCCGAAAGCTCTTCCACCCCTTCAGGGATGTCAATCGCTACATCGAGATCGCCCAGGGCAACGGATTGCACGGCGGATAGCAACGCCCGGCTCTGACGCTCGATCAACCGGGATTGCGTTTCATTGCGCCTCATATCCCGCAGATCATCAATCAGCATCTGAATCCCAACGGCCAGGTCAGAGAGCACTTCAATACCCTCTGGAACTTCGACCTTGACATCCAGGTTTCCCAAAGCCGCGGATTGGATGACGTTGAGCAAGGCGCGGCCTTGCGTCTCGACCAACTGTTTATATGCTTCCAATGTCATTTTGGTCATCGAAAATCCTTTATCCACACCGCCATGCCGTTACGGCGCAGGGTATCTTGGCATTACGCTATGCGGTTAGCCAGGCGCGCGCCTCAGTCTCATTATCAAAGAAGCGGATATTGTCACGCCCGGTCAACTTCAACACGAACTCTCCGAGCACCCGCCCGTAGCGTTTCGCGCCGAAAATGGCGACTTTGCCGATGCGTGGATCGCGATTGATTTCGGCGTAGACTTTCCGCACATCAACGGAAGCTTTGCCGCCACGCGTATCGTCCCACAGAAGCAGCAATGGGTTCTCCGCCGTCACCTGCTCCAGAAAGGGCTGGATATCTACCACCAGCGCCTCGGCACCCTGGCGATCCGTATCGCCGATGAACGTTAAACGCAAAATCCCCCCACTCTCGAGTTGGAATTGGTGTGCCATCGTCCCCCCTACTCTCGCAACCAGGCCAGCGCCTGCTCTTCGGTATCAAAAAGACGAATGTTATCGCGCCCGGTGGCTTTGAGTACGAAGCCTATCAAGACACGCGTGTAACGATCTACCCCTATGGTCGCCGACTTACCCAAACGGGGATCGCTATTGAGATCGGAAAAAGCCTTGCGCACTTTGGACGAGAGCTTCACACCCGACTGACCGGCGATTGTCAAAGTGCGTAGCGGCGCTTCGGGCGTGGCGGCATCCAGGTAGACGTGAAAATCCCGCACGAAATCATCCACTTCCTCGCGCTCCAGCACACTGCCGCCAAAGTCAATCCTCAAGATCCCGTCATCTCCCATCTGTAGGTGGTATGGCATTGGTAAACCTCCCTGCAATTAGTCTGGCAGTCTTTAGTCAATAGTCTAAGTCTGATCGTTGTCAAATCTGGTCAGTCGGACGGCATGTTATCGTCAGTAAGAAGATGTTCTCGACTGCCCAGGCGAATAACAGCTTCGGGGGCGTCGAACATCTGGCTCAGTTCCTGCAACGTGGCGCGCAGAATCGCATCCCGGTCGGCGCCACGTCGAATCTTGTCAGTTATGGCGCGGACCCGGCGCTCGCGCTCAACGCGCGCGCGCGTCTGTTCCAGCAACCGGATATTCTCGAATGTCAACGTGGTCTGATCGGCCAACATCTGCAGTATGCGCAAATCATGTTCGGTAAAGGCGCGTTCGGGGGTCATAAGGCTGACCACCAATGTCCCTATCACACCTTCGCGCCCAATCAAAGGCGTAGTTGCATTAACAAAAATCCCCTCCTTAATGAATGAGCGGCGCGCATGATCCTGCAGTTCTGGTGAGTCGATGGTGACGACCAATGGGCGGCGGGTCTCAATCACTTGCCGGGTCAAAGGATAATCGGCCAGCGAGATGATCTCGCCAATCCGCGCCCGCTGCGTTTCGTCGGGGGAATATATTCCCACGCGGATCAATTGTTGTTTATCGTTCAACAAGAACATGCTGACCCGATCAACCTTTATCGCAGCAATGGTTGATTGTATCAGGATATCGACCGCTTCGTCAAACGTCAACGCCGCCGTCAGCGCGGTCATTGTTTCCTGAACTATGGTCATATCCTCCACGACGCTGCGTAGTTGCTCGGCCTGCGCCGCCATCTCGGCCAACAGGCGCTCGCGCTCCATCTCGGCCAGCTTGCGCGCCGTGATGTCGGTCGAGACGCCGAACGTGCCGATGATCTTGCCTGCCATGTCACGCAACGGCATCTTGGAGGTGGAAACCCAGGTCACACGACCATCGGGCCAAACTTCTTTTTCTTCGACGTTCAGCAGCGGCTCCCCGGTCTGGAGGATGCGTTTCTCGTCGGCCAGCGCCTTGTTCGCGTGTTCTGGGGCAAAGTAGTCAAAATCGGTCTTACCGACCACGACAGATGGATCGGCCACGTTGAGCCAACGCGCGTTGGCGGTGCTGATACGCAAGAAACGGCTCTCGATGTCCTTGAAGTAGATGTGATCGGGCACGTTATCCAACAGGGCGTGCAAGAGATGACGCTCCATCGCCAGCGCCTCCTCCATCGCCTTGCGCGCGGTAAGGTCGCTCACCTGGCGAGTCAGATAGCGCGGCTCGCCCCGCTCACCTGTGAGCGCTTCATCCGCCACGATCGCCAGGTTTTCCAGTGTGGGCGTCTCTACGCCGGTGCGCGATAGCACGGCCAATTCGCCCTGCCAGTGACCATACTCCATCAACGCCGGTAGGATCTCTTTGCGCAACCTGTCCTGGAGTGCTTCGGGATAGAAGGAGAAGAGAGACTTTCCAACCAACGCCTGAGGATCCGTCTCACCCACCAGCGTGCAAAACGCGGGGTTGGCATAGGTCAGCGTCCCATCAAGCGTGGCAATGGTGATGCCCTGCCCAGAGGAAGCAATGACCTGGCGGAAGGTGTTGGCGGATTCGAGAAGCTGCGTGTTCTGGATCGCGATGGCGATTTGACCGCACAACCCTTCGAGCAACAGTTGATCCTCCTGGGTCAAAGCGTTGGTGATGTTGCTCTGCACGTCGAGAATGCCGAGGATTTGATCGCGCAGTTTGATCGGCACGGCCAATTCCCCGCGCGTGCCCGGCAAGAACGTGTTGGGGACCCAGTCGGGATCGCGCGTGACGTCTGGGACCAACATCGGGCGCCCGGTGGATGCCGCCGTGCCAACCACGCCGCGCCCCATCGGTACAGCATGTCCAGCGGCCAGCATACGCGCACCGACCATCCCGTATCCGACAACAACGCGCATCACTCGGGCGGACGCATCGTAGCGGAAAATTTGGGCATGATAATACCCAAAACGTTCCTTCACCAGCGTGACGACCCGTTCGAAAAGCTCATCCAAGGCAGCAGCAGCAGCGATCTCCTGCGCGATTTCGGTGCCGGTTTGCACCTGACGTCCGCGGCGCTCCAGCGAGGCCTGGATGGTCTGTTCCATCTGCACCCGTTCGGTGATGTCGCTGGAAATACCGAGGACCTGCCGCGCGACACCGTCCGCGTCCACGAGCGGCAGTTTGGTCGTCTGCACCCACCGTCCCTGGCGGAGGATTGGACTTTCGGAGATGAACTTATCCTGATGTGACTCCATCACTTCCAAGTCCCCGCGCCGAATGGCTTCTACTTCATCTGGATCAATGTTGAAGTCGGCGTCAGTTTTACCGATGAGGTCGGCCACGGTTGTCCCGTAGACGTCGGCGATTGCCTTGTTAGCGAGGACAAACCGGCCCTCGCGGTCACGGATAAAGAAGAAGTTGGGGTTAAGGTCAAGCGCACGTTGTAGCAAGTTGTAACGCGACTCAAGCGCCCGCTGCGCGGTGATGTCGCTGGAGAAGCCGCGATAGCCGTGGATACGCCCGCCGGCTTCCACTACCGGGCTGCCGGTGACGTTGAGCAGCACCACGCGACCATCTTTGGCGATATGGCGAGCCTCGATCTGGAACTCACGTCCCTCGGCGAGTAGGGTACGGAATCTGTCAGC
>DYKY01000056.1:9567-22916 GCA_020722365.1 Thermoflexus sp.
GTTTCGTCTGGCAAGAGATCAAAGAACGTGCGCGTCAACATTTCAGCCGGTGTATAGCCCAGCACATCGAGCACCCGCTCCGAGCAATAGAGGTAACCGCCTTCAGCATCCATCTCCCAGAACACATCCGGGCTGAGGCGGGACAGGTCATAGAAGTGTAACGCGGCGCGGACTTCGTCGGCTTGTAATGATGACGCGGACATGGCAGCGACCTCGTCGGCAGAGGTGATGGTTATCGGGGCAGTCACTTCGCGGCGCGGCGAAACAGGCGAGCGAACGCCCCGCACGCTGCTATGGCTTGATTGTTTACGGCTCATCGTGCTCTTCTCCTCCGGCGAAGTTTCGCCCATCCCCATCGACGGCGGATGCGTCCGGCGTATCCGCTGCAGTTTCGAGGCCGTCATCCAGAGCCTCGACCGGCGCGGCAGAAAGCGTAGCGACGTCCTCAGACACAGGTTCGCCTGGTGACGCTTTGTCCAGCGATGCTTCATCCGGTAGTTCGTCGCCCAATGGTTCTTCAGTGGGCGATTTCTCATCCGGTAATGGCTCACCTGGCAACTCCGCGCCCGGCGATCCCTCGCCCGGCGATCCCTCGCCCAACATCAGGCGTACATAGGTGCGCGGGACGCCCAAAACCTCCCCCAGGTTGCTTATCGCAGATCGCAAAATCACTTCCATATCGACCGAGCGGCGGATGTCTTCCGTGATCTCGCGGGTAATGCGCTCGCGCGCCTCGCGGCGTTGAGTCTCCTGATACAACCGGGCGCTTTCCAGAGCGGCGCCGAGTTGTTCGGTCAACGTCTCAACCAGCGCGATCTCGTCCTCACCCCAGGAGGGCTTGCTCAAACGCAACGCGCCAATGCTGACGCCTTCACGGACCTGGATGGGGACAGCCAACGTCGAATCAGCCTCCTTGACGATACGACCGGTTTGCCGCGCTTGTTGCATAACGGCAGGTCTTTCACCGGATGCCGGACGAATCACGCCTGGAGCGTCGGAGAGGAAACGCAAAGTGCCCCCGGCAAGCGCCATCTCCTGCCAGGCCTCACGGCTGACCGTACCATACGCGCGCAGTTCCGCTGCCAGCGCCGCCTGGCTCTGGGCAAACAGTTGTGCGCTCTCAATCGCAATCGCAATCTGATCGGCCAGCAGGCGCATGATTTCAATCATCTGGTCCGTCAAGACGTCGGATTCCGTGCTGTGCAAGTCCAGCGCGCCGACCAGGCGATCCCCCGCCATGAGCGGCAATGCCAACTCAGACCGTGTGCGCGAGAACGGCGAATCGGCAAACGAGACCGCGTCCGGCCCAACGTCCAGCGCTACGTGCAATTCACGTTTCGCAATAACCGTGCCCAGGAGTTCCCCTGGCGCGCCAGGCACCACGCGATAATTTTGCGCCATCATCTGTTGACCCTCAAGGCTATTCGTACCACGCAGAACGGCAGATTCTCCATATTCATCCATCAAAAAGAGGCCCACGTGGTAAAACCCCATCTGCTCGGCGATCAGCGGCGGCATACGGGACACGAGTTCATCCAGATCATGCAACGAAGCCGCAGTGCGGCCCAATTCAATGGCAGTCAACAGCAGCATCGAACGGGACTGCAAATCCTGCGTGCGGGCCGCCACACGTTCTTCCAGCGAGCGGCGGATGGCTTCCAGCTCATGGTTGGCCTCCGCCTGCGCCTGCGCCGAAAGCCGCGCACGGTTGAGCGCATCCTGCATGCTCTTGACTGCGTAGCGCATGAAAACGCCGGTCAGAATCACAACAGCGCACACGATAAGCCCATCCACAAGATCGACACCCATGGTATCAGGAATCCGCCCCTGATTCTCGGCATAGATCGCACCCACAATCCCAATAAGCGATAAGAGTGTAAACGCCACGGCACTCCGCGGCCCGAGCAACAATGCAGCCAGCACAATCACCAATGGGTAAACATAGCTAGTAAAGCCGCCACTTAATCCTTCTTCAGTCCATGTCCAACTGACGATGACGCCCCACATCAACAGGAGAACGCCAACGGCCAGGCCGGTGGGGAACCTGCGACGGACGAGAGGGAACGCAACCAACGTCGCTGCGACAATGAACACTGTCGCAATGATGGAGCTTGCATCCGCGAGTCGGCGAGGGACACCGTTCAGCGCCGCCATAAGCGTAGTCACCACAATGGTAACCACCGAAAACGGCGCCAGGATGGAGATGAGGAGCCGCGCACGCCGCGTCTGCTCGTCGTCTTCAAATACCGGCAAGGTGAAGTAGTTTTTAATCCACTTGAACATAATTTTCCTCTTCTATCACAGCCCCCTCCTTACTGCCCCCCGGTGGGAGGGAGACAGAAGGGGTCTCTGAAGACGTTTCCTCGATCCACACTTCGGCTTCGGAGAGGCCCAGTGAAGTCCGCAGTTGATGGAGCGTCGTTTGCAATACGGTGGTGACGTCCAACGAACGCCGCATCTCCGCCGTGATCTCACGCGCCAACTGCTCGCGGACCGCGCGCCGCTGGGTATCTTCGTAGAGTTGCGCGCCTTCGAGCGCGGTGCTCAACTGCTCGGTCAACGTTTGCAGCAGACTGATTTCCTCCTCGGACCACGCTGCGCCATCGGGTTTGCGGCCGTCAATCACGCCGATCACCTGATCGCGCACCCGGATAGGGATGGCGAGGTCATCGCCTTCGCCAACGACTTGACCGGTTTGCGCCGCCGTCTTCATCTGCGGCTCCCAGGTCGTGAAGGGCGCAACGCCGCTCTCGTCACTGGCAAAGGCCAAATCGGGACGCGCGCGGAGCAGTTCCAGCCACATTTCACGCGCCATTTGCCCATAAGCCCGCCGCGCAGCAGTGAGGCTCTCCTCAACCTGACGCAACAAGCGCGCATTGTTCACAGCCACCGATACTTGATCGGCCAGCGCTTGCAACACATTCACGTCTTCAGCGGTAAAGGCGCTTGGCGCTGTGCTCTGCACGTCGAGTACGCCAATGATCTCACGACGCACGCGCAACGGCAAAGCTACTTCAGAACGCGTTTCGGGCAAATCGGGATTCGCAAAGAAAACCACGTCTTCGCCAACGTCTTGTGCAATACGGTATTGTCCATGAGCAGCCACCGCCCCCACAATGCCTTCCGCACCCACACGCAGGCGGTGCCGGCGTTGCAACATGCGCTGTCCACCTTCGCTGGAGGCCGCCTGCAACACGGCCCATTGCTTATTGTCACCCAACAGAAAGATGCCCGTGTGGTAGAATCCGAACTGCTGGCTGACGATCTCGGTAACCCGTTGCAACAACACCTGAGGATCGCGTTCCACCGCCACAACCTCGGCAGCAATTGCGGTGGCAGCGCCCAGGTAGCCAGTGCGACGATTCAGCTCTTGCGCGCGCTCCTCTGCCAGCGTCTCGATACGGGCACGCTGTTGCTCCGATTCGGCGGCGTAACGTTGCGCGCGGTTCAGCGCTGTGTTCAGGCTACGCAAGGCCAGGTTCAGCGGTACGACCGCCATCGCCAGGCCTATAGTAAACATCACCCAGTTAGCCGACTGCGATGTCGGGAAGAGATCGGGCAACGGATAACCAAGTTCGGCCGCAATGTATATCAGCAATGAGGTAAGACTGCTCAACACGGCGACAACGACAGCAGCCCGCCGCCCCAAAACCAGGCCGGCAATCACGGTGAGGCTCACCAGGGCGGCGCCGGAGAAACTACGCTGACCGGAAAGCTGATAAATTGCCGATATAGGAAGCCACGTGCCGATGATGAACACCAACCCAGCCACTCGCACATGCCCTTGCTGCATCAATATCTTTGCCACAATTGCAATAACGAAGATGAACGCAACGGCAATACTGCTGCCCAGTTTTTCGGCAAAGACGAAGGGGGTCGCCAAAGCGCCAAGCGCATCCACCACAAACAAGCTCAATAACAGCGGATTGAGCAAGGAAGCGCTGCGTGTCTTCTCCTCATCGTCGGCAAAGACGGGGGCCGCGAGAAACTGCTTAATCTTGTTCCACATCTTGGTTTCCTTTCTCGATGCGCCGAACGGCATCTTCGCCCGGCGTCCCCAGGCGCACGACCAGGCGGTCCAGTTGCAGCGCTTGACGGATTTCGTCGGCAGCCGTTCTGAGCACAGCCTCCACATTCAGCGTCTCACGGATGCGACCGGTTACCTCACCGACCAGGCGCTCGCGGGCGGCACGGCGCTGGGTATCCTGATACAGCCGCGCGCTTTCCAGCGCCAGCGCACCTTGTTCAAGGATCTCTTGTAGCAATGTCAATTCATCCGGCGACAGGGGATGTTGAGGATCATCGTACACACCCAATGCCCCGATGACTGTGCCGCGCACCGAGATTGGTGCGACAGCCGCCTCACTTTCCTCACCGGACGGCACAAGCGCGTTCTGCTGAATCGCTTGCTCGATCTGGGGCGTCCACAGATCTTGAGCAGGTTGAATCGTAGATTGATCGTACCGGTAAGCAGGTACAAGCTGTCCCGTCTGTAGAAAAGACTGCCAGCCCTCACGAGTCAAAGCACGGTTGAGCCGTTCAAGCTCATCCAGCATTTCCTGCATTTGCACTTCATGCTGGCGCAAAGCCTCTGCCGTCTGCTTGCGTTCGGTGATGTTGCGCGTAATGCCAACCAGTCCCACGATCTTGCCCTCTTGATCTTTCAATGGTACTTTGGTAGAAGAGTGCCAGATGGGGCGACCCGTCGCATCAATGGATGGCTCCTCAAACCCAATCAGCGCCTTGCCTTCACGTAAAATGGGCTGCTCGGCGGCATAGTACCGCTCAGCCAACTCGCGCGGGTAAAAATCAAAATCGCTCTTGCCAATCGCTTCTTCGGGCGCGTCCAGGCCGTAGGCGCGCGCCATCGCGGCGTTGACCAGAATATTCCGGCCCTGCACGTCTTTGACATAGATATAGTCCGGCAAGGCATCAATCAAAGTGCGCATCAGGTTGCGCTCAGCGGTCAGCGAAGCCTCGAATTGCTTGCGCTCGGAGATGTCAATGATGATGCCGACCAGACCGGCCACAGCGCCATCCGGGCTGAACAGGGTCGCCTTGTTAAAGATGACATCGTGCCGTGCGCCATCGGCGTACACAACCGCGGATTCGTATACCTGCGTGCCGGGCTGCTCAAACAACTCGACATCTTTGGCGTGATACTTGTCCGCCAGATCCTTTGGGGCTATATCGAACACCGACCGGCCGATGATTTGATCTCTAGGTCTACCTAGGTATTTTTCAAAAGCGACATTACAGCCCTGATAGACACCATGTACGTCCTTGTAAAAGATGGGGTTGGGGATATTGTCAATCAGAGTGCGCATCAGTTCCTCTGATTGCTGCACCTCGTTCAGGGCGTTCTGCGTTTCTTCAAGCAGGCGGGTGTTCTCAATGGCAACAGCCACCTGGTTCGCCATAGCGACCATCAAATCGACGTTTTTCTGCGTAAAATTGGCTTCATCCGGGCGGTTGATCGCCGTCATCGCGCCCAACACGCGATCGCGGTAAATGAGGGGCGTCACAATAATCGCGCCGCAGTCTGTGTCAAGTCGCCGCTGCTGCACCACCGGGCTCTCGCGTGGGTCAGGGACATCTTTAAGCGACAGCGCCGGTTTGCGTTCTCGCAGCGCCCAGCCACTTAAACCATCCCAAAGTTCATCGAACGTGACGGTGGTCAAAATTTTAGAGGACCCAGGTCCGCCCTTCACAAAATGCGTCACCACGTGCTTCTCAAGGTTAAAACCGATAAGTGAAACACGATTGGCCGGTAGCAATTCGGCCACGTTATCGACCACGCTCTGCAACAGATGGGGCAGATTTTCAAAGCTGATGATCGAACTGCTGAGCCGCAAGAGCGACTGACTCTCAGCCAAGGCAGCCTGCGTCTTTTCTACCAGCCGCACGTTGTCGATGGCGATGGCGATCTGGCCGCACAGCCCTTCCAGCAAGAGTTGGTCTTCGGCGGTCAGCGCGCCGGCCATCTCACTTTGCACGTCGAGGATGCCCAGCACCTCGTCGCGCAGCTTGATCGGTACGGCTAACTCGCCCTGTGTGTTCGGCAAGTGGGGATTCGGCCGCCAGTCTTTGTCCTGCGCAACGTCGGTTGCCAGGATGGATTGACCGGTAGCCGCTGCCGTGCCCACCACGCCGCGTCCCATAGCCAGCTTGTGCCCGGCAGCCAGCATCCTGCGCCCGGCTTCACCGTAGCCGGTGACCAGCACGACGGCATCCAGCGTGGGATCGTAGCGAAAGATCTGCGCGTGATAATAATCAAATCTCTCTTTGATCAGTGTTACCACGCGCTGGAACAGTTCTTCAAGCACGGGCGCGGCAGCGATTTCTTGCGCGATTTCTGTACTGATCTGCACCTCAGTACTTCGCCGCGCCAGCGAGTCTTGGATTTCACGTTCCAGACGCTTGCGCTCGGTGATGTCCTCCAAAAAGCCTTCTATATACGGCGCAACTCCGGACTCTTGTACCTGGCGCACGCTGATCGAGATATTGACAATCTGTCCATCAGGTCGGTGGAAAAGCGTTTCAAAACCAACGATTGGGCCTTGCTGAAGCATCGTGATTAGCCGCTGGTAGTCGGCGGGGTCAGCATACAATGCCGGCATGCCCACCTGATTTATCGCTTCCAGCGAAGCATAACCCGTCATTTTCAGGAAGGCCGGATTGGCCTCCACAATATGGTCGTCAGGTGTTGCGACATAAACGCCGATCGTCAGATCGTTGACGATCTGACGGTGGCGGACCTCCGATTGTACCAGGTTGTTCATATCAATTTCCTTCCTGGGAAAGAGCATCTTGATTGTCGCTGTCATCGGTTTGCGGCGCCTGCGCCGATTGACCGGCGTGCGCTGATTGATCGGCGCCCGCCAACTGTTCGGCGCTAACCAGCCGGACGAACGTCGAGCGCCCCAGCAAGGTGCCGATCTCTTTGAGCAGGGCGTGCAACACCGTTTCAGGATCACTCGAGCTACGGACACGCGCCGTTACCTCGCGCAAAATGCGTTCGCGCGCCGCGCGGCGTTGTGAATCCTGATACAAGCGCGCGCTTTCCAGCGCCACGCCCAGTTGTTCGGCCAACGTTTCCAGCAGCGCGATCTCGTCCGCGTGCAGCCCGCCTGGTCGTTGAGTATCCAGCACGGCGATGGCTTGGCCGCGCACTTTGATCGGTATGGCGACATGGTTCTCGACGCTCGTATCGGCGTCCTGCCCGTTCGAGGAGACCTGGATCGTCTGTCCGGTACGCAAAGCCTCTTGCATTTCGCGCGTCAAGGCACCTTGGGCGCGTTCAATGCGCTGCTTGTCGCCTCGAAAACCGAGGTCGGGCTGGGCGCGGAGCTGGTCAGCCCAGGCTTTGACGCTCAGCTCGCCAAAAGCGCGGCGCATGTTTTCCAGGTTGGCCTGGCTTTGAGCGAACAATTGCGCATTATCGAGCGCCACCGCCACCTGATCAGCTATGCTTTGCAACACGGCGATGTCGTATTCGTCAAAAGCGGCTTCCCTTTCGCTCTGCACATCCAACGCGCCCAGGATGCGATCACCCACACGGAGCGGCAGCGCGATCTCTGAGCGCGTGCTGGGCAGCAAGGGGTTGGCAAAACGCACGGCTTCCTGACCCACGTCCAGTGCGATGCGCGCCTGCTTGTTGGCACACGCCCAGCCGACCATGGATTGTATGCTCGTGGTCGCATCCAGCTTGTGACCGCCCGCCAGCATCTTGCGGCCCGCCTCGCCTGTGCCGGCGCGCAGCACCGCAAAGTGTTTTTGTTCGTCCAGCAGAAAGATGCCGGCATAGTAAAAACCAAATCGCTCCTGGATCAAATTGACGGTTTGTTGCATCAGCTCTTGTGGGTCAAGGATGGACGAAGCCGCGCGGGCCACCTCTGCCCCGGCGCGCAACTGCGCCGTGCGCGCTTGGACGCGGACTTCCAGTGAATTGAGCAGGTCGCGCAACTGGGCCGCCATCGCATTGAACGCTTCGGCCAGCGTCTCTAATTCGTCGTTACTTTGGACGTCAATCCGATGTTGTAGGTCACCTTGACCGACGCGCTGCGCGCCTTGGGTCAGAACGCTTAGCGGGCGGATCAACCGTCGTGGCAGCCAATAGCCCAGCCCGACCGACACGGCCAGTGTCCCCGCCAGCAGCACAGCCAATGTCACGAGCATCGCGTTGATCGGGGCATACGCCTCGCCGGACGGCAGCTCGGTGACGACGTACCACGGGACCAGGCTGGTCTGTTGGTGAGCGCCGATAACTTGAGTCCCCCCCGGCACTTGCGCGCTGCCCAGGCCAGGGTACTCTGCCCTGGGTGCAGGTACCCCCTGCACGATGTCGGCAATGAGCGGCACATAGGTCAAATCTTTGCCTCTCAGCTGCAGAAAGGTGGATTGATCTTTGTGCGCGATCAACCGGCCTGCCTGATCAACCACGTAAGCATAGCCCAGCTGGCCGATTTGCTCGTTCTGCACCGTGTCCACCATAGCCTTGACGCTGACCTCGGCGGCCACGACGCCCACCGCTGCGTTGCTGCCCAGTCGAATGGGGATGCCGACACGAAGTATCGGTTTGCCTTCTGGCGAAGTTTCAGTCTTGTCCGCAATGAAAACCTGGCCGGAGATGGCGCGTTGGAAGAGTTGGCTTTCACGCTGGTTCGTCAGGTCGGATGGCAGGAACGTGTAATAAGTGGCGAACTTGGCGAGTTCTTGACCGTTCGCGTCGAGCAGCGTCAGGCCGTTGAACGTCGCCTGGCGGCTGGACCAGAGAGTCTTGATCAACTCCGTTTGGCGCTCGCGATCACCACGTTCCAGGTAAGCGGCTTGCGCAAAGGACTCGAGTGCTTGCACCGTCTGTTGCAGGTACAGGTTGATCGTCGCAGCCACGTAGGCGGCGCTTTTGCGCTGATTGTCTACGACTCGCTGCCGCTGCGCCTGCCAGCTCGCATACGTGAGGCTGGCCCCCACGAGCAGCAATGAGACGACAATGACCACGAGGAACGGCCGGCTGAGCTTGGCCGCCAGACTGCGTGATCGTTTTCGCCGTTGGATATGCTCCATGCCACCCTCCAGTTCGGACCTTACTTCCAGGCCGGCATCGGCCAGATCAGCTCGCGTGTCGCCACATCCCACGGCCAGACGATGTGATAGGCGCCTTCCTGGAACTGAACGATGATGCCCTTAGCCAATGTGTTCTGCCCGGTCGAGTCAAACTTGACGCCGTCCCATGGAACAATCAATTGATCGGCGGGCAGGTTGGTGGACGCCAGCTTGTCTCGAATGGCGTCCGGCTTGATGGACGCGGCGCGGTTGATGGCGTCGGCCAGCACCAGCAGCCCGGTAAAAGCGCGCGCCGAATTGCCCGTCATGCCGGCTCCGTAACGTTGGCGGTACAGGTCGTTCACCTGTTTCGTCAACGGCTTATTTTCTCCCAGGTCGAGCGACCACACGTCGCGGCTCAGAACGTAACCGGCATCCGCGCCGAGCGCTTTGATGTATTTTTGGCTGAGGAACCCAGCGTTCATCGCCAGCAGCGCCTGGGGGCGAACGTTTTGTGCCTTGTAGGCCTGCATGTACAGGATGGCGTCGTCGTCATACGAGCTTTGCAAGATGACCTGGGGCGCGCTTGTCTTGATCGTGGTCGTCTCGGTCTGCACCGAGGTGGCTTTGGCCGAGTAGGGAATGTCGGCCACGATGGTCATGCCGGCGGCGCGCGCCGCCTGGGTTTCCAGTTGGGCGACGCCGGTGCCGAACAGCGAGTTTTCATAGACAATCGCCACTTTTTCAATGCGGGTCCCTTTGCGCTGCTCGACGTCTTTCAGGAACTCGAAAAAGTTCTCGACAAATGCGGTGTCGTCCGCTGTGGTGCGAAAGAACCACTTGTATCCGCGTTGAGTGAGCGCAGGCGAGGTAGAGTCAGGGTTAAGGAACGGGATGCCCTTGGTTTCGGCAACCTGGCTGGCGGCGGCCGTGACGTTGCTGTTATAGCACCCCAGGAGCGCAAGCACCCCCTGGCCGAGCAGCCGCTCCGTCTCGCTGGCACCGGCTTCCGGCGTTCCCTGGCTATCGCCAAAGACCAGCTCGATCTTGGCGCCTTCGAGACCGGGCAGTCCGGCGGTTTTGGCCAGCGGCAGGTTGAGGTCGTGCTGATTGTTGACAATGTCGGCAGCCAGCTCAACTGCCTGTTTCAATTCCTGGCCGGTGGATGCTGACCCACCACTCAGCGGGTAAATGACGCCAATCTTGACAACCTGGACGGTGGCCGCCTGGTTTGGGTTGCAGCCGGCCATCAACGCGATGACCAGGCTTGTCAACACGGCAGTCGAAATAACACTATTCAGCCGCTTGTTCATGTTGTCCTCCTATATTTATTGATGTGCACACTATCACCCGTGATAAGAAATTCACCCTTTGGGTGGAGGCGCCATCTGAATCGTCACTTCGGGCAAATCCAGAGATCGCACAATCTCCTGCACGGCCGTCTTGAGCACAGTCTCCATGTCAAGCGTTTCCCTCATGCGCGCGGTGACCTCGCCCACCAACCGCTCCTGCACCGCCCTGCGCTGCACGTCGTCGAGCAGCCGCAAACTCTCGATCGTTTGCGCGAGTTGCCCGGTCACGGCCTCGAGCAAGGCCAACTCCTCGTCCGTCCATGGCCGGCCATCGGGGTGCTCCCCACCGAGAGCGCCGAGCACTTGCCGGTTGATGACCAACGGCACAGCCGCGCCTTCACCCTCGGCCACTGGCGCAGCAGTATCCACGGCCCGCGCCATCTGCGGCAACCACTCCGCCTCCGGGATGATCTGGCTTTGCCGGTAGGTGAATCCCGGCTGTACACGGCCTGATTCCATAACAGTTTGCCAGGTCTGCTCCGCATAGCGGCGCTGCGCCTCATAAGCCTGGTTCAACGCCGCCACCAGCGCATCCACGGTCGCGTTGAGGTACTCGCCCAAGGCATGCAATTCGGGATCGCCTTCGACATCCTCTTCCAACACACCGACGTCCACGCGCGCCGTGTAATCTCCGGCCGCCACACGCGACAGATAGTCAACGTATCCGGCCACGGTCTCGCGGAGGTGTGTTGCCGAGCGCGCTTCCCGCTCGCGCAATTCGCGCTCGGCTGTGGCCGATTGTTCGGCCTGTCGACTGGCCTCCGCCAACTCAAGGGCGCGCTGTTGCTCCGCGGCAAAGGCGCGCTCTGTCTGGTTAATGAATACGCCTATCTGCATAATTATCACGAAAAACATCGCCAGGAAGAAGACGAGTTCGACTGTCCAACTCCAGGCAGACGGGAGGCTCCATGGGTGTAAGAATTGGTTGGCTTCCAAGAGCGCCAATGTCACATAGACTACCCCACTGATAAAGGCAGCCTGACGCATGGTTTTTATCCCGCCTAACAAACCGGCCGTCACGATCACCAGAATTAGACCTATCGTTACCGGGCCGGTTACGCCGCCGAGAAGATAAATAGCCGTCGTCAGGCCAGCAATGACGGCCAAGATATAAAATAAAACGGCCCAATCCAGTTGGCGACGACGGATAAACCATAAGGCGATGCCCCCCAATACAATAAAGCTTGAAGTCACTACCATCATATAACGAGCTAACAATAGCGTTGTCGTGAGCAAAAGATACAAGAAGATAAGCAGAACAACGAATGCAGCGGCCATACTAAACAAGAAGGCCAACTGCAGCATCCGTATACGCCGGGCCTGTTCCTGATCCATCGGGGTCGGTAATGCTTGTTTCATCTCGACGAATGAGGCTTGCTTGTTCCTCATTTTTCTCTCTCCTCCGGCGCGCCGACGACAGGCGCCTTTCCAACATCGATACGCGCCACCATGTTAGCTTCCAACACGTCACCCAATTGCCGGATCGCGCGCTGGATGGCCTCATCAACGGTGAACGCGCCGCGAATCTGATCGGTGATCTGGCGGGTCAGGCGCTCGCGGGCGGCGGTATGCTGCGTCTCTTCGAGCAAGCGCAGCGTTTCGGCGACGATGCCCATACGCTCGGCAATCGTTTCCACCAGCGCAATCTCGTCCTCAGTCCACTGCCGTCCCCGATCTTCGTCGTGAATGCCCAGTGCGCCGATGACCTGATCGCGCAACGAAATCGGCGCGACCAGGGCAGCATGATCAACGTCCTGGGCCTGACCTGACAGAACAACGGCTTCCTGTCGGTTCAACACCTCTTGAATTTCGGTTGACACGTTGGTATCGCGTAGGGGAGCGATACCGGGGCGCGTCACCTCGTAATCCGTGAACAATGTCGATACCTGACGTCCGCTCCAGGTTTCGCGCACGTACTGGCGTTGGATCATTTCCAGATCGCGCAAGGCGCTCTGCGTTTGTTCGAACAAGCGGATGTTCTCGATAGCGTTGGCCAACTGATCGGCCAGCGCTTGCAGTACTGTGATGTCTTCCTGCCCAAACGCGGCAGATTCGCTGCTCTGGATGGTCAACGCACCGATGATGCCTCCACGGCTGCGGAGCGGCAGCGCCAGTTCCGAGCGCGTTTCGGGCAGCAGCGGGTTGTCGAACCGCACGGCTTCGGCGCCCACATCCAATGCAATACGCGCTTCTCCTGTCGCCACACACTGCCCAATCATCGAGCTGCCGCCGACTTCCAAACGGTGCCGGCGGGCGACCATCTGCGCGCCGGCCTCCCCGGTCCCGGCGCGTAGCACGGCCCATTGCCACCGTGACGCGCTGGCGAACTCGGCCGGGGCTGTCATCGTATCTACCAGGAACAAACCCGCATAGTACAGGTCCAGTTGCTTGCGCAGCAGATCCACGGCCTGCTGGACCAGGGTATCCACATCCAACACCTCACTCGCTAACCGCGCTACATCGGCTACCGTTTGGAGTTGCACTTCGCGCCGCCGCATCAGCGCTTCGGTGCGCTTGCGCTCGGTAATGTCGCGCGTCAATCCCACAAAACCGGTGATGTTGCCGTCGGCGTCTCGCAGCGGGACTTTCGTGCTCGACGCCCACAAACGATCACCGGTTGTTTGGTCCACCACCGGCTCCTCCCGGTCGATCAGCATTTCGCCGGATTCCATCAGGGCCTGCTCGTCGGCATAATATTGCTCCGCCAGTTCGTGCGGGAAGATGTCGAAGTCAGTCTTGCCGACGACTTCTTCCTGCGTTTGTACGCCCAGAACGTTCAAGTGCGCAATATTGTTGATCAAGAAACGGCTCCGGCGATCCTTGATATAAATGTAGTCCGGCAGGTTGTCAATAAGCGTGCGCAACAAGTTACGTTCCGCAGACAACTGTATCTCCGCATTTTTACGCTCTGTGACATCCGTCGAAATACCAAATGTGCCGATGATGTGGCCC
>DYKY01000238.1 GCA_020722365.1 Thermoflexus sp.
CTCGGCCGGCTGCCCGTGGCGCGCAGTGAACGGGCACGATGGGTTGGTGCCGGTGTTGAAGCCGGTCACCATGTACAGGTGGTTTGCCCCGCCAGAGCCAGGCTCAGCCGTCACGGTGATCTTCAGCGCCGCCGACTTTGGCATTGGGCTGCCCTTTACGCCGATTCACGAACCGATCGAGGTGGTAGTTCCGCCGTTGGGTATGGTGCGCCCGGTGATCATGTGGGTGCCGCCGCGCGGCGGGCTGTGGTGCATCCAGGTCGCCATCGTCGTGCCGGGACACAGAGAGCCGTTCATCAGTCGCCGCAACATCGACGTGGGCGAGCCGCTGGAGCCGTTGACGCCGCACGCGCGACCCTTCCTGGTGGGCAACCCCTTCCAGTATCCGGTAACGATCACGCTGGGCTTGATTCCGCACTTCCCCGATTGGGGGCTGGAACTGTCGCAGGACGTGCTGCCGAACGTACCACCTGGGCAGACGCGGGTCGTCACGCTGACGGTGACGCCGCCCGCCGACTTGCCGGCGGATGGCGATCCCATCGTGGACGTGGAAGCCTTCGTTGAGGGCGAGTTGATCGGCGGCTTCCGCAAAATCTTCCGCCCGCCCGTGCCTGTCCACCGCCCCAAGGACCCGGTCTACGCGGAGTCGGAGATCGGCGTTGACCCGTATCCTGTCATCCCTGGACAGCCGGTGAGACTCAGCGTTGAAGTCTTCAATCCCACCGATCAGGATCGCTTTGTGACGGCGACGTTCAGCGTCGCGCACTTCGGCATCGGGCTGCCGTTCACCACCACGCACATTACTCCGAGTTCTATTCGCGTCTTCGTGCCGAAGTTCGGCGCGGCGCGCGGTCACGTGATCTGGATGCCGAACTTTGGCGGCCCGCCGAACTTTGGCGGCCATTTCTGCGTGCGGGTGACGCTGGAGATGGAGGGCCACGAGCCAATCTGGAGCCAGCGCAACATCGACGTGGGCGAGCCGCTGCGACCGGGTGTGCCCCATGCGAAGACGTTCCTGGTCGGCGCATGGCCGTACACGGAACCGGTGACGGTGAACCTGGGCCTGCGTGTCCACCGAGACGGGTGGGACGTTGCGCTGTCGCAGGATGTGCTGCCCAACGTCGTGCCGGGCCAGCCGGTTACGGTTACCCTGGTTGTGACGCCGCCCCTCGAAGTCGAACTCGGGACCGGCGAACCCATCGTGGATGTGGAGGCCTTCGTGAACGGCGAACTCATCGGCGGTTTCCGCAAGCTTGACCGTCCGCCGGTGCCCATCCACAAGCCACACGAGAAGGGCTACGCCGAGTCCGAGATCATGGTCGAGCCTTACCCACCGCAGGTGGGTGTGGATTCACTCGTCAGCACCGTCATCCAAAACGCCAGCGATGTGACAATGACCGTGGACCTGGAGTTCGGTTGGGCAGACTTCGGGATGGGCATCCCCTTCACGCACACCGGTATGGTGCCCTACACCCGTTCGGTGATGCTCGCCCCGGAGATGACGCAAACGGCCACGGTGACGTGGACGCCGACACAGGCCGGACACCAATGCATCCAGGTCTGGCTCAGCGATCCGGATGGGGTGTACGAGCCGCAGCGTAGCCAGCGCAACGTGGACGTGACCGAACGTCCGCCGTGCGGGCAGACCAAAGTCTTCACCGTCACGATCTACAATGACACACCGCTCACCGCTACGGTGGACGTCGGCTTGATCACGTTCAACGTGCCTGCCGACTGGCAGGTCACCGTCACGCCCAGTCCCACACTGGAACTTGCTCCATGGGGTACCGGCGTTCTCACGGTGACGGTGCATATCCCGTGTCCCTTGCTGTCACGGGCGCTGTTCGAGACGCAAGCCATCTACGCGATCCAGCAGGCCGCGGGCAGCGTGCCGACCATCGACGTCGAGGGGTACGTCGATGGTGAACTGGTGGGCGGGATTGAAATCCAGTTTGAGGAGCCGGCGGTAGAGCAGTACTGGATTTACCTGCCGGTGGTTTTACGAAATTCGTAAGTGATGTGAGGTTGGCGCCACCTTCCTGGAAGTATCTGGCTTCCAGGAAGGTGTGCGGCTATGGCATTTTGTAAATTTACCCAAATGTGAAATAATTTGCTCAAGACTTTCAGATTCCCACGGAGAATAACCGAACCTTCGGGGCAGCCCTGATAATGAGAATAATACTGCCGACTATCAGACTATTGGCAAAGGAGAATGGCTATGCCTATCCAGCGTCCTTCACGTTTTGCGTGTTATTACGGGGTTGATCGTCTGGAGCAGTTGGCGGAGTATGATCTTGTGATCGTCCAGGCTGAACTGACGTACCCGCCGAGCAAGGTGCTGGCTAATGGATAAATGACTATTAGGCACGCCGATGTTGCGGAGCGTATGCAGCGCCATTTCCAGGAGCAGGGTGAACATCAGCGCCAGCATGATCAGATGCGTCACAAGACCAAACAGATAGAGTTCGGGCAGCTTGATCTCGTCCAGTTGCTGCCGGCGCACATGCCGCCAGATTAAGCCGAGGTTACTCGTCACCACAACCGTGGAGACGCCGGGTCATACGCCAGGCTCACCCTGAAAGACTCGCAGGACTCCGGTGACGCCCATAGCGATCAATGTGGGGACAGTCGATAACAATAGGGCTGTATTTTGCACCAGTCTGATAAACGATGTATTCATCTTAACTTCATTATACGCTGGATTTGTCGAAATCACATGTCTATGTGCGACTCTTGTAATTTCGAGATGAGTGCGCGCGCCTGCGTGATGGGATCTTGAGCTGCGTCCAGCCAGTGGATGTCCTCGGCGCGGGAGCGGAACCAGGCGTATTGGCGGCGGATGAAGGCATGCGTGTCCAGCTTGATGCGTTCGACCACCTCGGTAAGTGTAGCCTCGCCCGCGAAGTAGGGGCGGAACTGGCCGTATCCCAGGCTCGACATCGCCGGTAAATGCCAATCGTAGCGGCGCGCCCGCAGCGCCTCGACTTCAGCGAGCAGCCCTGCCGCCATCATCGCATCGACGCGGGCGTCGGCGCGGGCGTAGAGGGCCGCGCGCTCCATCGTCAAGCCGAGGTGCAGCACGCGATACGGTGGGGGAACGCGGCGGCGCTGCGCGGAGAAGGGCCGTCCCGTCTTGAGGCAGACTTCCAGCGCGCGGATGACCCGCCGTGTGTTGCGCGGATCGATGAACGTCGCGGTTTCCGCGTCCAGCGCGGTGAGACGCTCCCACAGCGCGGACGGATCGGTCGCGGCCTGCGCTTCCAACTCGGCGCGCAAAACGGGATCCGGCGGCACCTCCGGCGTCTGCCAGCCCTCGAGGAGCGCGTAGACGTACTGTCCCGTGCCGCCCACCACGAGCGGAAGACGTCCGCGCGCGGCAATCTCGGCGACGGCAGTCCGCGCCAGATGCAAGAACTGCGCCAACCCCACCGTCTCGTCCGGGCCGGCGATGTCGATGAGGTGGTGCGGCATCTGCGCGCGTTCGTCGGGTGCAGGCTTCGCCGTACCGATGTCCATGAAGCGGTAGAACTGCCGCGAATCGGCGGAGACCACCTCGGCGGGGAACGTCTCGCCCAGCGCCAGGGCGAGCGCCGTCTTGCCGAC
>DYKY01000057.1:0-4923 GCA_020722365.1 Thermoflexus sp.
CTGCACCAGTTCGGCGCGGTTAAACGTGGGGATGATAACACTGATGTTGGTCATCCGGTGTACCTGACTTTCCTGCGCATAACCTCACCTATCCCTATAAATTTGAATCGGGCATCCTCTCTGGTGGCACGTTCGCAGGCATATGGCTCCAGTGAAGATTGGGCATAAAGAAACCGCGATCGGCCGCATCGCCAAAAGCCAGATCATCTACATAAAACCACCCACTGCGCGCGCCGGTCAACAACATGGTGTCGGTGCTATCCACAATACGCACATCGGCGCAATACTTGCCGGACGTCAACTGTACGGGGTCAAATCGCGCGAGAATGCTCCCCTCTCCCCCAAGCGTCCAGGCTAAGTCAGGCTGATAAGCCGAGACTGCCATCGCGCACGGGGTTCCATCCGAGCGGAGCAACCCCACTTTGACGATAGGATTCACAATCGGCTGCGCAGCGCGATAGCGGATACGGACCGTCAACGCTTCGTCATAGCGCAATTGACTCAACGGCTGCGCGGCCTGGCCCTGTAGGGCGACCTCGGTAATGAAAATCGTTTCATGCCCGGCGGCAATTTGCGGCGCGCCTGCACTGACGTTCTCCGAGGCAGAGAAATGCAAGAGCCTCTCATATGTGTTAATAGCGTCGTCCGTGTCGCCCAGAAAACGCGGCTCACCTTTGAACAGCAACAGGGTTTTCTTGCACAGCCGCCGGATCTGGTACATGTTGTGTGATACCAAGATCAGGGTGGTGCCGGATTTACGCAGCTCCTCCATCCGTTCCGAGCACTTGCGCCTGAACTCCGCATCACCCACGGCCAGCACTTCGTCTATCAAGAGTATATCCGCATCCACATGGGCTGCCACAGCAAAGCCCAACCGCACGTACATCCCCGATGAGTATCGCTTGACCGGTGTATTGATGAAGCGTTCCAGGCCGGAGAACTCGATGATGTCATCAAGCTTATGTGAGATCTCACGCCGACTGAGCCCCAAGATCGCTCCGTTGAGGTAGACGTTCTCAAGCCCGGTAAGTTCAGGATGAAAGCCGGCTCCCAGCTCGATCAGGGCCGCCAGGCGTCCCCGGACGGAAATGGTCCCTGACGTGGGTTGGCTGACACTGGACAGCAGCTTGAGCGTCGTCGTTTTGCCCGACCCGTTCGGCCCGATCACGCCCAGCGAGTCGCCAGGCTCCACCCGGAAGCTCACGTCCCGTAAAGCCCAAAGCGTTTGCTGACTGTTGCTATCATAGCTATTCCTGGATAACAGTGCCGAGATAGCCCCTCGCAGTGTACCCGATGTCCCCAAACGGTAACGTTTTGAAACCTGTTGAAACTCGACGGTGCCTGTTGACTGCAAATTCATCTATATCACATCCGCAAACACTGGCTCAACGCGCTTAAAAAATGCATAACCCAATATCAGCAATACGCAGGAAATAATCACACTGCACAACAAGGCTTCCAGCTGTGGAGCTTGCCCCATGAGCAGAGCGCGGCGATAGCCGTCAATAATCCCAGCCATCGGATTCAGAAAGTAGTATGACCGGAGATGCTCAGGAACAAGCTCAATCGGGTAGATGACCGGAGTGGCGTACATCCATACCTGGGTGATCAACGGTACCACAAAACGCATATCTCGAAAAAACACAATCGCTGCCGAACCAAGCAGTGTTACCCCCATCGTCAGCACAAGCTGGATAACCAGCAAGGGAATAATCCACAGTACGTGGAGGTCCGGCCACACGTTAAAAACGGCCAACATTCCCACAAACACCACCGATGCCGCCAGAAAATCGACCAAGGCAGCCCCAATGCTGGCCAAAGGCAGCACCTCCCGAGGAAAATAAATCTTGGTCACCAGATTCATATTCGTGATCAAACTTGTAGTGCCAAAGCTCAGCGAGGTAGCGAAGAAGGTCCAGGGCACCAACGCGGCGTAGGCAAAGATGGGATATGGCACACCTTGTGTATCGATGCGGACAAGCTGCGAGAAAACAAGCGTAAAGATAACTGTGAGGGCCAACGGTTGAAGGATGGCCCAGGCAATGCCTAGCAAGGATTGTTTATAGCGCACCTGTACTTCACGGGCGGCCCACAACCACAACAGATCTCGGTAGCGGATTAAAGTAAGCAAATGCTGCATAGGTTTCGGTTCCTGTTTTGCCACACGTATTCACTCCTTACCATCGTGAGCGTAGTCGTTTCCACGTGATCCCTCCAGTAGCGATTATGAGCGCCGACACAACCGCGAGGACAAGCGGATGAAACACCAGCGGTGTGGTCTGGTACGATAGCGTCTCGCCAGGAGATGGCGGCGCACCGGTCTTAATATCGAGCGTTACTGCGGATAAGGTAGGGGCGGCCGTCTGTGTGGGTTGGGCGGGCAGTGTGGGCGTCGGCAGTGCAAGGGTGGGCTGTGGCGTCAGTTGAGATACAAGGCCATGGATGTGCCAGATCTCAGCCCCCTGGAGCTGATTGTAGACAATGTGCAGCTCGTTCCCCAGCCTGACCGTCACTGCGGTATAGTGAATTTGCGGAATAGAAACGTCAATGGGCGTCACCGGAGACCAGCCCGTTCCCAGCCAGCGCGCATAGTAAATCCCCACGGCCTGCTCCTCCTCGGTGCGCATGTTGGCGATGAGATGCATCTGTCCTGCGCCGTCGAGCACCGGCATCACGTAGCCGTTAATTCCCACCAGTTCAGGGATGATGAGCATCGGTTCCCCCCAGCTCGCGCCGCCATCCCTTGAAATGCGGTGGAAGCGTCCCTTTGACCCTGTGTACGCGCCGTCAACATAAATCAAATGCAACTCAGATGCTCCGTTAGCTATAAGGTAGGGGGTGCCAACTGAAAAGTCCTCAGGATCGCGGTCAGCAAGTTGGATTGGCGCGTCCCAGGTCTCACCGCCATTTGTGCTGCGCGCATAGTAAACGCCATACCCACTACCCTCCACTTGATTCCTCTGCCAGACTACATGAAGCCTGCCGGCCTCATCCGTTACGATCTGAACCATAGAAGGAGGTTCCTCTGACGGCGCAAAGGGGCCGTATAGTCTGAAGGGAAGCTCCCAAGTTTCGCCGCCATCGGTTGAGCGAGTATAGTTCAGCCCTTCCTCATCGCCAATGGCGGCATAGACGACGTGCAAGGTCCCCTGAACATCTGCGGCTATACCGGCCCCCCATGGAGTCGAGTTGCTGCTCGCGGTCAGCAGTAGAGGCTGTGACCAGTTTTGCGCTGAATCGGCATCCCAAGATGGAGCGCTGGAGTAGTATACGGTTGTATAGGATTCCCACAGAACATGCAGCTTGTTCTCAGCATCGATCGTCGCCACCGGCCACTCGGCCCGGACCTCATGAGGTACAAACAGGATATCTAAGGGCGCAGACCAGGATTGTCCATCCCAGCGCGTGTAGAAAATGCTATTCCCGGTGTTGCGAATGCCTTCCCCCGGTGTCACCGGCTTACCGCCTACTTCTTCACTCCAGAAGACGTGGACAAGACCGTAGTCGTCAGCCACAATCGCCGGGTGTGCAGAAGCCTGGGGACTGTTTGATAGGTTAGTGTGCGGAGACCAAACGATCGGTCCAGACTGAGCAACAGCAGGACTCTCTCCATAGAAAGACAGGAGTAAAAGCATGACAAGCAGGCCACTCGTTCGCAAAACGAGAGCAGAAGCTGAACGCGGGTTGGTAGCACAATTCATTGGGGACCACTCCAGTTTAGCCAAAAAGATAACGATACGCCTTACGAATAGGTGATTTGGAGATTAAACCCATAAACAAGAGAGCGACCCCGATTGCTGCAGCCGCAAGCATGATCTGGAAACCAACTGGACAGGTCAATACGTTTGGCGCAAATCTCTGCGTGGCTCGGGCAAAGAACTCCAGCAGCGGAGGATGTAAAAGGTATAAACCGTACGTCACGGTTCCTAGTTTGTAAAACAGCTTGGGAAACGGGACAGAAATGGAATCAAAAGCGAGATAACAGAGAAGGAACACGATTGAGTATAGGCTGGTAGACAGAAGACCAGGTCCAGCCCCCCATCGGACGCCAGTCAAGCGGAAAATCGACTCAGACTCGAGCACGGTCAACACAGCCAGGACAGCCAAGGCGACAAGCAGGCCCCATTTAGCCTTAGCCAGCCTTTGCTTGAACTGCTGGAGATGGAATCCCCACACAATGCCCAGTGAAAACGGCACTGCATACAGGGGGAACAGCAGATCCGTTGCGGTCAGCAAAGCCGGAACTTCCCACACGAAAAGGTACAGATAGCGCAGGATGAGAGCGCCCAGTTGAAGGACGGCTGAGGCGAGGAGAAGCCTCGCCGGTCTAGTCCTAGCGAAAGGAATCACCAGAGGGGCGAGCAGATAGAACTGACAAAGGAGAGGGATATAAAAGTAGGCTGGGTGAGCTTCTCCGAGGACAAGTCGGGTCAAATACTCAATTGGACGATAAACTTTACCTTGAAGAGCATCTCCAACAAAGAGCATGATTGACCAGACAAGAAACGGGATAAGTAGCACCTTGAGCCTTGCCAGTATTGTTTTGTAACTCAAGACAAACGCACTGCTCCGAGCGCCATAAGCAGTAAAGAAGCCTGAGGTAAACAGAAAGACAGGCACGGCAAAAGAACACCAACTGCGAAATACCAGCAAAACGTAGTAGGGCACAGTGTCTGCCGGATCGTAAGTGGGCGGGACAATTGGGAGATAGCGATCCGCCCAGTAGTACATCGCAATGAATGCCCAACCGGCAGCGTGTGAAGCGACTACGGCTAGGATACTTATGCCGTTAAGAAGGAACAGACGCTTAGTCATGGTCTCGCTTGCCTCTGAATTCTGATATAGTCGAGCAGCAACATACACGACATTGATTTCCCATCAGGAAACAAAGAGCCATTCCAAGTGCCGCTTGAAAGCTGCGAT
>DYKY01000057.1:5023-22782 GCA_020722365.1 Thermoflexus sp.
TGATTTCCCATCAGGAAACAAAGAGCCATTCCAAGTGCCGCTTGAAAGCTGCGATGTCCCAGTTCTGTATCTCGCAACGATGCATCGGAAGGTGTAATTCTCTCGGCGCCAGCCAATAAATCCAGGTAGTCCGGGACGTTTTTGGGGAACAGTAGCACTCGATCCAGTTCATCCCACCAAAAACCGCGAGTATTATCAATGGTCGCAGTGACGATGAATGCTGTCGCCGGAATCTGTACGGACGCCAGTAGCGGACGGGCTTTCTGAGAGATGCTAACATGTCCGTCGTCGAAAGTGATGGCCACCGCCCGACGAGGTAATGAACGCGTCTGCAAGGCCTCAACCAGATCAAGGAGGCGCATAGGCTGACACGTGCGGCGGACATAGTCCAAGTGTTGGGCAAAGTTTTCTGGCGATATTGCCGTCCCTCGAGGATCAACAGGGACATCGGCAACACGATGATACATCAAGATCACCGCTGCCGGTTTGAATTGCCTCTTCACATGACGCAGGATTCGTTTTGCCCGGCCGAGTCCTCTTATCACTCTTCTGCCCTCATGGGATACACGTGTAGCCACTCCTCTGCTCTAAAGCTCAATCTTAACATAGTCTATCAGACTGTAGCCACTGCCCCAAGGATCACCGCGTTCAAAAGTACCCAGACCGGCACCGCTGGCCACAAGAAGATAATCATCGGCGGCAGCAGGAACGGTGACTTCTGCCGCCAGGAAATCGCACATCACGCAGTCGATGGCTACCGGATCGGCGGCAAAAAAGAGGCTGTTCGGTACCTGGTTGCCGAAAGTTTGCCAGGCTGAAGGTGGCGCAGTGTTGTTGTCCTTGGCCGCAAACAGGCCGTCACCTATGGTCAGAATCGTCTTGCTTGCGATGTGGGGGTTTCGATACAGGTCAACCAAGGTACTGTAGTCGCTACGGAAGTATTCTCCATTCAAACTCGCATAGGGGTGAAACGTAGCAGGTTCATCTACGCTCCCGAGATGGTTCTTGAACGACAAGCTGATGCCTGTAGCAGCATGCGTCTTCATAATCGGCATATTGATCAGATACGTTGCCTGGATCAAGACATCGGTGAGCTTGACAGGCGATGGTAATGGAACGCCGGCGGGCGGGGAGAAGGTGACATAGGCGTTTGGGTCATTGCTGTCGAACGTCGCGTATTGGTAGCCGCACGCCACTCTGCCGTAGAACTGTACGTCGGCATACTGGCTGGCGGCCGTAAGCCGGTTGGGTATGGCCCGTTTGGCGTCGTAAACCCAGATGTCTGTTTCCAACACGCCCATCTGTTTCAGCCCGCGCACAACACTGTTAACCGGCTGCATCAAAGCGTCAATCTGGTTGTCGGCATCGTTGCACTGAAAAGCATTGTTGAGGTTGATCTTGATAGCAATGCCTTGTCCCGGTTGATAGTTAGGCAGCAACGCCTGCCAGGCGCTCGCCACAGAGGACGTCCCGGTCAGACTCATCAAGCCCTGGTCTACCATCCCATGCACCACGTCTTGATCGACATAATTCCAAAAATCCGTCTGACCGCTCCAGGCAGTCGCGTCCGTGTCGTGGACGTGAACGACCCTGGCGGGCGGAGGCGGCGTGACCGTCCCCGGCGTCGGCGTGACGGTGGGCGTCGGCGTGACGGTGGGCGTCGGCGTGACGGTGGGCGTCGCGGTGCGGGTCGGCGTCGCGGTGGGGGTGTGGGTGGGGATGACTGCACTGCCCGTCGGAGTTACCTCAGGTGTGGACGCACCCTCCCCACCCATAACCAAGGGAAGATACGCGCGCGGTTCAAGGCCGTCCTCGGCGCGCCCCACCGACGGCGCACATCCCGTCAACGTGCTCAATCCGAACTTGGCTGCCGTTGCTGCCAGGACAGCCAGCAATTGTCGCCTCGAAATTCGCTTAACCATCTTTTTCTACCTCACTTTCACAAAATAGCACATCCTCGACAAGCGCTTTGAGCATTGTCGCCTTATGGTCGCGTTGTCCCTGTCTCCCGATAGTTCAACGCAGCGTCCATCACCGCCTTCGCAAAGATTGGCCCCACGGTCACATTCGCCACCTGATTTGGGTGCGAGTCTTCTCCCTCTAGCCTGTATTCCGCCCGGAGCATGTTGACCTCCGAGCTGGACGGATCGTCCTCCGCCAACTGATCGAAAAAGTCGAAAGCAAAGACATTCGGATGCCCCTCGAGATACTCATCGGAGGTCAACCAGTCCGCGAAGGCGCGCGCCCGTGCAGCCGCCTCAGGCGTCGTTGCGGCCGGATTCAAGGGCGGCGGCGACATCACCACAAAGACGCGATCTGGGTGGGCGTCCATCACGTCGCGCATCCCCAGGTACCAAACCTTATCCTGCTCCAGTTGTTCATCACTGACAATATTGCTCGCCGGAAAGCAAGACTTGAAAACAATGACTTCGTGTTGGAGCAACCCGCTCAACGCATTGAGCGGGAGCGCGTAAACCGGCTGGGCGAAAATATTCGCTAGACCATCGGGATCGGTATTATCACCTGGAATTCGATAGTTATACCCGGCGCTACTCCCATCAGGCCGACTCAGTCCGGTCTGATTGTAATGATGATCCCAGAAATCAAATCCTGCTTCGGTAAAACGCTCCCTTACCCCTCCCTGATTGATGAGATTGCCTCCGGTAGAGTGATGGAGGAAGATAACGTTGGTGTAGGCGCCGTGATTCAAGTGGGTGACCGATTGGTGATCAAGGATAGCCAGGGCCAGATGTTTGATGCGCCATAGCCTCACACCGAGGCCGCGCCCGGTCAACAGGCGGAATCCTTGTAGCACGACGAGCATCAAGATCAGAGCAATCGCTACGACGCGAATTGTCTTTGCATGACCTGTATTTGAACTGTCCTTGTCCATACCACCTCGAAGTATCGCTTCCGGGAAGCACGCCGTGAGCGGGCTGCTAACGCGCGCTATCCACCTTCGCCCCCATATTCGATGGGCAACGTACGTAGGTACTGAGTCGTACGACGCTTTCGCGCAAAGTCGGCGTAGGCCCGTTGCACCTGCACTTCAGTCAGCCCCATCACTTGGGCCGCCACTTCAGCAGCGACGCCGTGCTCCTGGGCGTACATCAGCACATCCATAACCGAAAAGGGAAGTCGGAAGAAAAACTCCTCTTGCGAACTATGCGCGCTGTATGTATCGGTCGTCGGTGTCGCCTCGCAAATCTCTTGCGGAACACCGAGATAGGCCGCTAATTGATACACTTGCGTCTTGTACAAATGACGAATCGGCGCCACATCATACCCACCATCGCCCCACTTGACGAAGAACCCCTGATCGTGTTCGTTTTTGTTAGGTGTGCCAATGACCGCATAATTCCGCGACTCGGCGTGATAGTACAGCATCGCCATCCGACTGCGTTGCTTAAAATTGGACGCAGCGACGATCTGCAAAAGCTCCCGCACCTCCAGACGTTTGGACTGTTCCTCGCCTTCGGGGCTGATAATCGTCAGATTAAACACATTGAGCGCGTCACTGTTGAGGACATCGGGAGGCAGCGAAATTTTTGCCTTATAGCTTAGGTCGTATTCCGGGAAGACGCGCTTGATCGCAGCATCACGGCGCTCATAACACCCAAAGCCCACCAGAGCGCCGGTCATATCCTCAACGACTGTTTCCACACCAAACTGAGAGGCGACCAGGCGCGCCCGGGTGAGACTACTCACACTAGAGTCCTTCTCCGGCATCATGACGCCAACCACGCGTTTTGCCCCAAACGCTCTGACACACAAGGCCAAAACGACCGATGAATCCACTCCCCCGCTGATTCCCACCACAGCACCAGAACGACGCAGCTTTTGCCGGACGTCGCGTTGCAACTGCTGAACCAACGTTTCGGTCATGACTTGGGGATTGATTTTGAGAACATCTTTGTGGAAATCCATTTTTCTTCCTCAGCCTCCAACCCAGCGATAGTCGCCAACGCCTTTGCGACAGATGCGCACCGGTTCGATTTCCGGTAGCGACCGGTCGAAATTCTCAACAAACTCGTGATGAAGCAATTGGGTAGACAGCACCCCCACCAGCGCCATATCCTCAAACTCGCTGAATTCGCCCCGTGCTTCATATTTACGGAGCAGATGAGCAATCGGACCGGGTGCAAACACGCCACTTCTTGCGATACCTTCAGGGGACAGCAAATTCGTTACATAGTCCAATGGCTGCGCGAGGAACGCTTTGTGGATTGGCGCCCGATAGGGTTGTTTATAACGCTTGACGATCTCCGGCGGTAAGAAACCGGCAGCGCTTTCCTTGAGGATGTGCTTCTCGCGCAACCCCCGCATTTTGAGCTGTGGCGGCAGCCGCCCGGCAAACTCAACCACACGATAATCCAGAAAGGGAAACCGCCCCTCAACCGAATTGGCGGACATCACCCGGTCGCCCTGGGAAGAAAGTAAGTAGGCGGACATAAAGGTCGTGACTTCGAGGAGCTGCGCCTGCGCCAACGGACTGAGGCCCGCCAACATCCCATCAAAGCGCGCCAGTACCTCGTCCACCGGATCATACGCGTCGAGCCGGAAATCTGCGGAAAGAAAATTCCGCATCCGAGCCGTGCTGTTCCAGCGCATCAGGTGCGAGTAAGCCGGGCGATCCGTCTCCGTCAATCCCTTGCCGAAAAACGCCGCCAGATAGGCGTCTCCGCCGCGCGTCACGTTGGCAATGTAAGGATACAAACGGCGCAACAGCAGCGGGCGCAGCGTGGACTCGGGGTCTCGCGCCCAAAAACGCCTGATCTTGTCTTCCTTGTAGATGTCGTAGCCGCCGAGGAATTCGTCGGAGCCTTCCCCTGTCAGCACAACCTTGATATTGTTAGCCCGCACCAGCCTGGAAAGCAAATACATCGGTACGGGCGAAGTTCGCAAAATGGGAACTTCGGTGTGCCAGATAACCTCGGGAAGCACCCGGCCAATGTCGGCATCCTCGCAATAGGTCTTGCGATGATCGGTTCCCAGGAACGCCGTCGCCAGCTCTTGATATTTGCTCTCATCGTAGGCGGCGTTCGCAAAGCCAATCGAGAAGGTACAGAGCGATTCCGGCGTATACTCGCGGATCAGACCGGCAATATACGTGGAGTCGAGGCCGCCGCTCAGATAGCTACCCACGCTAACATCGGCGCGAAGCCGCAGGCGCGTTGCATCAGACAGTAGCTCTCGTAATTGTTCCGCCGCCTCCGTCTCTGACATAGGGGTCTCTTCACCCGCAGGCGGAAATTGGATTCTCCAATAACGGACGATGGTGCGGCCGGTTCGGGTCACCTGCATATAATGACCCGGCTGGAGTTCCTCGATGCCCTGGAAGACGGTGCGCGGCGCGAGGGGCGCCCAGAAGGTAAAGGTCTGGGCCAACGCATACGGGTCTAACCGGGCTTGCATCCGCTCGTCCAACAGAATAGCCTTGATTTCTGATCCGAAGATCAGACCTTGGGGCAAAGCCGCGTAGAAAATGGGGCGGATTCCCAACCGGTCGCGCGCCAGGAACAACGTCTCTTGCCTGGTATCCCAGATTGCGATGGCGAACTGGCCGTTGAAGTGTTCGAGGCATGCCGGTCCAAGTTCTTCGTAGAGATGCAGAATCACCTCGGTGTCGCTCTGCGTTGAGAAACGGTGCCCACGTTGGATAAGCTCGGCGCGCAGTTCAACGTAATTGAAGATTTCACCGTTGAACACGATCCACAGCGACCGATCCTCGTTGCAGATCGGCTGTTGCCCGGTGCTCAGGTCGATGATGCTGAGGCGCGCGCTTCCCATCCCCAGTTTATCATCCACGTAGAGGCCGAACTCATCAGGGCCACGGTGACGGATAGTGGTAAGCATACGGCGCAAAAGGCCCACATCGGGTCGATGCGCCCCACTCCAATCAAGACAGCCCACAATACCGCACATACGTCCTCACTGCAAAGCGCGTTTTTGAATCTTGCCCGATTCCGTTTTGGGGAAAGACGCGCGGAACTCAACCTGTTTCGGTACGGCGAAGTCCTCCAGATGCTGCGCGCAATGGCGGAGCACATCCCGTTCGGTGAGATTGGCGTCCGGTGCACAGACCACAAACGCCTTGACCACCTCGCCCAACAATGCATCCGGCACGCCGATGACCGCCGCTTCCACGACTCCCGGCAAGCGGTAGAGCACGCTTTCTACTTCCTTGGGCGCAACTTTCTCGCCACGAGTCTTAATAATGTCATCCTTGCGCGCCACAAAGTAGAGGAAGCCCTCTTCATCCATCCTGAAGAGATCGCCGGTGTAGAGCATCCGCTCGGCGGGATAACGTCCTGTCCGGTAACACTTGGCGGTGGCAGCTTCGTCTTGCCAGTAGCCCTGCATCACGTGCGAACCACGTACCACCAACTCGCCCGTCTCGCCCGGGCCTAGTCGCCGCCCGGCTTCATCCTCGATCCATACTTCGGTTCCGGGAACGGCGATCCCCACCGAACCGGGACGGCGGTCAAGTTCTTCGGGCGGCAAATAGAGCGTGCGCTTGCACTCCGTCAACCCGTACATCGAGTAGAGTTTGGCCCAGGGAAAAGCGTCGCGCAATCGCCGGATGTGCTCGACTGGTAGAGCCGCCGCAGTATTCGTCACATAGCGCAACGATGACAGATCGAACCGGCTGAGGTCCATCTGCAAGAGCATAGCAAAGAGCGTGGGCACGCCGGGCAACCCGGTCACACGTTCCTCTTCTATTCGTTTGAGGGTCGCCGCCGGGTAGGCAAAGGAACGCTCCAGCACCAGCGTGCCGCCAAACTCGAAGGTCATCAACAGTTGATACAGCCCATAGTCGAAGGAGAGCGGCAGCACATTGATAACGATGTCATCCGGTACATTTTCCAGATAGGTTATAATCGAGGAGGCGGCAAACGCAACGTTGGCGTGCGTGGACATCACCCCTTTCGGATCGCCGGTGCTGCCAGAGGTATAAATCAGGCAAGCTAGATCAACGTCGATGCACAGACATGCCGGGCGCTCCGGTGAGGCCGCGGCTAACAGCGCGGGGAACGAGTGCACGTTGCTGTAAGGCACAGCGTCAATCTCCTGCTCGCAAAGCACGCCAAGCGTCAATGAGGGCACAGAAGCCATCACCTCGACAACCGTTTCAGCCTGCCGTCCTGGCGCGAAGAGAGCCTTCGCCTGGCAATTGTTGAGGACGTAGGCGAGTTTATCCGGCTTGGTCGTGGTATTGACCACAACGAAAGTGGCGCCGGCTTTGAGGATGCCGAAAATCGCCAACACTGCTTCGACGGAATTGGGCAACCAGACGGCCACGCGATCCCCCCGTTGCACACCGGCGGCCAGGAGCCCATTGGCGACGCGATTGGCGTCCTCATCGACTTCTCGATAGGTCAATCGTCGTCCAGCGCATATCAAGGCTACCTTGTCGGGGGTCTGTCTGGCGCTGTTCTCCAGGAATTCCTGCACTAACATCAGATGCCCTTCTTCATACAGATATAGCGCGTCAGGCGCTCCACGGAGTCAAAGTTATCGGGGATGACTTCCTCATCCTCCACCTTGATACCAAAGGTCTCCTCCACAAACATCAACAGTTCCAGGATGCCGGTGGAATCCACAATCCCATCTTCGAGAAAAGAATCAGTGTTTTTGAGCTTTCCCTGGTCACTGGTGTAAAGGAAGTTCTCCAGAATGTAGTTTCGAATTTGCGTTTCTATTGACAGGGTGGTAGACATCGATCTCTCCCATATATTTTGATTGTTTTTCGAAAACCGGAATACGGCTTTGTGCCCCTAACGCTTTATTGCCTTGATGAGCACCAATCCAACGACCAGTAAGAGTGCAATCCCAATCCCACCAAAAGCTAACATCGGCAGGGATAGTGGCCCGAGTGACAACACCGGCGCCGACCGTTGCGGCGGATATGGGTCCACCACCGGGCGCGGGGTCGGTGTTGGAAGCGGCGTTGGTCCAGGCGTAGGCGTTGACGTTGGCGCAGGCGCAAAATCCGCTTCAGATGCTGTCCGGCTTTCAATGGTGCGGCGCGTATGCCAGATAACCGGCAATAGCCCGTCATCATCACGCCGACTCCCCAAACCTACCACGTCGATCAATCCTAATTCGCCGTTCACTGCAGGAACCGCGCCGCCGACAGGCGTATAAACGCCTTCCAGCTCAACTGAATCCAGACTAGACCATTGCCCATCAGTATATATGAGATGATGCACTATCGCACCAGGGTCTACTCGCGCCCTAAGCGCAGTGATATGTAGTCGGCCTGTACGATCTTGAACCAGAACTGTGCGTCCCTCAATCGCTTGCAAACCAGGAATCTGGGAAACATACCCCCAGGTCGATCCATAATCACCGGAGTCGCGATATTCGACAGCGTTGCGCACCAGATCTTTCCACGTGACAACGACCTGTCCGGTTAGGGTCGCTGCCACTTGTGGCCAATCGTAAGCCCCATCTGCGAGAAGGACAGCATCCGTCCATGTCTCACCGTGATCCACCGATTGTGCATAATACACGCCCTGGGGCAATCCGTAACCCGGCAGCGACGCGCGTACCCAGACTACATGGATTACACCACGTTCGTCTACAGTCACGCCAGGGTGGTCGACGCTAGACCACCCCTTAGCAACTGCATCGAAAAGTTGAACAGCATCCTGCCACGATTCCCCACTATCGTCGGAGTGAGTGTAGTAGATTCCACGTCCCTCATTAAAAGGCACAGCGTAAACAATGTGCAATTGGCCCAGCAAGTCAACAGTCATCGCCAGAGCGCCCCCAACAGCGGTCTCATTGGAAAGTCTCTGCTGGCTCCAGCCACTGGCCGAAAATGCGTCGTCAGGATAAGACCGGCTATAAAACACCGTATCTGTTGGGCCGCCACTCCAAACGGCATGGAGAAACGGATCAGCAAAGACTAAGACTGGCGACCGGGCTATTCCCTCATCCGCACCTAAAACTGCCACCGGCCGGCCCCAGGAAGTTTCATCCCAACGGCTGTAGTACAGCACTGAGCCAGACTGGCCTTCAGAAGGTGATGCAGACCACATCACGTGGACGTTTCCCTCAGTATCCGTCGCGACCGCTAAAAAGCCAGGGGTAATCTCGCCTTCAAAGATAATCGCCGGGCTGGACCACGGCGAAGGTGCTGCGAATGCCCATTCCATTGTATCAACCTGTCCCTGCAATGCCCAGATGTCACCATCCTGTCCTTGACCAACCACCACCAATGCATTATCAAGCATCACATCGGCTTGAAGGGATTGCAGGTAAGTCATTTCACTGGTCTGGGGATTCTCAAAGCTAAAGCTCAATTGTTTGACTGCCGACCATTGCTCCCCATCCCAGGCGGCTGCCAACAGATATTCGGCGCCTTCTTCACGCATCAAAAGCACCAGGCCCGTTGTCGTCTGCGCCGTCGCAATCCGCACTGGACACGACGTCAGGTCCTCGAAAACCCGCGATGCTGCGGACCAGGTCGTCCCGCCGTTGTCAGAACGCTGTTGCAGCAAAACACACGTGGATGCTACACCGCCTTCTTGCTCCCATAACATCATAAGCCCAGGTCGTTCTCCGCCGCTCGAGGATGACGGCAGGACAATAAAACGAGGATGCAGTCCCACTATCTCCCCGTCCTGCACCGGGTGAGGCTCACTCCAAGAGATGCCGGTGTCAGTCGAGAGAACGTAGAAGGCCGATTCTTGGCGAGGATCATCCCACCCCACGAGAACATGGCCTAGCCCATCGGCAGCAATAGATAAGTGCACCGTATCCGCCGTCCAAAGCCGAACGTAGAGCGAAGCATACAGCGCTATCGGCGCTGACCAGGTAGCACCCCCATCAGTGGAACGCATGTGGTAGATACCCGCCGGAAACGCCCCCGCTTGCTGCGTCTGACAGTAAACCAGGTGTAGAACGCCCTGAGAATCACCCGTCATTTCCCACGCCGTGGCCGATTCCGCCAGCACCTCGGACGCTGTCCAGACCACTGTGCCCAGGCGAAGACGGCTGTAGAGGAGTGGGCTCAATCCAGTATCCAGATCCACCGCGCCGCGCCATAGAGCAAACGCTGTATCACCTACCCCCACAATGTATGGCATAGCGGAAATGGTCGAAGTGACCACACGAGCGCTTACTCCTTCGCCCTCAATCTCGATCATCTGGATAGGTGCTGATATTGGATCGGACCAATCGTCATCAACCGCATAGGATGTCGTCAACCCATCGAAGCGGTCCCACCAAAAGACCTGTGTTTGTTGCTCAGGACCTACCACCAATAGGGGAGTTTCCGCTGCGCCGGAGTACGAGAGGTTCACCGGCTCCGACCACAACGCGTCATCTGCCTGGGCAAAACCCGCCTTGTGTCCAGTCAAAAATAAAAGGCAGATCATCACCCACGCAATACTCACCCGTCTAACGTTGTTCAAATAAGGTCCTCCAAATCCAGTTCCGTCTTGACCAAACGACTCATCACGTTCAGAAAGACCAATACCCGGCCTTTGGGCGTGATTTGTTGATCAAAAATAGCTTCCAATCCCTCCAAGGGACCCCGAGCAATACGTAAGACCTCGCCTTTCTTGAACGGCGCATCGAGTCCATCCGTCGTCTGCATAGTCTCGAGTCGACGGCGAAGGTACATCACGACCTCGTCCGGTACAACGACCGGGCGTCCGCCAGCGGAAACGATACGCCGTAATCCGGGAGTCCAACACACGTCGGCAAAACGCTGTTCGTCCGGATCGAAATAGGCGAAGAGGTACTGTGGCAAGAAAGGCTTCATACTACGACGGTCACGCCGTCGCACAACCACAGCAATCTGGGGGAGATAGGTCTCCACGCCGTTATGGTGAAGCACTTCTTGCACTAGATATTCTTTGTGCGGTTTGGTATACAAAGCGTACCAGTTGCGGCGCAACTGCGATTTCTTGTTTTCCCCCTCTGACCACACTTCTTCGTCCACCGCAACCATAGTGGTTCTCCTCTCACCGTCACTGCTCCAATTATACCAGATGTAGGACGTTGAGGTTTTATTTCACCTATGGCTGCTGCATCGCTCGCCGTTCAGCCTCCTGTGCTCTCTGCAGAGCGTACTCCGCACCCCCCGGTTGCATTAACGCAATCGTACGCCAGGCATAAGCGGCCCGCGCGAAGTCGTCGTTAACCCAATAACGATCCCATGCCTGACCTTCCAAACGCACTTGCGCCCACGTGAGCCCGGTGACGACTTCGGCAGCCTCCTCGACATGCCCCAAAGCAACCAATGCATCGCCCCGCAGTAACCGCGTCACAGGATCACGACAACCCGCTTCCCAGGCAGCTTCTACATGGAGAAAAGCCGCATCGTATTCACCCCGCGAAAGGTGAATACCCGCCAACCGCTGCCGCGCCGTCGCGTTTCCCGCGTCAAGAGCGATAGCGTGTTGGAAGAGCGCCATACTCACTGCCAAATCTTCCTCTTGCCGCACAGAATCCATGATGAAGCCGGGCGTCTTCCTAAACTCGTAACGCGCCAATTCAATCCGCGCCTGCTGCATCGCACCCAGACTGGCATAGCCTTGCGCCAACAGGGGACGCCAGAACGCGACACCTACAACCAGCAGCAGACCCAGAGCGCCTGCCACCCACCACCGCGCTTGACGATGATGTGTCACCTTCGGCATATCTACCGGCGCGCTTCCCCACGCTATCAGGGCAAAAGGCACGAAGAAGAGCAGCAACCACTGGCTTCCGTAGAGCACATCCTCCACCTGCCCGTGGATGAGAATCGCTGCGAGTGACACCAGTCCCGCTTCGATAATCCAAGCCTGCTGCCAGGTCGCGCGCCGCAACGCCCGCACGCCCCGCCAAATACAGCACAACACCAGGCCCAGATAAACGCTCAGTCCTACGATGCCTTGCTCAACAAGCAAATCCACGAACACATTGTGGCTGTTGATAATGTAACCCACGTGGATGAGCAGGGTGTAGATGGAGAAATTCATCTGGAACGTTCCCAGCCCCGAACCCGTGAGCACGTAATCCCACGCCAACGGCAGCGAGTCCGCCAACAACCCCAACCGGCCGGTCAACGCCCCCGCGCCGGGCAGACCGTAAGCGAGCATAACGTAAGCCACAATTCCTGTCAGCGCCGCGCCGAGTACAAGCAGCCCCACGATCCACCGCCAGCGCACCGCGTCTGTAAAGCGTTGCCCCAGTCCCCTCCACACCCCCCAGAGCGCGAAACCCACCAACGTGGCAAACCAGGCGCCCCGCGTGGTCGTCACCAGCAGGCCGAGCAAAACAATGCCCGCCGCCGCCGCCCGGAGAAAGGGAAGCGCGCGCCGCAACCAGTTGGGCAAACGCAGGGACGTCTCTTTCTGCGCCAGTCGCATCAACGGCACGTAAAAAGGCAACGTCACCGCCAGCAGCCCCCCGATGATGTTGGGGTTAGTCGCCTCCGCCGATGACCGTGGTAGCAGCGCTGAGATTGATTCTCCCAACGCCACCAGCACGGGCACTTTAAGCGGATGGGCGCTCCAATCGTTGGTCAAAAAGAAATAGACCGTGAGCGCCACACCAAACAGTCCCCCGACAGTCAACACGCCGTAAAGATGCGCAAGGTCCGGTTGGTGAACCACGGCATAATAGAGACCCCAAGCGCCCACGACAAGCCAGAACTTGGCCCATGCCGGTCCGGGCGCGTAGGCCGTCTGCGTCCCCACCAGCGCCGAGAGCACAAAGAGCGCCAGCAGGATGTCAAAGGGCTCGACTACGCCAAGGGAGAAACGCCCTGAGAAGCCGGTACGATACCCGTAAAGGCCCCACATCAGGAGCAGCAAGAGCATAGCCCAGGGACCGGGCCAATCGCTCCCGTACCAGACTGCGCCGCCCTGCGAATACCAAAACGCGCCGGCAAGCAACGCGCATCCCACCTCAATGTACGGAAACAGAGCACGCAGTCGTACCTTCGGGGTCGTGGAGGCTAGCTCGCTCACACGCCTTCTCGCCTACTTCCAGCCCAACGTTTCCAACCCAATACGCACCGCTGCAGGGATAAGGCCCAGGTCGCCAAGCAAAAGTTTGAGATAGGTCAACATCGGCTTGGGACGGAAAGCCCACTCGCGGAAGGCGCGCTTGGCCCATCGTTCCAGGTCTTCGGCCTTGAGATTGGGGTAATCCAATACCGTGGAACGGTCCATATCCACATCTTCCCACCGCGTACCGGGGCGGAACCAGCCGTTCTCCACCACTTCGAAGAAGAAAGGCGTGCCGGGATGCGGCGCCGCGATATGAAAGAGGATCAGGTCGAGGGGTAAACGCTTGGCAAAATCAATCGACTTGCGGATACTGGCCTCGGTCTCGCCGGGCAAGCCGATAATGAAGTACCCCCAGTTCATAATGCCGGCTTCTTTGGCCCAGCCCAGGGCTTTCTCTACCTTCTCCGGCGTGATGCCCTTGTTCATCCGCTTGAGCATCTCCGGCTCGCCGGACTCGATCCCCCAGGAGATCATCCAGCAACCGGCGCGCCGCATCTGTTGCAACAACTCCAGATCGACGAAATCCACCCGGCTGTTGCACGTCCAGCGGACGGGCAATTTTCGTTCGAGGATGCCTTCGCAGATGCCCATCACGTGTTCGCGGTTGACGGTAAACAAGTCGGCGTACATGTGAATCTTGCGCACGCCCAGGTTCACCAATAGTTCAAGCTCATCAAGCACATTCTCTGGAGAACGAAATCGCACCGACGCGCCGTAAGTGACATGCTTGATACAGAAACGGCACGCGGCCGGACAACCTCGACTGGGGACGGTGAAGGCATACGGCCCGCCGACCAACGGCGCGCGATAGGCCTTGAGGGGCAGCAGATCGTGGCGCGGCAATGGCAGGTCGTCGAGATTGGCGATATAGGGGCGCGGCGGGTTGATGACCACCTCAGATGCACTGCGCCAGACAAGACCTTTGATTCTGGCGAGTGGTATGTTGCCGTCCGTGAAATGGGCCTCACGCCAGAGAGGCCGCCAGTCGGGATCGTGTGTGGTGAACAAACGCTTCAGCCGCAAAGCGAAATCTGGTTCAACGGTAGGCCACCAGGCATCATCTCCTGCACGGCTATTGCCCTGCACGGCTGCCCCGTTCCGCATCCTCTCCGACACATCGACAAGCTCGCGCAGGGTCAGCTCTGGCTCACCTCTCAGCACGTAATCCAGGGCCGGATAAGCCGACATCGTCGAGGCGGGCATCGGCGTCACGTGGGTACCAAAAGCCATAGTGACTGCGCCGCGCGCTTTTGCCAGGAAGGCGCCGTACATATCGTTTTGCAACGTGGGCGCGGTCACCTGAGTAACGTAGTAGCGCGGCCGTTTCTCGTCCAGCAGCCGCTCGAACTCGGCCCAGGACATCCGCTCAGGCATCGCGTCAACCACCTCGACGCGAAAATCAGGGAAGAGCGCCGCCATCTGCGCCAGGTCCACCTGTGGCCAGATCATGCCCTCGCGCGAGCGTCGCCCCACCCGGTGTTGGCTGCGAATCCATATTCCGCCATCGGGCGCCGGCGGATTGACGAGCAGAACGTCGACGGCGCTTGGCGGGCGTTTGGCGAGTTCTTCGTAGAGCAGCGCGTCGGTATTCGGAAAATTGGGGGCTACAATTCTTTGTTGAACCACAAAATCTCACCTTTTATTTGCCTTGATGATGTTGTCATGCCCACACATTCAGGATATATAATCGCGATCCATATCGGCGCCAATAAGAATTTCACGTTGGCTCAATTCGTCCAGGACACGCATAATCACCCAGAAGATCACCAGTTGCATGCCCATCAGCACGAGCATCGCGCCGGCCGTCAGATAGAGCCACAGCCGCGTGATGTCCCAGCCGCTCAAGCCCAAAGTCAGGCTAACGACGCCCATCACGAAACCACCCAACATAGCAGCGAGGCCCATCCACCCAAAAGAGCGATCCAGGGGCGGGTCGAAGATCGGCTTGCCAAACAATCCCCTCTGCACCACGTCCTTGTTGAACAAAGCCACCAGGTAATTGAAGGTCGCGCCGAGGGCGAACAAACTGAAGCCCACCAGACCAAAAATCATCGCGGCAAAAACCCCGGTCACGCCCCAAGGCCCCAGTTGATTCACGCCGCTCAACCGCAGAATCACCAGTACCAGGGCAATGAGCACTCCAACACAAAACAACCCAAAACCCACACCGCCAAGCGGACGGGCAGGATTGTAAGTCAGCGCCGTCCAGATGATGGTTTGCAAAAATCGCATACCATCGCGCACCACGCTGAGCTTGGAACGGCCTGCTCGCTCCTCATAGGGCATCGGGATTTCGGCGAACTTCAGCCCCTCATGCACAGCACGAGTGCTCATCACCGGCGTGAAGTTCAGTCCATCGGGCAGCGGATAAAGCCGGGGCAGCGTTTCACGACGAAACACACGCATACCACTCGCCGGATCGACGACCGGCCTGCCGCTGAGGGCAGTGACGAGATTGGCCCAGATGAAGTTACCCACTTTGCGCACGAATGGCATACCGCTTGCCGCGCCGGAGCGCCGCGAACCAACGACCACGTCGGCGCCGTCTAAAATCGCCTGGCATAGTTCGGGAAATGACTCCGGCGGGTAAGTGCCATCAGCGTCGAGAAAGCCCAGCAGGTCACCGTGCGCCGCGCAGAAGCCGGTCTTGAGCGCCGCGCCATAGCCGCGATTGGGACTGTGTTGGAGCAAACGCACGGCCGGATAGCCTCGCACAATTTCTGCCGTGCGGTCCTTTGAGCCGTCGTCAACCACCAGCAGTTCCAGTTGCAGCCCGATCTTCGCTAACGCCGGCTCCACTGCCAGCACTCGCTCCACGATGGCAGCGATGCCGTCTTCCTCATTGTAGGCCGGAATGACCACCGAAAGCATCTGCGGAACGCCTGCCTGCTCCAACAAACAGGCCTCATCAGAGTCCGTGCTTTTCATCATCGTTTCCTGTACCGCTACCATCCACACCTCTCTCTCCCGTTTGCAAGGCTGGCTTACCTATAAGTTCTATTTCTTTTCCGCGCTCCGCCCTTCCGACAAGCAATGCTGGTCAGAACGTAGTCCATCTATTCCAGGATCACTAACATTATAACCAATAAAGTTAGAATTAGCAAGGGCATTGAGCCAAATTTCACTTTATCCTATGCATTCTTATGCTTCACACACAGAGCGACCCGACCCTTTAGCGAGGCAAAGGCTCACCATGATTAGGAGTTGATGTAGACGGTGACGGTACGGTGACCGCTACCTTTGTCGTCTTCACAACTTCCCAGACGGTGTGTTCGCGCTTCCGCACATTGTAGTCGATGACTCCCAACAGGCGCGCATATGCCTCCAACGCCACTGTGGCCGATCCCCATAGCACAAACCGCCAATCTCGCTTCACGCCTGGCGAGAACAACAGCAGTTCCAGGATGCGCGTTGCCTTCATCGTTGAGACCCCATAGCCCAACGTTTTGCGGACGTAAGTATGCCCGGCGTAGATGCGTCGTCGCTGACGGATAAAATCCGCCACCGTCTCTGGGCCGCGATTGTAGACGATGGCCTCAGGCACATAGTGCAAGCGCAAGCCCTGCCCCCGTATCAGCGGCTCAATGCTGGCCTCGTCCACGGCTGAATCCGATGGGATCTGGTGAAAGAAGTTACGAAAAGCAATCAACTCTCCCATCTTTGGCTGCCGGAGTGAGATTTGGTGATGCAGTGACCACAATAAATGTACAGCATATCCCATAAACGTGTGAGGATCGTTGACAGGAATCGGCCGGCCGCCGGTCATCCCTACCGCCGAGTCCTGGAATGGTGTGACTAATCGTTCAATCGCATCCGGGCATGGTACATTGTCGGCATTGACGAAGACGATAATCCCCTGTGTCGTCTGGCGCAGTAGCAGGTTGACCGCCGATGCCTTTCCGCTCCGGCTGGGTTCCGTCACCAGGCGGATGCGCGGATCCCGTTCGGCGAACTCGAGCACAATCTCCTCGGTCCGGTCGGTGCACCCACTGGCGACGACGATGATCTCGGCGATCTCTACCTGATGCAACTGCTGCGCCAACACCGCTGCCATCATCTGACCAATGCAGGCTTCCTCATTATAGGCCATCGTCGCTACACAACAGCGTAACATTTTGATCCTCCTTGTAGTAGTTACCTTCGCTTTAGTGATACAGAGAGCACCTGCCTCGACAATGTTAGATTTGCGCATCGGCATTGATCACGCCTGTCAAAACCTGTCTTCAGACATGCTGCTATATGCTCAGACGTGGTAAAAACCGCCTATTTATCTGGAGAATTGCGTACAAGCGTTCTAAACTTTGTAACATCGGTTATCATTAATCCCAAACTTTGTGAAAGGATAAAGAGATGGGCAGAACTTGCAGCCGTTCATGTCGGATTCGCCGTGGGATGCGCAGCGGTCGATCCGGCAAGTACAGCAAGAGATTGCGAGTACGCCGGGATTGAGGCAGGGCGGGGTGTTGCTGTTGGACGAAAGTCCAGATGAAAAAGCGGGTGAGAAGAGCGCCGGCGCAGGGCGGCAGCACAACGGGCGAAAGTCCCTTTTGAAGCGATTGCAATGCTGTACGAACGCCTGGCCTGGCTGAAGTGTGTCCGCCATTTCGTCGAACGTTCCAACCAGGATGCCAAATCTGAAACCGGTTGGGGCGAATTCCAGGCCCAAAAGTATCGCGCTTGGGAACATCACCTGGCACTGACCATCCTGGCAACCTGGTTCATCGCCCAAACCAAGTACGATTGGGC
>DYKY01000058.1:0-5065 GCA_020722365.1 Thermoflexus sp.
TAATGCCGGGTTTAGATGCTGATAAAGACGGATTGCTTGACAACAATCAAATACAAACCGCCGGCAGCCTGTCAGGCCACCGGCGGTCGTTTTTTTTACAGCACGCTTACGGTTGTGGCGTCGGCGTCGGGGTGGGCGTCGGCTCCTGCAAGAACGCCGCACGGTCGTTCTCGATCAACGTTTTGACGTTGTACTCCGTCACGGCGACGTAGTACGGCGACTCCGACGCTTTGACGGCGTAGTTGCTGCCGTCGAACTTCGCTCCTACGCGCAGGGTATAGATGCTGCCATCCTCCGTCTTGAGCGTGACGACCGCAGCCGGCTCGTCGAGGCCATAACTGGCTTCCTCCTCCAGCCCAAGCGGGCGCTGGAGGGTGATGCGGGCGGCCTTGTTGACGATGTCGGTGGTCTTCCCAGGCGCGATGACCTCGTCGTCTGTGAGGTCTGCCAGCGTCCATTCCTCTCCACTCTTGACGAGCTTGAAGGCGCCGTTGGCGTTCTGCAACGTGACTTCCGTTACTGTGGCTGTGTCGAGGGTGCGATAGCTCGTATCGACCCACGAAGTGGCCGCGGTGTTCAGTTCCCACGACGAAAGGGCGGCGGTGAGATAGGTCTCGGTTTGCCCGGCGACGCGGAAGTGCGTGGCGGTATAGCGCGGCGAGCTGCCCAGATAGAGGGTGTGCGTTGCGCCGTCTTTCATCCCGATGTCGATACGGCGCACGTAATTGTCATCGGCGACCTGAAGCGCCTTGTGACTGCTATCGGTGCGGGCCACGAGGGTTGCCGTGTCCAGTTGGGTGAATTTGTCGAGGATCGGTGTAATCGTGTTGGCTTTTGCCGGATAGTCGCCCGCTTCGGCCAGGCTCCAGTTCTCGCCGGAGCGGCGCAAGACGATGTGCGCGCCCTGGTCATCGGTGATGGTCAGGGTGGTGATATCCGCGACGTCAAGGTCCGGGAAGACCGGCTGCGCAGCGCCGGCGCTGCCGGAGCGCGGCCAGAACGTAATCACGCCGAGGACGATCTGAACGATCAGAATCCCGGCCAGGATTTGTTGATGGCGTTTCATTTCTCCACCTCCTTCTCTGGGTTCTGTTCCGCCCCAAGCGCACTTGCTGATCGCTGATGGCTAACCGCTGACGGCTGCACCAACTCCATCGGCTGTTCGTTGCGGCGGCGTATGGTCACGAAGCCGCCGAGCGCCAACAAGGCCAGGAGCGCCACGCCGTAGTTGAGGATCTCCCAGAACGACTGCTCGCTCTCTTCCAGCGATGCCAGGACGCGGCTTTCGTTCCCGCGCGCCTGGATTTCCAGCAGGTCGAGGTCCTCGGTGGCCCAAGCGACGGCGTTCTTGACGAATTGCAGCGAGTTGAGATAGCGGTCGCCGGACATCGAGCTGGAAATCTGGAAGACGATGTCATCCACAAATTCGGCGCTGCCGACGACGAGCAGGCGCGCCGTCTCCGGCGACTTGTCAATCGTGCCGGGGTTCGTCGTTGGAGTTGCCGGACTTGCTTCAGTCTCTTCTGTCTGTGCGGTCTCGAAGGGCGAAGGCTTGCCGGCGAAGTAGCTGTCGAACGCTCCCTGCACAGAAACAGCCAGGGTGTAAACTTGGGTGGAAGTGGGTTGTGCGAAACCGCTTTCCGGGTAAAGTGTGAAATCCGGCTGGATGTTGATGGGATCACTTTGGAACCACGCCCCCGACGTTGAGGACAGCAACACTTCGACCTCACGCTCTGCGTTCTTTTCCTGATTGATCTGAATGGGCGAAACCCAGTTCAGGGTGATGGCCGCCAGGTTGGAGACGATGGGGTTATTTTTCGCCATCGCTGCTGAACGGACATCCACAAAGTATGGATAGTTCAAGGCCTGATATTCCTGAATCTGGTAGTTGCCCACCTGACGGACGACCGGCATGGGGAACGGCTCGTTCTGTGGATCGAGCACCATCCCCTGCTGCACCGTGATGCCGTAGTGCTCCAGCAGCCCGGCGACGCCATCCGTGATCAACCGCCCGGTAATGCCACCGGCGTAGGGGTCCTGCGCGATGACGGTGTTACCCGCTGCCAGGATCACCGTGCCGCCGCGCATCAGGTACTGGTCGATGGCGTACAACTCCATATCGGTGAATCCCTGCGGGGCAATGACGAACACCACATCCACGTCGGGTGCGATGCTGCCCGTGCTCAGGTCGAGAGTGCGGACTTCGTACTCCTGCCCCAGCGCCTCGCGCACGTCATTCCATGAAGAGAGTGGCTGGATGGTCTGCCCGTACATATCCGTCGTCGCTTCTGTTGACGGGGACCAGATGCCCACGACCTTGAGGAAGCCGGAGGACATACGCTTGAGCGCGGATTCGACCGAGTTGCGCACATCCGCCTCGCTCATTTCACCGGAGGGGAAGATTACGTTCTCCTCGTCGCCCATTTTCAGCACCATGTGCATATAGTACACGTCATTGGAGAACAGGGAGGCAGCGAACGGTTGGATGCCGTAGGTGTCGTAGAGCTGCTGCGGAGTCATCGGACTGTCGGCCTGGGTGGGATCGACGACTGTGTAGGTCAATTTGCCGTTGGACTGCGCCGCGATCTCCTGCACCACCTTCTCCATCGTCGCCGGAACGCCGGCGAGCGATTCAGGCATGGTGTTGGGCGTGACGTAGATCGTCATCTCCACGGGGTCACTCAGCGAGGCGAGAACCGTATCGATGTTCTGGAAGCCGTACACCACCTTCTTGATGTTGCTGGTGAGGTCGTATTCCAGATTGCGCAGGTACACGTTGACACTATTGCTTTCCTGCTTGACTTCGATCAGATCGTCGAATCCCAGGGTGACGCTTTGGTCGCCGTATTGGATGAGGATGTCGAAGTACGAGTTGATGATGGAGGCTTCGTAACGGCCTGCGATTTGGAAAGGCGTCGGCCTGATGCCATAGACCTGATAGGCCTCCTCTTCCTTTTCCGGTTCTTTGGCCGGGTCGATAATCTCCACCTGCACGCGCCCCTGCGAGGCGAGGGCGTATTCCTGCAGCATATCGCGCACTTTGGGAACCAGGGGGGCCAGCAGCGGGTGGGTGCGTTCGCTGAAGTAGCCACGGATCAACAGCGGCTCTTGCAGGCCATCGAGCAGATTTCGCGTGGCCTTGGAGAGCGAGTATTCGCCATATTGCGTCAAATCGAGCCGCAGGCCACGCAGTGGATACACCCACACGTTGGCCACGAGCAGATTGACGATGAGCAGCGCCGAGGTGATAGCCAGACCGCGCCGTTTGGGCAGTGTCTGCTCACCCGCGCTCCATCCTTTTGCCTTAAGTGACAGGATGTTGAGCACGAGGAAGATGCCGGCGAGGGTGACGTAGTAGAGCAAGTCGCGCAGGTCGATGACGCCGCGCTGGATGCTCTCGAAGCGGCTGCCCGCGCCGATCGCGCGCAGGATTTCGCCTACCTCGTTGCCCACGAAGTTCGTCACGCCGGTCGAGCCGACGAGGTAGAAGGCGCCACACAGCAGCACGGTGGAGAGCAACGCCACGATCTGGTTGTCGGTGCGCGACGAGACGAACAGCCCGATGGCAGCGTATGCGCCGGCCAGCAGGATGGCCGCCAGGTAACCGCCGAAGACCGGGCCCCAGTCGAGGTTGCCGAGGATAGCGACGGTGACCGGAATGAAGAAGGTCAGCGCCAGAGCGATGCCGATCAAGGCAACGACGGCGAGAAACTTGCCGATGACCAGTTGCGTCGTCGAGACGGGCAGCGTCAGCAGGACTTCGAGGGTACCCACGCGCTGCTCCTCACTCCACTGGCGCATCGTGAGCGCCGCCGCGATGAAGATCATCAGCACCGGCATCCAGCGGAAGAGCGGGCGCACGTCGGCGATGCCGCGCGCAAAGAAAGTGTCCACCCAAAAGAATGAGAACAAGGTCGCCACGAGGAATGCGCCGATGAAGATCATCGCCATCGGCGAGCCAAAGTAGCCGTGCAGTTCCTTGCGGGTGATGGTCAGGATCTGTTTCATTGCGCCACCTCCGCCGCCGTCATTACGTTAGTTGCTGCGTTTCCCGGGGTCGCCAGTTCGTTGAAGACCGTTTCAAGCGTGCGCACGTCGCGTCGCAGCTCGCGGAGCGGCCAATCGTGTTCTCGCGCCAGCTTGTAGATGGCGGGGCATAGGTCGCCGCCGTCGGCGTCGCGTTTCTCTGTCTTGCGACCAAGCACACGGTAGGCCGGGAAGCCATCGTGGCTCTTGAACATCCCCACGCCCTGCACTTGTGGCAGGCGCTGGAGCAAGTTCTGTGCATCGGCGGGACGCTGTTCCAGCACCAGCACGGCATCGGACGTCGCTTCGAGTTCAGAGAGGCGCGCGTCGGCCTTCACCTCGCCGTTCATCAGGATGATGACGCGGTTGCAGAGGGCTTCGACTTCTGAGAGGATGTGCGTGGAGAACAACACCGTGCTGTGGTCGGCCAGCCGGCGGATGAGATGGCGGATCTCGACGATTTGCGTGGGGTCGAGGCCCACGGTCGGCTCGTCCAGGATCAGCAGGCGTGGCTTGTGCAGGATGGCCTGCGCCAGTCCCACACGCTGGCGGAAGCCTTTGCTCAGGTGTGCGATGGGGCGGGTGAGGTGCTCTTGCAGCCCGGTGGCGTAGATCGCCTCGGAGAGCAGCGCCCGTTGTTCAGCTTCCGGGATTTGGCGGAGGTCCGCCATCATCTTGAGGTACGCTTGTACCGACAGTTCCGGGTAGAGGGGCGCGGTTTCCGGCAAATAGCCAATCTGCGCCTGCACCTCGCGGGTGTGCTCGAGTACGTCCAGCCCATTGATCAGCACCGTCCCCTTGTCGGGTTGCAGGTAACCGGTGAGAATCTTGATGATCGTCGTTTTCCCGGCTCCGTTCGGTCCTAACAACCCGACGATTTCCCCGCTGCCGATGTTGAAGGAGACGTCGCGCAGGGCTTCGACGTCACCGTACGATTTGGATAAATTTGAGACATCAATCATAGACTCGTCCTCCTTGCGAATTGCGAATTGCGAATAACGAATAACGAATAACGAATGGCGAATAACGAATAACGAAT
>DYKY01000058.1:5165-22481 GCA_020722365.1 Thermoflexus sp.
GCGAATTGCGAATAACGAATAACGAATAACGAATGGCGAATAACGAATAACGAATGGCGAATAACGAATAACGAATAACGAATAACGAATGGCGTGCTGACGTGAAAAAGAGCAAAGCCGGTCGTAGAATGTCCTACGTATAAGCTTCGCTCTTTGGTTTCCGGCGACTTGGCGCCGGTGGGCGCAGCACGGTGACATGGTAATGAACGTGAGAGAATTGTCAAGGCTGCGCCATTAGACTACAAAAGTCTCACGCGGTACCTGCTATAACAGGGTGCTGCTATGCACACGTGGTTTGCCCCATGCAGAGACGTGCTCAGACTTTTGTAGTCTTAAGTTCAGGATACCACGTTCCTGCTTGTGCGTCTTTAAGAAAAGTTAAGACCGACCTTAAGGAAAGTTTATCTGCAAAGGGGCGCGCTCCAGCTCAGCGGCGAAGACACGCAGGCTGCCGTGCAGGGCGTTGGTGGGGTGGGGCGTTACACTTCCCAATCCTCCAGACGCAGCCCAGGCACACGGCTAAATTCGCGGGTGTTATGCGTAACCAGGGTTGCCTGGTGCGCCAGAGCAGTCGCCGCAATGAACAAATCATTGGGGCCAATGATCAGGCCGTGTTGGGTCAGATCGGCACGGATTTCACCATAAAGGATAGCACCGTGATCATCAAAAGGCAGACTAGCAAAATGCGCAGCGAATTCTGCAAGCATATGCCGGGCGTGTTCTGGGTTAGCGCTACGCTGTGCGCCGTAGTAGAGTTCTGCTTTAACAATGGCGCACAGTGCGATATCGTGATGTGGGATTTGGGCCATGCGCTTTCTCACTGGAGAGGCGGCATCTCGTAGAAAGCGGATACAGGTATTGGTGTCCAGGAGATAGATCACGGCAACTCCTCGCGGATTTCGTAAACGCCTTCGCTTTCGCGGATCGGAAATTCCGGTAGACAGCCGGCAAAGCGCGTAAAGAAATCGTCCGGCCAACCAAGTGTATCTGTATCCACCGAGGCGGGAACGGCCATAACAATGACTTCGACTTGCGACCCAACCGGCAAGGCCGCCGTGTGAATTTCAATCAAACCACCAGTTTTGATCGTCGTTTTCTCGCGTAGTGCAGTATACGTAACTGTCATCATTATTCTCCTTCTTCCACTTGCGATGAATCACCACACACAAATCATTTCACATTCTAGCGGATCACACAATACGTTTAATGTCTCACATTTTACTTCATTATAGCATACAAAAGGGGCTGCAATAGATTTATGCTATGTTAATGCCCTGCTAATCTCATTCTAATGGATAATGAGTAAAATAGGAGGGTAAAAACTTTCAACTTGCAACTTGTAACTATTTTACGTGGGAGGTGAAGATGACGACACAACCAGAGTCGCTCGAATTCAAAGCTGAAGTTCAGCAGTTATTGCACATTCTGTCCCATTCGCTCTACACGGAGCGAGAGATTTTTCTGCGCGAGTTGATCTCGAACGCCTCGGACGCGCTCAACCGCGTGCAGTTTGAGATGCTCACCAACCACGAGCTGCTCGACCCCGAGGTTGAACTGGCCGTGCGGGTTGATTTCGACGAAAAAGCCAAGACGCTGACCGTCTCCGATACCGGCATCGGCATGACCCGCGACGAGTTGATTGAGAACCTGGGCACGATCGCTCATTCCGGCGCGATGGCCTTCCTCAAGAAGCTGGAAGCCGAACAGCGCATCGGCGACATCATCGGGCAGTTCGGCGTGGGCTTCTATTCTGTCTTCATGGTCGCCGACGAGGTCCGTGTGACCTCGCGCTCCTATCTGCCGGGCGAACCGGCGTGGACGTGGGTCTCGCGCGGCGACAATACCTACACGCTCAGCCCCGCCGACAAAGCCGAGCGCGGCACCACGATCGAGATCGATCTCAAGGAAGATGCCGTCGAGTTCGCCTCGGCATGGCGGCTGGAGCAGATCGTCAAGAAACACTCCGATTACGTCTCGTTTCCTGTTTATGTGAAGGACAAGATCGCCAATCAGCAGACGGCGCTGTGGCGCAAAGCGTTGAGCGAAGTGACCGACGATGAATACGACGAATTCTATCGCCAACTCACCCTGGACTTCGAGAAGCCGCTGCTGCACTTGCACATCGTCACCGATGCGCCGGTCGATATCCGTAGCGTGCTCTTCGTGCCGCGCCACCGGGATCGTGGAATGTTCCGCCTGCGCCCTGACCACGGGCTGAAGCTTTACTCGCGCAAGGTACTCATCCAGGAGGACAACAAGGACATGCTGCCCGAATACCTGCGCTTCATCGAGGGCGTGGTGGATTCAGCGGACATCCCGCTCAACGTGGCGCGCGAGTCGGTGCAGAGCACACGCACGATAGGCCATATCAAGAAGGCGCTGCGCGGGCGGGTGTTGAAGGCGCTCCGCGAGTTGGGCGAGGAAAAGCCTGAGGATTACAAGGTGTTCTGGGAGGCGTTCGGGCCGTTCATTAAGGAAGGCGTAGCGACGGACTTCGGCGGGCGCGATGATGTCGTGCCGCTGCTGCGTTTCCCCACGTCCAGGTCCAACGGCGCGCTCGTCGCGTTGAGCGAGTACGCCGCGCGGATGATCGAAGGCCAGACCGACATCTACTACATCCTCGGCGACGACCTCAATTCTGTGGCCCGCAGCCCGCACCTGGATGCGTTCAAGGCGCGCAACCTGGAAGTGCTCTATCTCGTCGATCCGCTAGACGCCTTCATGGTGCAAAGCCTGCGCGAGTACGAAGGTAAGTCGCTGAAGAACGTGGACGATCCCGACCTGCATTTGCCGGGTGAGCCGGAATCGCCACCCGAAGCCATCACCGCAGATGCACTGTCCCCGGAAGTGTTCGGCAAGCTGATCGTGCGCTTCAAGAACGTCCTCGGCGAGCGGGTGGCGGATGTGCGCGAGGCGAAGCTGCTCAAGGACAGCCCGTGCCGCCTGGTCTCGCCCGATAGCGGTCCGGAGCGCGAGATGCAGCGCGTGCGCCGCCTCATCGAGCAGGACTACGAGGTCCCGGTGAAAATCCTGGAAATCAACCGGGGGCATCCGCTGATCCAAAACCTGGCGCGTTTGATCGAGTCACAGTTCGCTAACCCGCTGATCGACCTGACGGTAGTGCAGTTGTTTGAGAACCTGTTGTTGCTTGACGGCTTGCATCCCAATCCCGCGCAGATGGCCCCACGCATCCAGGAAGTGCTGGAGCGAGCCGTCGCTGCATCCGTGCCGGCGGGCGAGGTGTAGATTATTTGAATCGTTCAACTTCCTTGGAAGAAGGGGGGATTTTGCGACACGGCGTCGCAAAATCCCCCCTTCTTGTTTGAATCTGTAGTATAATATGTATTGAAATACATATTGCGTGATGAGGTGTGTGAATATGCAAAGGATCATCGGTGTGACTGAGTTGCAGCGCCGCTTTCGTTCTGTATTCGACGAGGTGGTAGACAAGAGCGTTCCTTATGTTTTGACGCGCGGCAGTCGCCCGGAAGCTGTCCTGATGCCTTATGAGGAATTCCTCCGTTATCAGACGCTCAACGAAGCTGCGATCATGGCGCGGTTCGATATACTCACGGCGCGCATGGCTGCTCACAATGCCGCCTTTACCGACGAAGAAGTGGCTGCCGATGTGGAAGCAGCGCTGGCTGAGGTGTGATGCGCGTGGTCATCGATACGAATATCCTGGTGCGCGCTTTGATCCATCCGCGCGGCAGTGTGGGACCGGTGCTCCTGCGTTTGCGTAGGGGGCACTTCACCTTCCTTTATACGCAGTCGTTGCTCGAAGAATTAGTGGATGTGCTCGGCCGCCCCCGCATCCGCGAAAAATATGGCGTGACCGAAGACGATGTGAAGACCGTCGTGGCTTTGTTGCTTTTGCGCGGCGAAGCCGTGTCTGTGAGCCGGTCGCTCACGGTATGCCGTGATCCCAAGGATAATAAATTCCTGGAAACAGCGGTGGCAGGTAAGGCGGATATCATCGTCAGTGGAGATGAAGACTTGCGGGTTCTTGACTCTTTTGAGGGTATTCCGATTGTCTCGCCGGCTGAGTTCTTGCGGAGTCTGGATGCTCAAAAATCCTAGTGTGGGGTATGCCTGCTTCTTAAATATGCTATAATGAGTGGCACAGTGAAGTGATTGGGTGACTGTAGCTTGCCCTCCGGTGAGTGCTGCCGGTCGTTGAAGAGGAGATACGATGCGCCGTAATTCGTTGCTCATGTTGATGAGTATGATCGTGCTGTTAATTGTCACTGGCGTATTGCTTTTCTACATCTTCTTGCGATCTGCGACGAGTGATGCAGGTGCCACCGGCACGGTCATTCCAGCGACACTGCCGGCTCCGCCTGACCAGCAAATTGCATTATCCTCCGAGTCAACCGGTATGCCGATGCGTTTTGTGTACATTGTCTCAATCCTGGTGGTGTTTGTGTCGGCGGTGTTGCTAGGGTTTGGAATTTTGCTCAAAGCTTTGATCAAAGACAGGCAGTGAAAGGGGCACGGTGTAAGCTGTGCCGCTGTGTTCAGTTTGGGAGGTATGATGAAGACGACAAATGCCAAAATCGCACGGATTGTGTTCACTGCGATCACCATTATCATTCTTTTGAGTATGATTTTGAGTATCCTGATTACGATCCGCTAGTCATATCTGCGACTTTTAGTTCATAGGGGATATTTTGGCCTTCACATTTTATGCCAGCACGGAGACGGCGCGGCAATTAACTGCACCGCACTGCCTATCAGACTAACGACGATGTGACCATTTTTAAGGAGCCACTATGCACCACGACAATGCGTTGAGGGAGTTCCACGTTGCGCGCCAGGCGCGTGATCTCTACGACTTTGATGAGTCCCTGTTCACGTTGAGCGGCAACGTCATCTTTGCGAACTTCCATGCCGCGCGCGTCTCCGCGCAGAAGATGAACGACAAACGCGATCTGATCAATTTTCCGGAACAGGCTGTGCGCGCCGGGCAAATCAATGCAATGGGATTGATCGACGAGATTCTGCATGTGGTCGTGCGCGAGTACTGCGCACAACTGAATCCTACCGCGATGGCGGAAGCGCTGGCCTACGTGGAAGACGCGCTCGGCCCGGACCGCATGGAAGTGGCGCTGCGCGCTTTCACCGATCAGTTTCCGCCGCTCGCCGTTTATCGCCGCGAAGCGACGTCCGCCGACTATCTCGCGGGCGCAACCGGCGACACGCCGCACCGCCAGGTGGCGCTGGAAGAGCTGCTGATGTTGTGGTTGGCGAACGACAATCCGGCGTTCGCCATCTTCCTGGAACTCTTCGACGATGGCGACCTCGAAGGGACCACCGTGTACAATCAGATTATCCCGCTGCTGGACGACTTCTTTCGCACGCAGCCCCCCTTCGGCCCGGACAACCAGCCACTCATCGAGATGCTGCGCACGCCTGCGCGCAAATTCCCCAACTCCTTGGAAGCGCAACTGGAGTTTATCCGCATGCATTGGGCGCCCCTGCTAGGCAAATACCTCTATCGCATCCTTGGCAGTCTGGACTTGCTCGCCGAGGAGCAGAAGCCGTTCTTCGGTTTCGGCCCTGGTCCTGTGTTGCCCTACGAATTCGGCGGGCAGGAACTGGAGCCGGAGCGCTTCAGTCCCGACAGCGCGTGGATGCCTCGCCTGGTGCTCATCGCCAAAAACGCTTACGTGTGGCTGGATCAGCTTTCCAAGAAATACCAGCGTGCGATTGTGCACCTCGATCAGGTGCCGGATGTCGAACTGGATACGTTGGCGCGATGGGGCATCAGCGGCTTGTGGCTGATCGGCCTGTGGCAGCGCAGTGAGGCGTCGCAGCGCATCAAGCAGATGATGGGCAACCCCGAAGCGGTGGCCTCGGCCTATTCGCTCGAAGATTACCGCATCGCCGACGATCTGGGCGGCGAGGGCGCTTACGAAGACCTCAAGGCGCGCGCGTGGCAGCGCGGCATCCGCATGGCGAGCGATATGGTTCCCAATCACATGGGCATTGACTCAACGTGGGTGATACAGCACCCGGATTGGTTCATCGGCTTGCCCTACAGCCCCTTCCCCGGCTACACTTTCAACGGTGTCAACCTGAGCCGTGACCCGCGCGTGGGCATCTACCTCGAAGACCATTACTACGACCGCTCCGACGCCGCCGTGGTGTTCAAGCGCGTTGATCACTGGACCGGCGACGCGCGCTACATCTACCACGGCAACGACGGGACGAGCATGCCCTGGAACGACACGGCGCAGCTCAACTACCTCAATCCCGAGGTGCGCGAGGCCGTCATCCAAACAATCCTGAGCGTGGCGCGGCGCTCGCCCGTCATCCGCTTCGACGCGGCGATGACACTGACCAAGAAACACTACCAGCGCCTCTGGTTCCCAGAACCGGGGACCGGCGGCGACATCGCCTCCCGCGCGGATTTCGGGATGACCAAGGCCGACTTCGACGCGGCCATGCCGGAGGAATTCTGGCGCGAGGTCGTGGATCGTGTGGCGCAGGAAGCGCCCGACACGCTGCTGCTCGCCGAAGCGTTCTGGCTGATGGAAGGTTATTTCGTCCGCACGCTGGGGATGCATCGTGTGTACAACAGCGCGTTTATGAACATGATGCGCGATGAGAAAAACGCCGAGTACCGCCAGTTGATCAAGAACACGCTGGATTTCGATCCGCAAATCCTCAAGCGCTATGTGAACTTCATGAACAACCCCGACGAGCGCACCGCCGTGGATCAGTTCGGCAAGGGCGACAAGTATTTCGGCGTCTGTACGCTGATGGCGACGCTGCCGGGACTGCCGATGTTCGGCCATGGGCAGGTGGAGGGCTTCACCGAGAAGTACGGAATGGAGTACCGCCGCGCCTACTGGGATGAGCTTCCCGACGGTTTTCTGGTGGAGCGCCACGAGCGACAAATCTTCCCCTTGTTGCACCGCCGCGCGCTCTTCGCCGAGGTGGAGAACTTCCGGCTGTACGATTTCGTCACGCCGGACGGCTACGTGGATGAGAACGTCTTCGTCTACTCCAACCGCCTGGGGCAGGAGCGGTCGCTGGTGCTGTATCACAACCGTTATGCCGAGACGCGCGGGTGGGCGCGGATGTCGGTCGGCTACGTGGTGAAGAATCAGGCCGGAGAGAAGACGCTGATGCAGCAATCGCTCGCCGAAGGGCTGCAAATCCCCGATGACCCGCGTGTGTTCGTGGTCTTCCGCGATGCCGTTTCCGGTCTGGAATATATCCGCAACTGCCACGAACTGACAGAGCGTGGTCTGTACGCGGAACTGCACGCCTACCAGATCCACGTCTTCGTGGACTTCGCGCTGGTATATGAGAACGAGTGGGGGCACTACGGACAACTGGCGGCGCATCTCAACGGGCGCGGTACGCCGAGCATCGATGGGGCGCTCAAAGAGCTGTTCCTGGCTCCGCTCCACGCGCCGTTCCGCATGCTGGTGAGCGCGCCGGCCTTCCGTTGGCTGCTCTCCGCCCGCGTCACCAAGGCCGGGGAAGCCGTAGATGCGCACATCCTGCAACAGGTCGAACAGAAGATGCTGAACGTCCTGCAGGCCATCAAGACGGTAACGCAAGTTGAGGGTGACGAGGCGCCTGTGGTTGAGGCCGTGCGCGTGAAGCTGGAAACCGCGTTGGCGCTGCCGGTCATCCTTAAGAGACTGGCTCCAACAACCGACAGTGCCGGCAAGGCATCCACCGCTAAATTTGAAGTGGCTTACCGCGCGGCAGTGGATTATGTCCTCAAGGATTGGAAGGCTGCTGCGCCGCTGACGTGGGGTGCGCTTTTCGGCTGGCTCTTCACCCACGCCTTGGGTAAGGTCGTCGATGTGGGTGCAGCGGACGTCGTTGCGACGGACGCCGTCGTTGCGACGGACACCGTCGTTGCGACGGACACCGTCGTTGCGACGGACACCGTCGTTGCGACGGACGAGATCAGCCGCAGTTGGATCGATGAATGGCTGCTCGGCAAGTTAATCGCGGGCGCGTTGGAAGAATGGGGTCTGGAAGCCGATACGGCGCGTCGCGCAGTGGCGCTGATCAAGCTGTCGATTGGCTACCGGCGCTGGTTCGAAGATTCGGATGACCCTCACGACGTTTTGTACGCGATGTTGCGCGAGCGTGAGGTGCAGGCCTACCTCGGTGTGAATCGTTACCAGGACGTGCTCTGGTTCAACCAGGAAGCCTTCGAACAATGGGCGCGGTGGATCGTGCTGCTTTCCGCCGTGGACCTTGCCGCGGACGCAGGGGACGACTTTGCGGACGTTTTTGTGGCCCGTTACACGATGGTTCGACAATGGTTGAAAGCCGAAGCGGTTTCAGAGTACCAGGTCGCCAAATTACTTGAAGCTCTTAAACGTGCGCGATAAACATCAGCGCGATTGTCCCAAACTGCAAGCTAGACATTTCTATGGATGGTGTGATGTCACTTAACGACCACATACTCGTTATCGATGATAGCGCGGAAGTGCGGGATTTTGTGTGCAGCGCTGTTCTGAAGCCGGTGGGGTATCAGGTGACGGTGGCTGTGGATGGGGTCCAGGGGCTTGACCTGGCGCTTGAATTACATCCCGATTTGATCTTGCTGGACTACGAGATGCCCAAGATGGATGGCATTGAGGTGCTGCGGGCATTGAATGAGCACGAAGTCACCATTCCGGTGATTATCGTGACCTCTCATGGTTCGGAATCGGTCGCGGTGGAAGTTTTCCGACTCGGCGTGCGTGACTATGTTGTGAAGCCCTTCGATGTGGAACAACTCCGGGCATCGATTTCCCGTGTGTTGCATTTGTCTCGTGTGGAGCGGGAACGCGATGTCCTGTTCGCCCAGTTGCGGCAAACGAATGAGGAACTGGCGCAGCGTTTGCGCGAGTTGGACATCCTTTATCACGTCAGCAAAGCCGTGACGACACTCCAAGAGCGGGATCAGTTGATGGAACGTATTGTCGAGGCGGCGCTGTATCTCACCGGCGCGCAGGACGGGCATTTGATCTTATTTGACCCGCGAACCGGCAGACCCAATCTTCAAGTGCGCCGGCAGCGGGTCGGGGCCACGTACAAAGACCCAGACAACGATCAGACGATGTATACCATCACCGATGGGTTGATGGCGACGACCGCGTTGATGGTGGGCGACAAGCGGGTCGGGTCGCTGGTGGTGAGCAACAAACTCAACCGCGCGCCGTTGAGCCGGCACGATCGGCAGTTGCTGCGGATGTTGGGCGACTATGCCGCCATCGCCATCGAGAATTTCCGCATGGTCGCGGAGATCGAAGCGCAGCGCGACCGCGAGAAGCGCGAGTTGCGCAATCTCTTTGAGCATTACGTTGCACCGTCGGTGGTCGAACGCATCGTCCGGCAGCCACAAAGCGTTCGACCCGGCGGGCAGCGGCAGATCATCACCGTGTTGTTTGCCGACTTGCGTGGTTTCAAGACGTTCACCGCGCAAGCACAGCCTGAACTCCTGATGAAGGTGCTCAACCGTTACCTGTCCGTCGCCGCCGATGCTGTCCTCAGCGAAGAAGGCACGCTGGACAAATTCATGGGCGACGAGGCGATGGCATTCTTCAACGCGCCGCTGCCGCAGCCTGATCACGCATTGCGGGCGGTGCGCACCGCGTGGCACATCCTGGAGAACACGCGCGAGATGTATCGCTCCCTGCCGCAAGCGCACCATATTGCTTTTGGCATCGGCATTGCCACCGGCGAGGCCATTGTCGGCAATCTGGGCACGCAGCACGTCGTCAACTTCACCGTCATCGGGCACACGGTCAACCGAGGACACTTGCTGCAAGAAATTGCCCCGCCGAACACCATCTTGATCTGCGAACAGACGTATGCGATGGTGCGTGATCATGTGCGGGTCAAGAAGCTGTCGCCTGTCGAGATCAAAGGCCAGGAACAGCCGGAGACGGTTTACGAAGTCGTCGCGCTGCGTTAACAAATAAACCTGACAGGTCTTCTGAGACCTGTCAGGTTCGGATTACAACGACTGCATAAATCGCGCCAGACGTTCCACGCCTTTCTCAATCGTCGCGGTATCGGCGGCGTAAGAGAGCCGCACGTTGGTATCCATTCCAAAGGCGACGCCGGGCACGAGCGCCAGGTGTTCCTGTTCCAAGAGCCGATCGCAGAAGGTGATCGAATCCAGACCGGTGGCGCTGATATTGGGGAAAAGGTAGAACGCGCCGTGCGGTTTGGGACATACCAGACCCGGCATCGCGCTGACGCCGGCGTACATCAAATCGCGGCGCTGCTCGAAGGCAACCCGCATCATTTCGATGCTCTCCTGTGATTCCTCCAGCGCGGCGATCGCGCCGTATTGCGCGAACGTGTTCGGCCCGGAGGTGGTGTGCGATTGGATGTCGATTGCGGCCCGGATGACGTGCTTTGGCCCGGCAGCGTAACCCAGACGCCATCCCGTGGCGGCGTAGGCCTTGCTGAACCCGTTGCACGTTAACGTCAGGTTGAAGATATCCTCGCCCAGGCTGCCGATGCTCAGGTGGCGCAGCCCGTCGTAGATCAGCTTCTCGTAAATCTCGTCGGAGACGACGGCGATGCTGTGCGCGACGATGACCTCCGCGAGCGCCGCGATCTCCTCCGGCGTGTAGACCGAGCCGGTCGGGTTCGATGGCGAGTTGAGCAGCAGCATGCGTGTCCGCGGGGTGATGGCGGCAGTGAGTTGCTCCGGCGTGATCCTGAACTCGGTTGTCTCGGACGTCGGCAGCAAGACCGGCGTCGCGCCTGCTAATTTCACGATCTCGGTGTAGCTGACCCAGTAGGGGACGGGGATCAACGCCTCGTCGCCCGGACCGAGGATCGCCATCATCACGTTGTACAACGCCTGCTTGCCGCCGGTGCTGATCATTACCTGCTCCGGTGTGTAGGGCAGGTTGTTCTCGCGGTTGAGCTTCTCGGCGACGAGTGCGCGCAGCCGGGGCAGGCCGCCCGTTTGCGAGTACTTCGTCTGACCGGCGTCTAGCGCGGCTTTGGCCGCCTCGCGGATATTGGCGGGCGTGATGAAATCCGGCTCGCCCACGCCGAAGTTGCACACGTCGATGCCCTGCGCGGCTAACGCTTTGGCTTTGGCGTCGATGGCGAACGTCATCGAAGGGGAAAGTATCCTGGTTCTTTCGGATAGTGTAATCATCATAAGCTCCTTGTTCAGAATCATGAATCATGAATCATGATTCTCACACTTTGTCAAGATGAAAAGGACTTGCAAATGGTGACAGGCTCCTTGTCTTTGGAGACATGGGAAACGCGCGTGCCGTTGATGGCGGCAGGGTATCATTACGATTTGGTTGCCAAAGTCGACGCACTGCGGCAGACGGCAGCGATCTCCCCCGCGCCGGAGCGCGTCTTCTATGCATTGCGCGTCACGCCATTCGAGGCGGTGCGCGTCGTCATCGTGGGGCAGGCCCCGTACCACAATCCAGGTCAGGCGGATGGGATGGCGTTCTCCGCGCCGGACGACGTCAAAGCGCCGCCGTCGTTGCGCAACATTTTTAAGGAGGTTCCGATGAAATACAAACTGTTAGGAAGTACCGGTGTGAAAGTGTCCGAACTGTGCTTCGGCACGATGTCCTTTGGCAATCCCGCCGACGAGGCCATGTCCGCGGCGATGTTCAACCGTTGCCGTGAGGCCGGCATCAACTTTTTCGACTGCGCCAACGTCTACCAGCGCGGGCGCGCCGAGGAAATTCTGGGTAAACTGATTGCCGATTGCCGCGATGAGGTCGTCATCACCAGCAAGGCGCATTTCCCGATGGGTGACGACGTCAACGCGCGTGGCTCTTCGCGCAAGCACCTGATGCGCGCCGTGGAGGCCAGCCTCAAGCGCCTCAACACAGACTACATCGACGTGTACTTCATGCATCACTTCGATGCTGACACGCCGATAGAGGAGACGCTCCGGGCATTGGATGACATGGTCGAGCAAGGTAAAATCCTCTACCCGGCGGCGAGCAACTACGCCGCGTGGCAGATCGCCAAGGCACTCGGCATTTCGGCGCGGCACGGGTGGTCGCCGTTTGCCTGCCTGCAGCCGATGTACAACCTGGTCAAGCGCCAGGCCGAGGTCGAAATCCTGCCGCTGGCGCTCTCCGAGGGCCTGGGCGTGATCCCCTACAGCCCGCTTGGCGGCGGCTTGCTCACCGGCAAGTACGGGGTGGGGCGCAAGCCGGAGTCCGGACGGCTTGTTGAGAATGCGATGTACATGACGCGCTACGGCGATGACTGGGTTTACCAGGTGGCAGAGGATTTCACCGCCTTCGCGCAGGAACGCGGCTACAACCCGGTGGCGTTGGCCGTCGCCTGGGTAGGGAGCCATCCCGCCGTTACCGCGCCGATCATCGGCGCGCGCAACGTGACGCAGCTTGAGGACTCGCTCGCCGCGGCGGAGATCACCATGACGCCCGAACTGCGCGCGGAAATCTCGGCGCTTTCGCCGGAGCCGCCGCCCGCCACCGACCGCAGCGAGGAGCAGAAGGGCGTCTCATTCGCGGCGCAGTTGACGGGGAAGAAGTAGTTTTTTGTCAGCAGATTTAGCAGATTAAGCAGATTCCCGTATTCTTAATCCGCTAAATCTGCTCAATCTGCTGATTATTTTTTGGGGGAGGTGAGCTATGTCTGGAGTTACGACACTTGGTGGATTGAGGCGGTTCTTTGTGTTCCCTTTTGAGGGGACCGATTGGCAGAAGCGGTTTGTCATCGGCGCGGCGCTGATCTTAGTGAGTTTCTTCATCCCCATCATTCCCCTGATTTTTGTGGGCGGCTACGTCATGCAGGTGATGCGGCGGGCGATTGAAGGACAGGATTTGGCGCTGCCGGCGTGGGAGGATTGGGGCAAGTTGGGCGTGGACGGTCTGCGTTACAGCGTGGTCGGCCTGGTGTTTGTGTTGCCCGGGGTCCTCGTCTATTTCGGCGGGATGGGTCTCTACATGGTCTCTGCAATGATTCTTCCGGTGTCTATGCAGATGATAGAGCAGGGGCGGGGCAATGTTGCCGTCATCCCATTGTTTTTCGTGGTGAGTATGCTTATCCTGTTTGTCTCGATCTTCCTGGGGATGATTTTGACGTTCGTGGGCGCGATCCCGTTGCCGGCGGCGCTCGCGCACTTCGTGGCTAAGGATCAGGTCGGCGCGGCGTTCCGCTTCCGCGAGTGGTGGCCGCTGCTGTGGCGCAACAAAATGGGCTACTTCATCGCGTGGGTACTCTGCGGCGGGCTGATGGGGGCCTGGTATCTGGCATTCATGCTGCTGTATTCCACGATGATCTTGTGCATCCTGATTCCGGTGCTAAGTGCACCGCTACTGTTCTACCTGATGCTGGTGTGGGCGGCGGTGTTTGGGGAGACGTATCGGGAGAGTGTTGAGTTGACAGCCTTGCCAGTTACTTAAAGTGATATATACTATTAGTATATATGCATAACAGAAGGAGGCGCTTATAGAAACGGGAAGACTGTTTATGAACGGCGGCAGTCAGGCAGTGCGATTGCCTAAAGCGTTTCGCTTTAAGGGGCGGCAGGTTTTCGTGAAGAAGATGGGAAATGCGGTGCTGTTGATCCCCTATAATGCGCCGTGGCAGACTCTGTTTGACAGTCTCGACCTCTTTTCCGATGATTTTATGGAAACCCGCGACCAACCCGATCAGCAAGTGCGTGAGGCGCTCTTCGAATGAAGTATCTGCTTGATACCAATATCTGCATTTACTTGATCAATCGCAAACCACCGCAAGTCTTGCGTCATTTTCAGAAACATACACCAGGGGATATTGGTGTGTCTTCGATCACGGTGGCGGAATTGCAGTTCGGTGTCCAGAAGAGCCGCTATCCTGAACAAAATCGCAATGCCTTGGAACTGTTTTTGTTGCCGTTGCTCATTGCCGATTTTGATACACAAGCAGCTGTTATTTACGGCAATTTACGTGCTACACTGGAAAAGGCAGGGACTCCTATTGGGGCGCTAGATACTCTGATCGCCGCCCATGCGCTCAGTTTGGATGCTACCCTGGTGACTAACAACATCCGCGAATTTTCCAGAGTGTCAGGTTTGTCACTTGAGGATTGGGCTGCTGAGTGATCCCACGCATTAACATTACGGCTTTCCTCCGCTGGATCGACGCGCACAACGCTTTCGATCCGCACACGATCTCAACTTCGTTATCAAGGTTCGTTTTCACAAGGGTGCTTCGAGCGTCAAATGCGGATGGCCCTGGCCCTCAAGTGATGGGTTGTGGTATGATATAGGTAATAAGGAGTGTGCGCGATGACAACTATAGCGATGACTTTGCCAAAGAAGACTTCTCAGTTACTTACGACATTGACCGGAGCGGCGCGGGCAGATGCGGCGTTGGCTTTAATCATGCGCGATTACGCGCATTACAAATTGGCAGAAATCGAGGCCGCCTTGCAGACGTATGAGAAAAAATACGGGATGTCCTTTGCCGCCTATCGCCAGCGCTGGGAGACGCAAGAAACAGACGCAGACTATACCTACGAAGCTGAACAGGATTACCTGGAGTGGGAGGGCCTGATCACGCGCCGTGCGCGCTTGGAAGAGAGCCTGGCATGGCTGCCGTGAGCATATCGCCGGTGACTTTTGCCGAATTTTTGACCGATGTAGAAGACCATTTTGTCAAATTGTAGATATGAACACCGCCACCTTCCTCCACTGGATCGACGCGCATAACGCCTTTGATCCGCACAACTACCTCGACTTCATTATCGAAGATGCCGTCGTCGGTGCGGTGCATCGTCAGCGGTTGCCGTGGTTGCAGGCGCATCCCGGTGTCTTTCACATCGACGATGCGCGCGTGACCCTCGACTCGCGCCTGGACACGCCCGCCGCGCGCACCGAGGCCGTTGCCGGTGTGCTCGCTGAGTGGCGCAACGCGGGTCTCTTCCCCGGCTGGCGCGACGAGTTGTATCGCGTTTCGACAGCGTTCGACGCGCCGCCGCTGATGTCACTCGAACGTGCCGCTGCCTCGACTTTCGGCATCCTGCGCTACGGCGCGCATCTCAACGGCGTTGTCCACAAAAACGGGCATCTGCATCTCTGGATTGCCCGAAGGGCGCTGACCAAGCCGGAGCATCCGGGCAAGCTCGATCACATCGTCGCCGGGGGGATTCCCGCCGGGTTGAGCGCGTGGGACGTGGTCATCAAGGAGTGCCGGGAAGAGGCGAATATCCCGCCGGAGCTGGCGCGCCACGCGCGGCCCGTCAGCCTCATCAGCTATATGATCGACGCGAATCTTCGCCGCCACCGCGATCTGATCTTCATCTACGATCTGGAACTGCCAGAAACGTTCGTCCCCCAAAACACCGATGGGGAAGTGGCGGAGTTCTATCTGTGGCCCATCGAGCAGGTTATTGAGGCTGTGATCGCCACAGAGGACTTCAAGATGAACAACAACCTCGTCATCATCGACTTTTTGCTGCGCTACGGCTATGTCGGCCCGGACGATCCGCACTACGCCGTCATCGCGCAGCGGTTGCGCAGTCCGGTGACGTGGTAAAGATTTGAGTTACTTGACGATTCTGCGTTAACATTGTATACCTGAGTTAGGCATTGCTGCTTTTCATAGCAAACTCAGTCAATTCAGACAAATATGAGGAGAGTGTTAAGTACTGTCCTTTCGCTAGAAATTTGGTTAAAAAATGATTTAAGTGGGGGGCAAACCCCAAAAAGAGCCTTTTTCAAGTCTCGCAGTGGGAAAAATTATCGCCATTTTCATTGAATACAGTCAATCTCCCCAAATCTGCTAATAAGACAAACAGTAGTTTATCCAAAAATTCTATATGAAAGCGAGGTATATAGTATGAAACAGCCCACGTTAGGCATCATTATCGGCAACCGGGGATTTTTCCCCACACAACTCTGCGAAGAGGGACGCGCGAAGATTTTGAAGGTCTTCGAAGAGGAAGGCGTCAAGCCCATCGTCCTTTCGCCGGAGGATTCACCTTATGGTACGTTGGAGACGAACGAAGCGGCCCACAAGTGCGCCGACCTGTTCCGTGCGAACCGCGACGACATTATCGGCGTGGTCATCACCTTGCCCAACTTCGGCGAGGAAGGCCCCATCGCCAATGCGCTGCGCTGGGCCGAACTCGACGTGCCGGTGCTCATCCAGGCCACGCCCGATGACCCCAATTTTATGACCATTGCCCACCGCCGCGACTCGTTCTGTGGCAAGATGTCCACCTGCAACAATCTCAAGCAGATGGGGATCAAGTACTCGCTGACGACGCTGCACACGGTCGATCTCGAAACCGAGAGCTTCCGCCAGGATTTGCGCAACTTCGTCGCCACCTGCCGCGTCGTCAGGGGCCTCAAGCACGCGCGGGTCGGCATGATCGGCGCGCGCCCGGCGGCGTTCAACACCGTCCGCTTCAGCGAGAAGCTCTTCGAGCGCGCTGGCATCAGCGTAGACACGATCGATCTCTCCGAGGTCTTCGGGCGCATTGGACGTCTTAAGGACGACGATCCCGCCCTGGTCGCCAAGTTGGAAGCGACAAAAGCGTACCTCAAGATCAAGGGCGTGCCCAACGAGGCGTTGGTCAAGATGGCGAAGTTCGGGACGGTCGTGGATCAATGGATGGCGGACGAGGGCCTCATCGCCAGCGCGGTGCAGTGTTGGACGGCGATGCAGGAATACTACGGCGTGGTCCCCTGCACGATGATGAGCATGATGAGCAACAATCTCATGCCTTCCGCGTGCGAGACGGACATCGCGGGCGTAATCGGCATGATGGCGCTGGCTTTCGCCTCCGGCAAGCCCAGCGCGCTGGCCGACTGGAACAACAACTACGGCAACGATCCCAACAAGGGCGTCCTCTTCCACTGCTCGAACCTGCCCAAGGATTTCTTCGAGGAGACGCCCGATATGGATTACCAGGAGATCATCGCCGGAACGGTGGGCAAGGAAAACACCTACGGCACGGTCGTAGGCCGTGTCAAGGCTGCGCCCTTTACCTACACGCGCGTCTCTACCAACGATTTTGAGGGCAGAATCCAGGTCTATTTGGGCGAAGGCACACTCACCAAGGACCCGCTCAAGACCTTCGGCGGCTACGGCGTCTTCGAAATCCCCAATCTGCAAGGCTTGCTGCATTACATCTGCGAGAACGGCTTCGAGCACCACGTCGCGGTCAACATCTCGCGGACGGCGGATGCGGTGAATGAAGCGCTGAGCAAGTATCTGGGGTGGGACGTGTATTACCATAAGTAAAGAGAAATGAGAAATGAGTAAAGAGAAATGAGTAAAGCTTTAGTTTCCGCTAAATAGCGCAGAGGAAGAAGGTGGTAATGGGCTCAAAGT
>DYKY01000059.1 GCA_020722365.1 Thermoflexus sp.
AGTCGGTGCGCGAGAACGCCCGCACAGGGCGCACGCCGCAGCAAGTGATGGATGACGCGATGTGGGGCCTCTTCCAGATGGACTGGCGCGCGCCCTGGGGCGCGGACGCCGATCACCTCAAGACGCCCGCCGATGCCGACACCTTCATCGACGCCGGCTTCACCTTCTTCACCATCGATCCCGGCGACCACGTGGATAACGAGGCCCACACCGCCCCGCCAGACGCCGTGTCGGCCAAATTCACGGCGCTGCCCTGGGATGCGTTGGACGACACGCCGGAAGCGATGCGCAACCGCTACTGTTGGCAGACCTTCGCCGTGGACGACTACACCTTCGCCTTCGACCGCGAAACGGTGGAGCGCGCTGCCGCCAAATACGGGCGCGCCCTCGCCCACACCGCGACGATGTACCGCCACATCGCCGCGCGGATGGGCGACCGCCCGTTCGACCTCGAAGTCTCCGTGGACGAGACGGAGACGCCCACCTCGCCCGAAGAGCATCTCTTTGTCGCGCTGGAGCTGCGCCGGTTGGGCGTGCAGTGGGTGAGCCTCGCGCCGCGCTTCGTCGGGCGCTTCGAGAAGGGCGTGGACTACATCGGCGACCTGGACACCTTCACCGCCGCCTTCGCCCGCCACGCCGCCGTCGCGCGGACGGTGGGGCCGTACAAGCTCAGCCTGCACTCCGGCTCGGACAAGTTCTCGGTCTACGGGATCGCCGCGCGGTTGACGGGCGGGTTGGTGCATCTCAAGACCGCCGGAACCAGCTACCTGGAAGCGTTGCGGACGGTGGCCCAAGTCGCCCCGGCGTTCTTCCGCGGAATCTTGGCCTTCTCCATCGGGCGCTACGAGACCGACCGGGCGACCTATCACGTCTCCGCGCAACTGGCGAACGTGCCTGCGCCGGCATCGCTGACCGACGCGGAACTGCCTGGCCTGCTGGACCAATTCGACGCGCGGCAAGTGCTGCACGTGACGTTCGGCTCGGTGTTGGACACCTATCACGACCCACTGATGGCACTGCTGGATGAACACGCCGCCGTCTACGAGACGCTGCTCGACCGGCATTTCCAGCGACACCTTGTACCATTCTCAACTCTTAACTCGCAACCTGTAAGTGGAGAAAAACATGTCTGATACCAAATGGACTCTACACCCAGACCGTTTCTTCGATCCCGCTCCGGCGCAGCGAACGATAGCGCGGGAGCTTTACGCGACGGTCGCCGACCTGCCGCTCGTCTGTCCACACGGGCACGTGAACCCGCGCCTGTTCGTGGATGAGCACGCCAGCTTCGGCACCCCGACAGACCTGCTCATCATCCCCGATCACTACGTGTTTCGTATGTTGTACTCGCAGGGCGTCCCGCTGGAAGCGTTGGGCGTCCCCAGCAACGATGGCAGCCCGGTGGAACAGGACCACCGCAAAATCTGGCAGACCTTCGCTGAGCACTTCCACTTGTTTCGCGGCACGCCGAGTGGAATATGGTTGAAACAGGAACTTATCGAGGTCTTCGGCGTGGAAGAAAAGCTCTGCGGCGCGAACGCGCAGGCCATCTACGATCACATCGCCGCGCAACTGGCTTCCCCAAATTTTACGCCGCGCCGGATGTACGAGCGTTTCAAAATCGAAGTCCTCTGCACCACCGATGCTGCCAGCGACACGCTGCAAGACCACCAGACCATCCGCGACTCCGGCTGGAGGGGCAAGGTGCTGCCCACCTTCCGCCCTGACGCCGTCGTGAATCTGGATGCGCCCAACTGGCGCGCCAACGTGGACGCGCTCAGCGCCGCCGTCGGATTCGAGGTCGATAGCTACGGCAAGCTCATCCAGGCGTTGGAAGCCCGCCGCGCCTTCTTCGTCGAGATGGGCGCACACGCCACCGATCACGCCGCGCTAACCGCGTACACCGGCGAACTCACGCCGCACGAGGCCGACGCAATTTTCCAGCGGGCGCTCAAGGGCGCGGCGACTGCCGACGACGCCACGCGCTTCACCGGTCACATGCTGATGGAGATGGCGCGCATGAGCATTGAGGATGGGATGGTGATGCAAATCCACGTCGGCTCGTTCCGCAACCACAACCTCGCCGTCTTCGAGCGCTTCGGCCTGGACAAGGGCTGCGACATCCCCGTCGCTTCAGAGTTCACGCACAATCTGCGCCCGCTGCTGGCGAAGTACGGCAATGATCCACGGCTCACGCTCCTCCTCTTCACCCTCGACGAGGACACCTACGCCCGCGAGCTGGCGACGCTGGCCGGGCACTATCCGGCGCTCAAGCTGGGGCCGCCGTGGTGGTTCCACGACAGCCTGAACGGGATGCGCCGCTACTTCGACCGGGTGACGGAGACCGCCGGCCTGTACAACACCGCCGGCTTCAACGACGACACGCGCGCCTTCCCCTCCATCCCTGCCCGGCACGACGTGTGGCGGCGCGCCAGCGCCAACTGGGTCGCCGGTCTCGTCGTCCGCCACGTCGTCGATATGGACGATGCGCACGAAATGATTCTCGACCTGGCGTACCGGCTGGCGAAGCGGGCGTATAAGCTGTAGACGGTAGACAGTAGACAGGGGGGAGCAACCCCGTCTACCGACTACCGACTGCCCGTCTACCTAGCAAAAACAGCAGACCGTAACAGGAGCAAACAATCCCGTCTACCGTCTACAGTCTGCCGTCTACCTATCAACAAGGAGCTTAACATGGACAAAACTTATTTGAACAAACTGTTCGGCCTGGAAGGCAAAGTCGCCGTGGTAACCGGCGGGGGCGGCGTTTTGTGCGGAGCGATGAGCCTGGCATTAGGGCGCGTCGGCGTCAAAGTCGCCGTCCTCGACCTCTTTGTCGAAGCGGCGCAACGTGTGGTGGATCAGATTGCCGCCGAGGGCGGTGAGGCGATTGCAGTGCAGTGCAACGTATTGGACAAGCCCAGTATCGAGGCGGCGGCGCAGGAAGTGCTGGCAGCCTTCGGCAAGGTGGATATCCTCATCAACGGCGCGGGAGGCAACAAAGCACAGGCCAGCACCAGCGCAGACCTCTCCTTCTTCGACCTGCCCGCCGACGCGGTGCAGTGGGTATTCAACCTCAACTTCATCGGCTCGTTGCTGCCCAGCCAGGTCTTCGGCAAGCTGATGGCGGAGCAGAAGCGCGGCGTCATCCTCAATATCTCGTCGATGAACGCCTTCCGCCCGCTGACCCGCATCCCGGCTTACTCCGGGGCCAAGGCGGCGATCAGCAACTTCACGCAATGGCTGGCGGTGCACATGAACCAGGAGTACTCGCCGGACATTCGCGTGAACGCACTCGCGCCGGGCTTCTTCCTTACCGAGCAGAACCGCTTTCTGCTCACCGAGAAAGACACGGGTAACCTCACCAAACGCGGCCAGCTCATCCTCGACCACACGCCGATGGGGCGCTTTGGCGTGCCGGAGGATTTGATCAGCACCACGCTCTGGCTGCTCTCCGACGGGGCCAGCTTTGTGACCGGCATCGTCGTGCCGGTGGACGGCGGCTTCAGCGCGTTTAGCGGGGTGTGAAAGGGACAAAGAACGGACTACGGCATCAGCCGGTCGACGTAAGTGAGGCGACCATCGAAGACGCGCACCATGAGGATGCCCTTGGTCGGATTGTGGTAGTCGTCAAACGTTAACTGTCCGGAAACAGCCTCGAAGGTCGCCGTTTCCAGAACAGCGGCCACAGGAAACGGATCGGTTGTCCCGGCAGCAGTGACAGCCGCGAAGAGGATATTCACTGCATCGTAACTCAAGGTTGCCACAGCGTCGGGCTCGACGAGATAGCGGGCAGCGTACAGCTTCGTCCAGGCGCTCACTTCGGGGCGCGGTTCGCCGGCGAAGTAATGGGTAGTCAAGTAACAGCCATCCGCCGCCCCGAAATCCAGGTCTGGAGAATCCCAACCATCGCTGCCGATGATCGTCTGAAACATGCCAAACCGCCGCGCCTGCGACACAAGGCGGTTCATCACGTTGTAATAACCGGGGAGATACAAAATGTCAGGATCGGCATCACGCACTTCCAACAGCACATCGTAATACTCTTCTTTATCCTGATTGTACGTTTTGCGAACCAGAATCTCACCGTCGCCATCGGTGAACGTCTTTTCGAATGCATCGGCGAGCGTGACGCCGTAAACGCTATCTTCAGCGTAGAGGATAGCGGCGGTATCGGCTTGGAGCGTTTCCAGGGCAAAACGGGCAGCGACAATTCCCTGGTCGACATCAAGAAAGGGAATACGAAACACCAGCGGGCGCACACTACCATCGTTATCCAGCGTCGTTTCGGGATCCACAGAAGTGGGCGCGATGAGTAGCACGTTCCTATCTGTCGCAACCTGAGCCACACCTTCTGAGGCAGCGCTACAGACCTCGCCTATCATGAACTGGGCGCCCTCGTCGATTGCCTTCGTCGCGGCCTCGCGTGCTGTGGTGTAATCGCAGCGCCCATCTTTCAGCACCACCTGCACGGGCTTGCCCAACACGCCACCGCGTTGATTCCACCCGTCTACGGCCAAGACCACACCATCGCGCACGGCGTTTCCCCATGGCTCGAAATCGCCGCTGAAAGGAGCGATGACGGCCACAATGATGGCCTCAGCGCCCCCATCAGCCTCCCGATCACAAGCGGGCAACATTAGCAATATCGCAAGACATACAAATACGCACTTTAGACTACGCACCATGATCCTAAACCTTGAACGCATCCTCTCAATCGGCACACTGCCCTTATAGTATACCTCAAAGTAGCAATACAAAAGAGCTGGAGTTGTCGGACAACCCCAGCTCTTTTCCGTGCTAGAAGCTGATCACTGGATAGCTGACAGCTATCCGCCACCCAGGTAAGCCTCACGCACGCGGGGATTATCGGCCAACACCTGAGCCTCACCTTCCAACTCAATGGTGCCGGTCTCCAGCACATAGCCTCGATTGGCAATCGACAATGCCATGTGCGCGTTCTGCTCAACCAACAACACCGTCACGCCTTCACGGTTGATCTCCTGAATGATGTCGAAAATTTCTTCCACGAGGATCGGGGCCAGGCCCATCGAAGGCTCGTCCATCAGCAACAGTTTGGGCTTTGCCATCAACGCGCGGGCGACGGCCAGCATTTGCTGCTCGCCGCCGGAGAGCGTGCCACCGGTTTGCTCGACGCGCTCCTTCAAACGCGGGAAAAGCTGGAAGACGTGCTCCATACTTTCGGCGATCTCGCGCTTGTCCTTGCGCGTAAACGCGCCCATTTCCAGGTTCTCCCGCACGGTGAGCGGCGCGAAGATGCGCCGGCCTTCCGGCACCTGGATGATGCCCAGCGGGACGATGTTGCTGGCAGGCGTGCGCGTAATATCCACACCATCGTAGACAATCGAGCCGCTGTCGGCAGGCTGTAAGCCCGAAATGGTGCGCAGCGTTGTCGATTTGCCCGCGCCATTCGCGCCGATGAGCGTCACGACCTCGCCGCGATCAACGTGAAACGAAACGCCGTGCAAGGCGCGAATTGCGCCATAAGATACGTATAGGTCCTTGACTTCTAAAAGCGCCATGATTTCCCTACCTGATTTCCACAGCCTGACGGCCCAGATAAGCCTCAACCACATGCGGATCCTTGCGCACATCGGCGGGGAACCCGCGCGCGATGATCTCACCGAAGTCCATCACCGTGATCCACTCGCAGATGTTCATCACCAACCGCATGCGGTGCTCCACCAATAAAATCGTCAGGTCGAAGCGGTCGCGGATGAAATGGATCAGGTCCATCAACTCGTCGATCTCCTGCGGGTTCATCCCGGCCGCCGGTTCGTCCAGGAGCAACAGCCGTGGGTAGGCTGCCAACGCGCGCGCGATTTCGAGGCGGCGCTGCAAGCCGTAAGGCAGGCTCCCTGCGATGTCATTCCGCCGCTCGCCCAGACCGAAAATTTCCAGGAATTCCTGGGCCTGCTCTGCCATCTCTGCTTCTTTCGCACGGAAGCGTTTGGTGTGCAACACCGAATCCACTAACCCGTAGCCCGAGTGCGGATGGTACGCGATACGCACGTTGTCCAGCACCGTCAGGTTAGAAAACAGGCGAATGTTCTGGAACGTGCGCGCGATCCCCATCTGGATGATCTCGTGCGAAGGTAACCCGACAAGACCGGCACCCTTATAGCGAATATCGCCCTGCGTCGCGCGATAAACTCCGGTAATCAAATTGAACACTGTCGTTTTGCCAGCGCCATTCGGTCCGATCAGTCCGACGAGTTCCCCATGACGCAGCGTTAGATCAAAGTCAAAAACCGCACGCAAACTGCCGAAAAAGTGCGTCACGTTGTCCATTTCCAAAACCACGGGGCGCGCTTCTATCTCCGGTGCAATGCCCTCTGGTCGCCCGTTCATACGGCTTCCTCCTGGATCTCAACGGTCTTCGTCGGTAATGGCGGTAACACCCGGCGCAAGAACGGGATTTCGTAGCGCCCAAACAACCCCTCTGGGCGCAACAGCATCATCACCAACAAGACCAAAGGATAGACGACCAATCGCCACGTCTCAAACCCTTCTGGCAAATAGAGGCGTAATAGCCCTTCGAGCAGGAAAATCCAGAAGAACCCGGTGATGATGGTTCCTGTCATGCTGCTCAATCCGCCGAAGACAACAATGATCAACGGGTTAAAGGACTGAATGAAGTTGAAGGACTGCGGGTGCAAGAACGCCAGGTCGTGCGCACGAATACCGCCCGCCAGACCCGCGAAGACACTGCCGAGCACAAAAGCCAACACTTTCGTGGTTGCCGCGTCGATGCCCACCAACTCCGCTGCCCGCTCATCCTCGCGCACAGAAACGATTGCACGTCCCACACTCGAATGGAGCACATTGCGCATGACGAGGATCACCAAAAGCAACGAGGCGAAGACCCACGGCCACGTTGTCCACTGCGGGATCCCGATCATCCCCCGCGCTCCCTTCATTTCAGGGAATGGCAGAATTGTGTCTGTGTTATCCAGCAGCACTTTGACGATAATCGTGAAACCGAGTGTAGCAATCCCAAAGTAGTCTGAGCCTAGCTCGAGCACCGGAATGCCAAACAGGAAGCTGGCAATGCCGGCAAGGCATGCGCCTCCTAACAACGCGACGAAAAAGACGATCTGCCGTGAGATAGCAGCGGGCAACACCTGAAGAATGCTATTGACAGCAGGCCCAAGCAGCGGCACAAGGCCCGCCACCGCGATGGCAAAGGCCAGGATGGTCGCCAGGATATAGAATGTAAAGCGCGCCATCACGGTCACACCGTAAAAGCGACGCAGGAAAGCCGTCACTGCTACATAAAGGCCCAATGTCAAGAGCGAGCCAAACAGCACCACGACAATGCCAGAAGGGTCGCTGTGAACCCAACGATACGTGATGTCTGCCGAGGCATACGCGCCAATTGCATAGAAGCCGTACTGTCCCAATGAGAATTGTCCATTGAACCCATAGATCAGGTTCAAACCCAGCGCCACCATCGAGATCGCAGCGCCCCAGAAAATGATGCCACGCCAGTAGTTGTTCAGAATACCCAGGCTCAACAGGAGCTGAATCACCACAAAGATGATCAAGCCACCAGCGATGAAATAGACTGTCGATTTACGCATACGTCGCAACATATTCGCTTCCCCTTTTACACCTTCTCGGCTGGCGGTTCACCAAAGATGCCCTGCGGCCACACCAACAGCACGACGATCAGCAGGGAAAAGGCCACCGCATCGCGCATCGGCGTTGAGATGAATCCGGCGGCCAAGACCTCGGTTTGCCCCATGATCAAGGAACCGACAAATGCGCCCGGAATGCTACCGATCCCACCGACGACAGCGGCCACAAATGCCTTCAAGCCCGGGATGATGCCCATAAGGTGATGCACTTGCTTGAAGGCCGTCGCATAAAGGACACCCGCAGCGCCGGCCAGCCCACCGCCCAAAGCAAAGGTTGCCGTGATAACGCCATCCACGTTGATGCCCATCAGTCTGGCGACAGCTTTGTCATAGGCAGCGGCGCGCATCGCTTTGCCGATGCGGGTGTGGCTTACCACGTATTGCAGAAGTGTCTGCAAGAGAATAGAAGCGCCCATGATGATCAACATCACGTTAGAAACCGACAGATCCCACACTTTGCCGCCAGTTTCAATTTTGACACCGGTGAGTGTCAGCACTACAGCCATAAACCCAAAAAACAGCAAACCAAACTGGAGCAAGGGATGCCGTTTCCAGGTCTGGGCTTGCACATTCCCATGGCGCGACGTCCAGGTAAACCAACCACTCAGCAATAGAGAAATTACAAACAGCACCCACGCCCCGACAACTAACAGCGGAGAGATCATCTCGCCGCTGTACACATTGACTTCAAAAGGTCGGGGATAGGTGATGTAGTTATTGGTGAAAGCAAAGGGCAACGCGCCAAAATACTCCACGAAAAATGAGACTCCGATCGCCGTGATCAAGGCCGCAATGCGGGGTTTGCTGCGCAACGGTTTATACGCAAACCGCTCGATGACCACCGCCAGTGTCGCCGAAAAAAGCATCGCGGTCAGAATGACCGTGACCGTGCCGATCAGAATCATCAAGCCTTCCGAAACGCCGGGAAAAAGCCACGTCGGCCAGCGGTGTAACTGAAGCGTCGCAACGGCATAAAAGCTGGTGAAAGCACCGACCATAAACACGTCACCATGGGCAAAGTTGATCAGCTTCACGATGCCATAAATCATCGTGTACCCCAGGGCAATAAGTGCATAGATAAATCCCAGTTGGAGTCCGTTGAGCACCTGCTCCACGAAAACCTTAGGGTTCTGCAAAAATGCTCTCCCCAAAACATAGACGACGAACAGGCCAAGAAGTATAAAGAATCCCTGGCTAAAGCGATTGAGCAGCATGCCATTGTGCCGCTGCATCATCGCACCATTCTTAGCTGGCCTAGAGAACGTCTGCGCCATCTCTACCTCCCCAAAGGAGAAGCCGGGGCAAATCACCTATGCCCCGGCCTCCATAGATTTTACAACGCCGAGGGAACCAGCCCGTCCCTAGGGTGCAACTGTGGCGACGTAGTTAACCGCGCCATCCTTAACCTGGAGCACCACAGCGGCTTTCACCGGGTTGTGACTCGCATCGTAAGAGACACTACCTGAAACGACGTCAAACGTTCCCTTCTCCAGGGCCGCAGCCACTGCCGTAGGATCGGCCTTCCCGGCGTCCTCCATACCCTTGAAGAGGATATTGGCCGCATCATAGGCCAATGCCGCCAGCGCGTCAGGGGCAGCGCCGTACTTGTCCGAGTACTTCTTCACAAAGTCCTGGACGATAGCGCGCGTGTCCTGATCGGAGAAGTGGTTGGTGAAGTAACCGCCATCCAGTGCCGTGCGATCCAAATCAGCGGAATCCCAACCATCACCACCCAACATCACCGCAGTAATGCCCTTCTCCTTCGCCTGCGCGGCGATCAGGTTCACGGTGGAGTAGTAGTCAGGCAAATAGAGGACATCGGGATTCGCGTCTTTCACCTTGGTCAAAATCGCGGAGAAGTCGGAGTCATCCCCGGTGTAGGTTTCCTTCACCAGAACCTGGCCACCACCGGCTTCAAATTCCGCGATGAAGACTTCGGCCAAACCGCGCACGTAGTCGTTACCTTGATCAAGGAAGACCGCAGCAGTCTTGGCACCCAGGTTTTCCAGTGCGAATTTGGCGCCGACCTTACCCTGGAAAGGATCGATGAAGCAGGCACGGAAGATCGTGGGCTTCGTTGTACCATCTTCACCCACCGTCACACTGGGGTTCGTCGACGTCGGGCTGATCTGGAAAACAGTCTTGGCCGTGGCGATTTCGGAGACGGGGATCGAGGCGCTGGAGCACACCTCGCCGATGATGAATTTCACGCCGTCCTGGTCAATGACCTTGTTGGCAGCACTCACCGCGGCTTCCGCGGCGCACTGGCTGTCTTCCACAACGACCTCGATCTGCTTGCCATTAACGCCGCCCTTGGCATTCCATTCCTCAACGGCCAACATCGCGCCGTCGCGGGTGGATTGCCCAAAGGTCGCTACGTCGCCGCTCAAAGGCGCGAGGATGGCGATCTTGACCGCGCCGCCACCACCGCCACACGCGGATAACACCAACATCGAGACTACCAAAGCTAACATCACAAAAACACGGGAACGCATTTCACCCTCCTTGCTGAATGTAAATTGAACACATAAAAAAGATACAATTCATTGACATTACTTTTCTTGATAGCACTTGTTTTATGCCACCTCCTGGCTTGGGTCTAGTTGATGGTAGAGTTCGCTACAACAAGACTCTCGCACTCAACTCTTCTCATTGTACCGGAAACAGGTCAAGTGTCAAATAAACCGCCCACAAAAGTATCAATGCCACCCTCGGATGCCTCAATATCCACGGCTCCGCTGCCCAATTCGCAGCTAATCAGCGCCAGTTTGCGCCCGCCGCGCTCGTCCAGGTGGACGCGCACTTCGTCCACAATCAGGTTGAACACGAATTCCCAAACCTTCTCCTCGACGCGGTTGCCGTCGAAGGTGGGCAGATCGCAGGTGCCCGCGCGGTCAGAACGCCGCCCGTCGCAGATGAAAGGCCGGTTGTGCGTGATGCTGTAGCCGCAGCGGGCGCAGGTGAGCGTTCCTGGGGGGAACAGTTTGGGATATTTGCGTTCGCCGCTCGGCTTATTGTGCAAGCGCCGTTCCTCGGCAAGGGCGAAAGTCTGCTCGGAGACAATGGCCGGGATGTCCACATTATCAGGCTGTTGCATTACCTGCAACACGCCACCTGTATCCTGGGAATAAATCCCAAGCTGGAGGTGGCAAAATGCCTTTCTGGAGCAAAAACCAAGCAGAGTTTGTAGAGATAGACCGTCTGATTCGCCAACAGCCGGGAATTCGTCCGGCTCAGATCGCCGAGCGATTGGGAGTAGCACGTTCCACAATCACGCGCCGGCTGCCGAGCCTGGAAGAGGCCGGATTCCTGTATAGTGAAGATGCGCGGGGCGGTTTATGGCCTTTTAAGCGCGAAGAGTAGTGACTTGCGCGCATTTGTTGCGGGATTTTGGCAAATTTGTGCTATGCTAATATAAAAAGCACAATGGAGGCAAAACTTATGACGTTGGAACGTGCAGCCAATAAGTCCGAACGGTTGTTGCAAATTGAGGCGCTGCTGCTCGCGCATCCTGAGGGGCTGAGCCAGTCGGAACTGGCGCGGCGGCTAGGAGTCAACCGTTCCACGATAAATCGTGACTTGCCAGACCTCACGGCGCGGTTTGCCGTTTACGAAACCGATGATGGGCGATTATGCATTGACCGTGATCACTACCTGGCTAATGTGCGCTTCACGCTGCATGAGGCGCTTTCGCTACACCTGGCAGCGCGGTTGATGGCAACGAGTACGGATAAACAGAACCCCCACGCAGCGGCGGCATTGCGCAAATTGGGAATCGCTTTGGAGAAGTTAGCTCCGCTGATTTCAGAACATCTCAAGGACTCCGCAGACGTGATGGATGATGCAGCGCGCTATCACGACCCGGTGTACCTGGACGTACTAGAAACGTTGACCCGCGCCTGGTCGCTAGGGCGCAAGGTGAGCCTCAAACACCAGTTGCCGGACCAGAGCATCACCGAGTACACTTTTTCGCCGTATTTTGTGGAACCTTATGCGGTTGGACAGTCTACGCACACAATTGGGTGGCGCGAACCGCCAGGAGCATTGCGCACGTTCAAGGTGGAGCGTATCCGCGCCGCCAAGCTGCTAGACACGCCTTACACCATTCCGCCCGATTTCGACGCGCGCGCGTTGCTGGCCGATGCCTGGGGTATCTGGTATACCGAAAAGGCGCCGGTGACGGTACGTTTGCGTTTTCACCCCAATGTGGCAGCGCGGGTGCAGGAGACACACTGGCACCGCAGCGCAGTGACAACGCTGCAGTCGGACGGGTATCTTCTGTGGGAGGCGCAGATCGCAGAACCGCGCGAGATGCTGCCGTGGATTCGTGGGTGGGGCGGGGATGTGGAGGTGCTGGAGCCGGAGGAGGCTCGAGAGGAACTACTGGAAGAAACGCAAAGATTGGTAAAGTTGTACGCTCTCGGCACTTCACAAGTTAATCCGGCCATTGAACGCCTCTTGCGTTGTTGGGGAAAAACCATGCGCCATAATGCTGCCGAGTTTCATCCGGCGCTATATCATATGATTGACGTGGCCCAAGTTGCGCGCGTGTTGTTGAACGACTCAGCTTCAACTCGTTGGCAATATGTGTTGGCACGTGCACTTGAAGTTGAAGCCACTACACTTGCGAACTGGTTGCCCTATATGATTGCTATGCACGACATTGGGAAACTCACTGCTGCTTTTCAAAGCCAGAACACTACACAGTATACACGCCTCAAAGCCGAGGGGTTTCCTTTCGGCGACTGGCGCACTGATCTGACAGAGCACCATAGTTATTTTGGGCAAGCCTATATCCAAGATGAACAAGATGGGCTTACCCTTTCTGATTCTTGGCGCGATCTCTGGTCTATGATCATTGGCGGGCATCATGGAGTATTTGGATCACGGCGTACGCTGAAGTTCGCACGCGACCGTTTGCGAAAATATGAACCAACACTGTGGAAAGAATTGCGTGCACTGGCAGATCGTTTGCTACGACAAACCTTTCTTGCCGATACACTTCCGTTGGGCGTGGTACCCAATCTTGCCCGTGCCACCTTCGCATTAACCGGTTTCACGATTCTCTGTGACTGGATTGGCTCGGATGAGAAGTTTTTCCCGCCAGCAGCCGACTTTGATTTACCGACATACTTGAATGTCAGCGCCGACCGCGCCCGCCGCGCAGTGACAGCGGCCGGTTTCTTGCAGCCCACGCACAGCGCAACGCCGACGTCTTTTAACACGCTGTTTCCCGACAAACAGCCTCCACGTCCTTTGCAAGCGGCTGTAGATGACATCCCGCAGAGTGCACTCAATGGCCCGACTCTGGTTATCATTGAGGCTCCCACCGGTGAAGGCAAAACCGAGGCCGCGTTGGCCATTGCCCACCGGTTGGCTCAGTCTACCCAGACCGACGCGCTGTATTATGCCTTACCGACTACAGCCACTAGCAATCAAATGTACAAGCGCATCCATGAGCATCTGGACGAGCGATTAGGACTTCCCGGCGACGTGCAATTGGTTCACGGACAAGCCCATTTACAAGAGGATGATCTGGATGCAACCCCCTTGGCGAATGAAAAAGGCAGCGATACCAACGATGCGGTTGCCTGGTTCACCGCCAAAAAACGCGCCCTACTCGCGCCCTTCGGCGTCGGCACAGTGGATCAAGCTGAATTGGCAGCGCTCAACGTCAAGCATGTCGCCTTGCGTTTGATAGGATTGGCGGGTAAGGTGGTCATCTTCGATGAGGTTCATGCTTACGATACCTATATGACCGCGATCGTCGAACGTGTGTTGGAATGGCTTGCTGCGCTGGGGACCTCGGTCATTATCCTATCGGCGACCTTGCCCACGAAACAACGCGCTGCGCTGGCGCGCGCCTACGGGACGCAAGTGCCGCCAGAGGCTTCCGAGGCTTATCCGAGTGTGTTGGTTTTGCCGTGCGAGGGCGAATCCTATTCTGCAACGCCGCCAGCGCACCAGGTTGACCGCCCGCTCCATGTGCGTTATCTGCACTTCACAGACGACGCATCTACGGCCAAAGCAGAATGGTTGCTGGAAAAAGTACGCGATGGAGGCTGCGCTTGTTGGATTACAAATACTGTCGCGCGCGCCCAAGAAATCTACGATGTACTACGTTGTGCTCCAGAATCTGCGGGTGTTGACCTGAGTTTGCTCCACGCGCGTTTCCCACTTGATGCGCGCGAACAATTAGAAAAGCGTATCACGGCCAAATACGGACCGCCTGATGGTGAGGGGAATGACGATTCCCGCCCTTTACGCGGGATTGTGGTGGGTACACAAGTGTTGGAGCAAAGCCTTGACCTGGATTTTGATGTTATGGCAAGTGACCTCGCCCCCATAGACCTGTTGTTACAGCGTGCGGGGCGTTTGCAGCGTCATACGCGCCAACGTCCATGCGCCCATTCTGACGGCCCGACGTTGTGGGTCAACGTGCCATTAGACGAAGCTGGCGGCGCGGACTTATACACCGATGCCGTCATCTACGACGAGTTTCTCCTACGACAAACCTGGCACATTTTGCCTGAAGAAGAAACGTTACACCTTCCGCGTGACTATCGTCCTTATGTCGAGGCCGTCTATGGGGTAAAAGAGTCGGAAATTGACAAAACCCTGATAGATTCGTGGAACAAGTTGCGACAGAAACAATCTGATGCTATAAAAGAAGCACAACAACGGCTCATCCCTGGCGTTTCGGCGAGTGAAGATTTCTATGACGAAATGGCGGCACTCACCTTTGAAGAAAACGAAACCGGCGCAGCCTGGATCGTGGCACAGACACGTTTGGGGCGCGAAAGTGTCAACTTGATCCCTTTGGAAAAACTCAACGACACGACGGCGCGATTGTACCCCGAAGGCGACACGGTCGCTTTGGATCGCGCGGCTTCGGCAATGCTGCAACGCCATTTATTGCGACGACACTTGCGCGTGAGCCGCCCAGAGATTGTGCGAGCCATCAAACGACAAACAGACCTACCCCACCTGTTCACGCGCTCGGCGCGCCTTAAGGAATACTATCCCCTGTGGTTTGAACATGGGCAAGCACTGTTCCCTAAACCCAATGGGAAGGGACAATTGGTGGTTACACTGGACGAGGAACTAGGGCTGGTGATTCAATCATCAGTAGATCCAAAAGATTGAGCAACCCTTTAATTCTACACAGTCAAATGGAGGTACTATGAACCCATCTTTTAACCTGTGGACCGATCCCTGGATTACGGCTGAACGACGCGACGGTAGCCGGACCGACCTGAGCCTGGAACAAACTCTGATACAGGCGCCCAATCTGCTGGCCTTGTATGATCCTAACCCACTGGTGGTCGTGGGCATTCACCGCCTGCTCACGGCGATCGTACAAGACATCATGGCCCCGCAGTCAACGGCGGATTTGCGCATGATATGGCGCGTGGGAGGCTTCCCCGAAGCAAAGATTCGAGCTTTTGGGGAACAGTACGCACAGCGATTTGACCTATTCTCTGAAGATGCCCCTTTCTTGCAGAGCGCCGATCTGCCACTTTTTCCAGAAAAGAGAGAAAACAAATGGGAAATCGCAATCTTGTTTTACGAATTGCCTACCAGCACCTTCGTCGCGCACTACCAACACGGCCTGTCCAGCGACCATATTTTCTGCCCAACGTGTGCTGCGCGTGGCTTGTTGACCCTGCCGGCTTTCGCTTCATCCGGCGGCGCAGGTATCAAGCCTTCAATCAACGGCGTCCCGCCCATCTATGTTCTTCCCGGTGGCAATACTTTGTTTGAACGATTGTGGGCTTCTCTGATATTACCGGAATATCAACCAAAAGCCGCTTCAACGACCGTGGATGCGGTCTGGTGGAGGCACGATCCGGTGGTGGAGTACAAGGCGATTGTCCACGAAGTGAGCTATTTGCACAGCCTCACGTTTCCGGCGCGCCGTGTGCGCCTGCATCCGACGCCGATGACAGAACCGTGTACGCGCTGCGGAGCGAAAAGCGCATGGGGTGTACGCACAATGATCTATCAAATGGGAGAGAGCCGTCCTGATGAGGCTATGCCCTGGCTGGACCCGTTTGCAGCTTACCGTGAACACGGCGAAGCCCCGACGCCTATTCGTCCACAAAAGGGCAAAGCCCTGTGGCGCGAGTTTGCCGGACTCTTTTTGCCAATGACTAAAGAGGAAGGGCAGAAAGAACATACGTTGCCTCCCAATGTACTTTATCAGCGCGGCAATGTGACTCAAGATATCGGCCCAGATTACGCACTGTTTCCTGTATATTGTGTGGGCTTGCGCACCGATATGAAAGCCAAAATCTTTGAGTGGTTGGAGGCCAGTTTTGACGTGCCCGCAGCATTGTTGCAAGATGTTAACGCCAGTGACGTGGTGCGCACGGGTATTGAATTTGCTACCGATTGCGCGCGCACCATCGCCAGTGCGTTCCATAAGAGCTTCAGCCGGGAAGGGTCTGAACAGTATACTGAGTTCAAAAACCGCATGATAGACGCTTACTGGGCCGCTCTAGCCGATCCTTTCCGGGGGTTTATCAATGGTGTGGCTATACGCGACACTCGTGAGACGGCACGACGCGCCTGGCTCGAGGTCGTCGTAACGATAGGGAATCGCGTCTTCAAGGCGGCTTCTGAATCCGTTGGCAGTCAGGCCGACGCATTACGTAAGCGTGTGGAGGGCCAGGCTTTATGCGGGGCCTGGTTAGGCAAGAAGCAAAAAGATGCGTTAGGTGAATCAGCAAAGGCCGAGGTGTAACCACTGAATGTTTATATCTAACAGCGAAGGAGCGTATTATGAGCGAAGTACAATTAGATCCTAGAATCCTCGAATTCTGTGCGAAGTTGTCCCAGCTTGATGCCGGTGAGAAAGCCCGGCTCAAGCGCAATGCCGGACGCACGCTGGCCGAATCGCGCCGTGTAGCGGACATTTTCTTCAGTAAACTATTGCCCTATGGTCTATCCAGAGCACAAGAAGAACGGTATTTTCTGGTTGCCACGCTTTATCCGTTAGCCGATGGCGGAGGTAGCGGTAGTTTGGGAGCGTCCCTACGCCGGGCTAAAGAAAGCGACAGCCTTGACCGGCGCGTTACAGCGTTGCTAGATGCTGATGACGCCCATCTACCTTTCCGTTTGCGTCAAATGGTGCGTTTCCTGTACAGCAAACGCCAGGCTGTTAACTGGCCGCTCCTGTTGTGGCACTTGCTGGCCTGGAACAGTGAAAAGCGTTGGGTTCAGGAAAAATGGGCGCGGGATTATTTTGTCGGTGAACCAGAAGCAGAACCGGGCGAGAACGCATAGCACCGGTACACATCATTCATTACCCTATATAGCAAAAAAGGAGAGTCAACGATGTTAATTCAAATCCATATCTTACAGAACTATGCCCCTTCCAATTTGAACAGGGATGATACCGGCTCGCCAAAAACCGCCTACTTTGGCGGCGTGCCGCGCGGGCGCATTTCCAGCCAATGCCTCAAGCGCAGCATCCGGCTTTCGGAGACCTTCAAGGCTGCGTTTGAAGCTGAGAATTTGCTTGCCAAGCGCACGAAGCGTTTGCCAGAACTGATCCGCGTTGAGTTACAAGCACTGGGAGCAGACGAAGAAGCGGTCAATGCAATTGTCGCGCGCGTCCCTGAAATCGGCAGCGAATCAGGGCGAGATAAGGGTAAGGTTGAAGAAGGCGAGGCTGTTAAAACCCGCCAGCTCATTTTTATCGGTCAAAACGAAATTCGTCCAATGGCGGAAAAGCTGTTCAAACTCTACCAGGAAAAGGGTCTCAAAGCCTGGAAAAAATTGGACATCAAGGAAATCACCAGAGCTTTAGGAAAGAGCACCCCCTGTTCTATAGACGTGGCGATGTTCGGGCGAATGACGACATCTGAGGCATTCGAGAACGTCCAGGCTGCGGTACAAGTCGCTCACGCGCTTTCTGCCAATACCGTCGAACAGGAATTTGACTATTTTACAGCCGTAGACGATCTGCAACCCAACGAAGAAACCGGCGCGGAGATGATCGGCGACGTGGAATACAACAGTTCCACCTACTACAAATACATCAACGTACATTGGGAAGGACTCGTAAAGAATCTGGGCGACGATAAAGCAGTAGCGCGACGGGCTGTGTTGGCCCTGCTCGAAGCGGCGGCGCTGGCGCAACCTTCCGGCAAGCAAAACACCTTCGCCGCACAAAACCTTCCAGACTTGATCCTGGTGGAAGTGCGGAAAAAGAATCTGCCGGTGAGCTACGCCAATGCCTTCATCGAGCCGGTGCGACAGGGTGCCAAACGCACGTTGATGGACAGCGCCGTCGAGAAGCTCAACGACTACATGGCCCGTATTGGCGACACTTACGACTTGGTCGCACTGGATCAGCGCGCATTGACGGCAACCCAGGACTATACTTTGCCGTATACCCAAACCTTACCCTCACTCGCCAAATTGCAGGAGTGGCTGGCTGTGCAATTACCGGAGGTGTGATATGGCAGCCAATACGCTGTTTTTACGCTTAGAAGGTCCGTTACAATCGTGGGGGGAACGTTCCCGGTGGAGCGTGCGCGACACTGCACCCGAACCCACGAAATCCGGCGTAATCGGTTTGCTTGGCTGCGCCCTGGGCATCAACGACGACGAAGGTTTACGTACTCTTTCTGAGAACCTGCGTATGGGCGTACGGTGTGATCAACCGGGGATTCAAATGGTAGACTACCACACGGTAGGCGGCGGTTACGGCGAGCCAACTCTGTTGACCGCAGAAGGCAAGCTCAAACTCAGCAGCGGTCTTCCGCATACCGAGCAAACGTGGCGCAGCTACCTGTGTGATGCGGCGTTCCTGGTCGCCTTGCAAGGACCACCCGACCTCATCGCACGTCTGGCCGAAGCTGTGCAATCTCCCCATTGGCCTTTCTACCTGGGGCGTAAATCCTGTATCCCGACTCGCCCGCCCTTTGTCAAAGTGGGAGAATTTGCCGATCTGGAAAGCGCGTTAGCCGCAGACCTGACAGGTTTCGGAAAACCTGTCAGGTCTGTACGCGCCGTGCTGGAATGTTCGCCCGCTGCCGATGGCGCGACCCGCCGCCGCGACGAACTGACCTCGCGTTCATTGCGTACCTTCGCCCCGCGCTATACGCGCGAGGTATGGCTTACTCTATCCAGTGAGGGAGGATAGTCAATGTATCTTTCAAAACTGACTCTTAACCCGAACAACCGTCGCGTGCAGCGCGAACTCGCCAACCCTTACGAGCTGCACCGCACGTTGATGGCCTCCTTCCCGGCGACGTTGCCGGAGGGCGAGCGCGTCCTCTTTCGCGTGGACGTAGACGATCACACCGGCGTCCCGACCGTGCTGCTGCAATCGCACACTGCGCCGGATTGGGCCTGGCTCGGCGACCCGCGCGCCAACGGCTACCTGTTGCGCGCGCCGGAGTCCAAGCTGTTCGAACTTACCTTCATAACGGGACAGATGCTTACCTTTCACCTACGCGCCAATCCTACCGTCAAGCACTCCGCGCCGGGGGAACGTCAGGGGCGACGCGATCCCCTCTACCGTGAGGAAGATCAACTCAAGTGGTTGGAGCGCAAGGCCACAGACGGCGGCTTCCGTCCGGTCCGCGTTTCTGTTCTCAAAGAGGGCAACACCTATGGGCGACAACCGGTAAAGGAAGTTGCCGAAGATATAACAGAAACCGGCGAGGATGCGGAGAAAGGCCCCAGGGTACACAAACTCACGCTCCATGCTGTGCGCTTCGAGGGCGTGCTGCAAGTCACCGACCCTGACAAGCTATGGAAAACGATACAACGAGGCATCGGCCCCGGTAAGGGCTTGGGCTTTGGCCTGTTATCGTTAGCCCCACCGCGTTAAGTATCCAGCTCTGAGGTCATTATGCGAGACTTACAGGAACTGCCCAAACTCGCCGACAGTCTGACGTATTTATATACCGAGCACACGGTCGTCGAACAAAAAGCGAAAGCCATCGAGCTTTTCGACAAAGACGGGTCTACCCTTGTCCCGACGGCAGCACTGACAGTATTGCTGTTGGGGCCAGGAACGCGCATCACGCATGCCGCCGTCAAAGCGTTGGCGGATAGCGGTTGCGCTATTGTTTGGGTGGGAGAAGACGGCACACACTGCTACGCTCACGGCGGCGGCGAGACGCGCAAAGCCTATCACCTGCTCCACCAGGCGCGTCTGGCAAGCGATCCCGCGTTGCGCCTAGACGTGTGCAAACGCATGTACAGAATGCGTTTTGCGCATCAAGACCTGGACCCTTTTCTGACACTGGAGCAATTGCGGGGTATGGAGGGAGCGCGGGTGCGTGATGCTTATGCTCACGCCAGTATCACCTATGGCGTCTCCTGGCATGGACGCAGTTACGATAGGGCCAATTGGGGGAACAGTGACCCGATAAACCGCGCCCTCTCCGCCGCCAACGCCCTACTGAATGGGCTATGCCATGCAGCGATTGTGAGCGGCGGATACTCACCCGCACTCGGCATTATCCATACCGGCAAGCAACTCAGTTTTGTCTATGACATCGCCGACCTCTACAAAGTCGAGATCACCATCCCCACAGCCTTCCGTGTTGTAAGTGAATCAAACGAGCGTGTCGAATCGCGTGTGCGAGAGGCATGTCGCCAGGCTTTCAAAGAGACAAAACTGCTGCAACGCATCCTACCAGACACCGAAACTCTGCTGGCGATATCGCAAGATGTGCTTATGGCCGGGGCGGAGGCTGACCAAGACCCCGCCCGGCCCGAGCCGTTGTGGGCACTGCCGGATGAGGAAATAGCTACCGGTGATAACGCTGCGCCTTCACAGCTACCGCAGATCGACCCGGAATCATGGTCGGACCCCGCAGCCATTGCGCGACGACAGCGTGCAGAGGAAGGCCTGCGAAATGGCTGGACGGTAAAGGCGGTCGCGCCTGGCGAATGGAATGTGGTCACGCATCCCGGCAGTCCAGGCTACACCATCCGCCAAACGGGAGAGGCTTTGCGCTGCAACTGCCCTGATTTTATCAAAAGCGGCTTAGGACTGTGCAAACATACGGTCGCAGTCGAGTTGACGAGACACGGCAAACCGTAGCCAATCACACTTCACACATCAAAGTCGATACCGATCGCCGAGGTTGTAGTATGGTCGTGATGATTCTGGAAAAAGTCCCGTTGCGTGTGCGAGGCGAACTCACACATTGGTTGCTCGAAATCAAGCCGGGCGTTTTTGTGGGCCATCTCTCGGCGCGTGTGCGCGACAAGCTCTGGGAAAAATGCACACAAGCCAAAGGGATGGGGGGCATCACGCAAGTATGGAGTACCAACACGGAACAACATTTCGCGATGCGGATGGCCGGTGACACCACACGCGAAATCATCAATCTTGAGGGATTACAACTGATTCGCATTCCACAAAAAGCACACGAAGCTACATAAGGGTTGAGGGGAGAATGTAATCACATCTATCATAACGCTTGTAATGCACATTAACAAGCGAATATATAAAGAACCGGCAAAGCTGGAATACTTATGAGTAATCCCCACGCCTGTGGGGGTGAACCGGACTCAACGCATCGCCCCGGAACAGCAGCGCGTGTAATCCCCACGCCTGTGGGGGTGAACCGCAGCGGAAGCCGCTCCCCACCGAAATCGTAAAGTAATCCCCACGCCTGTGGGGGTGAACCGTTCCGAGTATGAGTATTCTCGGAACATTATGCGTAATCCCCACGCCTGTGGGGGTGAACCGTTTGAGTTTCTGACGGTATTTGGCGATGGTGTCGTAATCCCCACGCCTGTGGGGGTGAACCGCGAAGCGGGTGCAGCGCAAGCGGGACGCGGAGGTAATCCCCACGCCTGTGGGGGTGAACCGTCGACCGCGCCTGTGATGCCCGCCACGACCCCAGTAATCCCCACGCCTGTGGGGGTGAACCGTATGCCAAAACCCATACTATTATGAAGCGCAGCGTAATCCCCACGCCTGTGGGGGTGAACCGCCGAACGCGACGCCGAGGGCAAACTCACTTACCGTAATCCCCACGCCTGTGGGGGTGAACCGTTCGTTTTGTATCCATTCGGAAAAAGATTCCATAGTAATCCCCACGCCTGTGGGGGTGAACCGTGGCGACGTGGTTCCAGACAGTGCTGTTCCCGTAATCCCCACGCCTGTGGGGGTGAACCGGGCGTGCCGGATGGCGCGTGGCCGGTCAATCGCGTAATCCCCACGCCTGTGGGGGTGAACCGCATCGCCGTGGCCAGCTCCATCCGCGTATTCTCGTAATCCCCACGCCTGTGGGGGTGAACCGTAGACACTATCCCTGACCCAGCGGAGTACAAAGTAATCCCCACGCCTGTGGGGGTGAACCGGCATGATCGATCCATTGGAGGCGCTGATTGCGAGTAATCCCCACGCCTGTGGGGGTGAACCGTTGATTCTGAACCAGTTGGAGCAGATTGGCGCGTAATCCCCACGCCTGTGGGGGTGAACCGATAAAGGGTTTGTCTCCACGTCAATCAATCCAAAGTAATCCCCACGCCTGTGGGGGTGAACCGGCTTTATCCAGTGCATCGGTTATCGCCGTCACTGTAATCCCCACGCCTGTGGGGGTGAACCGCCAGGTTCGAGCGTTACCTGACCGTAATAGCGGGTAATCCCCACGCCTGTGGGGGTGAACCGTATCACGCTCTTTGCCATACACGCCGGATTGTGTAATCCCCACGCCTGTGGGGGTGAACCGCCGGCGTTGGACTGATGGCTTTCTTGCAAGAAAGTAATCCCCACGCCTGTGGGGGTGAACCGTGACGAA
>DYKY01000239.1 GCA_020722365.1 Thermoflexus sp.
TATATAAGCGCAGTGCCGGAAAATGCCCTGCGCGAATTCCTCACTTTTGCGCGTCAGAAACTGGAATAGTGGGACAGTGCTCCCCGGACAACGCTGGTTGCAACTCCGCTATGATCTTTCCCCCTGGCAGGCCTTCTGGCGGCAATTTACCTATCCCCTTCACGTCCTCGCACGGGGCCGTTGGCGCGCTCTTGCGCGCTTAAGAGCCTATCGGGAATGGGTATGACGTGATTTGACAAGTTGACCGGCTGAAGTCGGTGTGTACGTGTGCCGCCGGCTTATGAGCATTAAAACTTAAATTTGGCAATCAGGCCCAGGGCTAAAGCCACAGGGCCAAACGCACAAAGCCGCCTAAAGCGGCTATCAGACCAGCCCGCAGGGCTTTGTATGTTTAGCGCGCGGGCTTCAGCCCGGCGCTCCATTATCGGATTATTTTCTTAATCTTCATCAACCGGTTATAGCTCGGTTGGTCTATGTCCGTGCCCGCCTACGCCTGGCTTTGCGGCGGCGCGGTCGGAGACCGGCCACAGCTCTTCTCCTTTCCTTCCCCCCTCTGGGGGGAAGACTGCATCCGCACCCGCACCCTAATTTGCATTTTGAACTCCTTGTCCGTTTTGTTCGCGGTTTTCGCATCCGACAACATCGACAACGGATGCAGCGGATGCGGCAGATGCACCAAATGCGTTAGCTACAGGTAACATCGGCGGGTACAGGTTCGCTTCGATCTCTACCTCTACCTCATTTGCATCTTCCCTCGTGTGTGCTACAATGCCTTTGGCCTAAATGCCAGTGTCAAGTCCTGACTTGTAACTTTCGACTTTGGACTTTGGACTTTGGACTTTGGACTTACTTCCACGGAGGGGATCATGCTCAAGCGGTTCACGCTGAAATACGTGCTTGTGGCGCTTATGCTTGATGTTGTTTGTGTCGTCGCGGCGTTGCGCCTGGGGAGTTATCTCCGCGTGACGTTGCCTTATGGCTTGGTTCAATTCAACCCCCGTTATCCTGAAGGCTTGCCCCAAACGCCGTTCTATTACATAGCGATTGTATTGTGGATCATGGTGGCCTTAACGGCCTCTTTGTACGATCCCCGCAAGAATTACAAAACCATCGATGAATTCCAGACCTTGACCATCACGTTGGGTGTGTTCTGGTTGGCGGTCGCGGGCGTCCTCTACTACTCCTTTCGCGATACTTCCCGTGTGTTGATTCTGTATGCAGTAGGGATTGATGCGGTATTGTCGATGCTGTGGCGCGTGGTGATGCGCGTCGGCTTTCGTGTGCAGCAGCGCCGTTTGGCCGGCGAAACGCGCGTGCTTATCGTGGGCGCAGGAACGGTGGGATGCCGTGTCTCCGAGATGATTGAAACGTATTCCTGGACCGGGTTGCGGTTGGTGGGGTACCTGGATGACGATCCACAAAAGCGCCTGGCCGATCGATCTGTGTTGGGAACGCTGGACGACATCCAACGGGTGGTGCAGGAACACCACGTCAATGATGTGGTTCTAGCTCTGCCGCCAGACGCCCATGAGCGGCTCAATACGGTGGTTTCGCGGCTGCACGAGTTGCCTGTGAACGTGCGCATTATCCCGGATTATTTCAGCCTGGCGCTCTATCGTGCGACGGTTGAGGATTTCGGCGGCATCCCGATGATCAACCTGCGCGATCCCGCCCTCAACGATTATCAGCGCCTGGTCAAGCGGCTGTTCGATCTGGTCGTCGGTACGGTTATCACACTGCTGGCGTTGCCGTTGATGCTGCTGGTAGCGCTGGCGATTAAGGTGGATTCGCCGGGTCCGGTGATCTTCCGGCAAAAACGTGTCGGCGAGAATGGGCGGCTGTTCGACATGTTCAAGTTCCGCTCGATGGTCGTGAATGCGGAGGCGTTGCAGGAACAGGTCATACGAGTAGATGAAGAAGGCCACGTCATTCACAAAGTGAAAGACGATCCGCGCGTCACGCGGGTGGGACGCTTTATCCGCCGCTGGAGCCTCGATGAGCTGCCGCAATTCTTCAACGTGCTCAAAGGCGATATCAGCCTGGTTGGCCCGCGTCCGGAGATGCCCTGGTTGGTGGATGAGTACGAACTCTGGCAGCGCAAACGCTTCGCCGTCCCCCAGGGCATCACCGGTTGGTGGCAGGTCAACGGGCGCTCCGATAAGACTATGCATTTGCATACCGACGAGGACCTGTACTACATCCAGAATTATTCGCTGTGGCTGGATATTTTTATCCTCATAAAGACGCCGTGGGCCATACTACGAGGGAAGGGGGCTTATTGATCGGCATCGCCCTCGTCGGCCTGGGCGTCGTTTGGCAAAACATGTTCCCGACCGGCCCCTGGGGATGGGTGGGGATGGCTGCCGGATTGATCCTGGGTATTTTCACACGCCAGATACGGCCGGCGCGAACGCCCTTAGATGGTCCGGCATTGCTCCTGGCGTTGATGGGCGGGGTCTCGCTGTGGGCTACCGCGTTTCCTGAGATCACCTGGGCGCAGGTTGCGCGGTTGTGGAGCGGCCTGATCGGAGCCTATGCGCTGCTGTGGTGGTCCAACGGTCGCTCGAAGTTGACTTGGACGGCGTATGGCCTGGTCGCTGCCGGCACGGCGCTGGCGTCGCTCTCGTTTGTCACGGTGCGTTGGTCGCAGACCAAGCTTTTCTTGATCCCCGAGTCGTTCTACGCGCTTTTCCCGTTGTTGGTGTCCGATGCTATTCATCCCAACATCATGGCGTCGGTGATGGTCCTGTTGTTGCCTCTGCCGCTGGCGCTGTTTGCGTCATCTCCGGTCGAGGCTAAGCCATCCGTACGCTATCGCCCATTATTGCGCGGAGGGCTTGGTGTTGCCGTGCTTTTGATGGGGGGCGTGTTGTTGCTCACCAAATCGCGGGGCGGCTACGTGGCTGCCGCCGCCGGGATTTTGGCGCTTCTTTGGCTTTCCGACCGCCGCAAGCTGGCGCTGATGTTGTTGTTGGTCTGTGTGGCCGTTGGAGTGTGGTTGGCAAGCTTTGACGGTAGCGCGGAAATCACGCCCGATCTGGTTGAGCAAAGCGCCGATCCCGCGACGCTGGCGTTCCGGGTGAACGTGTGGCGCGTGGCGCTGTGGATGCTGGCCGATTTCCCCTTTACCGGCGCGGGGATGGGAACGTTTAACGACGTCGGGGCGCTGCTGTATCCATTTTATGAAACGCAAAACCCGGGGACGCACAACGTCTATTTGCAGGCCGGCGTCGATCTGGGGCTTCCGGGACTGATTGCCTACCTGGCGCTCCTGGGATTGGTCCTCTGGATGGCGTGGCAAGCGGTGCGACGCTTCAAAGAAACGGGACAGGTCGTGCTGCGCAGCGTTGCCATAGGCGGTCTTTCTGGTATGATTGCTTTGTTGGTGCATGGTTTAGTCGATAACACGATGTGGGACACACGCGCGGCCTTTTTACCTTGGCTGGTGATGGGGATGTTAGTTGCGTTGTACTGTTGTGCACGCGAGACAGCAGAAGCGCTGCAA
>DYKY01000060.1 GCA_020722365.1 Thermoflexus sp.
CCAATACGCAGTACGTGCTGAAACTTTTGTAGTCTTATCCCTCTTTTGCCAATTGATACTAAAGGCACAACTATTCAGGCATGTTGGCCGACCACAGATTCAAGCACGGATGGAGATCGAATAGACGAATGGGCGCCTGCCTAACGCACGTTTTTGGTTGGCCCGAGGCCTAAATTCGTTTATTCGTTCCTTGATTCGTGGTTGAATTCGTGGCCGGCAAGTTCTACACCCGAACAATTACAACGCATAATCAAAGCATCGTTTCTGCCGACTTGCCTTCACCGCAAATCGTGATAGTCTATACCCCATAAGTGTCCCCGCCTGTGTCCGTGCATACTGTAGCAAAATGAAGGAGTAGAGTGTCGATGAAACCGAAACCGATGCGCACCTTTTCCATCATCCCTGCGCTGCCTGAACCCCTGAAACCTTTATGGGACCTGGCCTACAATCTGCGATGGGCCTGGAAACACGACATCATCGAGCTTTTCATGCGGCTGGACAGCGATCTGTGGGAGAAAACCAACCACAACCCACTGTTGATGCTCGGCACGATCGAGCAATCCCGCCTCGAGGCTGCCGCCGAGGACGTCGGCTTTATGGCGCACCTGGAGCGCGTGACGCGCTATCTGGAAGACCACCTCGCCGAAAAGGCAACGGCCTGGTTTGCGCGCACCTACGGCAAGACCAAGGACCCGTTGATCGCTTACTTTTCACTTGAATTCGGCATCACCGAATGTCTTACAATCTTCGCCGGCGGGTTGGGTATCCTCGCCGGCGATCACATCAAATCGGCCAGCGACTTGGGCCTGCCCCTCGTCGGCGTGGGCTTGCTGTACCAACAGGGATACTTCCGCCAATACCTCAATCAGGCCGGATGGCAGCAGGAAGCCTACGAAAACAACCACTTCGATAACCTTCCCCTCCGTACCGTGCCTGACGAGAAAGGCAAGCCGCTGATGGTCGGCGTCGAGTATCCTGGCCGTACCGTCTTCGCACGCATCTGGCGCGCTGACGTGGGCCGCGCGGTACTCTACCTGCTCGATACCAACGTTCCCGAAAACACCCGCCCTGAAGACCGCGACATCACCGATCAACTGTACGGCGGCGATCAAGATTTGCGTATTCGCCAGGAGATCCTGCTCGGCATCGGCGGCTATCGCGCGTTGAAGCAGCTGGGCCTCGATCCCACGGTGTATCATATGAACGAGGGCCATTCGGCATTTCTGGCGCTGGAACGCACCCGTTGTATGATGAACACCTATAACCTGACCTTTGAAGAGGGCCGGGAGGCAGCATCCGCCGGGCTGGTGTTCACCACGCACACCCCGGTCCCCGCCGGGCATGACCGGTTCCCCGTCCCGCTAATGGAGTATTACTTCAGAAATTACGTCACCCAGCAACTCAAACTGTCCTGGAACGACTTTCTGGCGCTGGGACGGCAGAACCCTAGCGATTACGGCGAACCATTCTGCATGACCATCCTGGCGTTGCGGATGTCGGCGTACAGCAACGGCGTCAGCCGGCTGCATGGCGAAGTCACCCGGCAAATGTGGGAAGGGCTGTGGCCGGGCGTCCCGCATAACGAAATCCCCGTCTCACACGTCACCAACGGCGTGCACATCCTCTCGTGGATTTCGCGGGATATGAAAGTGCTCTACGACCGCTATCTGGGGCCACGCTGGCGCGAAGAGCCGGCGGATCAAAGTGTATGGGAACGGGCAACGCGCATCGCCGCGGAGGAACTCTGGCGCACCCACGAGCGCCGCCGGGAACGCCTGGTCGCTTTTGCCCGCCAACGCCTGCAACAGCAACTCGAACAGCGCGGCGCCTCGCAGAGCGAGATCAAAGCGGCGGACGAGGCGCTCGATCCAGAGGCATTGACCATCGGCTTTGCCCGGCGCTTTGCGACGTACAAGCGCGCGGCGCTCATCCTACGCGACCCGGAACGGCTGGCGCGGCTGCTCAATAACCCGGAGCGCCCTGTGCAGATCATCTTCGCCGGCAAAGCCCACCCGAACGACACGCCCGGCAAAGAGCTGATCCAGAAAATCATCGGCGCCGCGCGCCAGAACGAATTCCGCTCCCGCATCGTCTTCCTGGAAGACTACGATATGACCAGCGCGCGCTACATCGTGCAAGGCGTGGACGTCTGGCTGAACACACCGCGCCGCCCACGCGAGGCCAGCGGCACGAGCGGAATGAAGGCTGCGGCGAACGGCGTCCTGAATTTGAGCATCCTCGATGGCTGGTGGGACGAAGCCTACACACCAGAAGTCGGCTGGGCCATCGGGCGCCGCGAGAGTTACGACAACCCGGATTACCAGGATCAAGTGGAAGCAGAGACGCTCTACGATCTCCTGGAACACGACGTGGTTCCCATGTTCTACGAACGGGGGCGCGACGGCCTGCCCAGGAAATGGATTGCGCGGATGAAAGACAGTATCGGCGCGCTCTCACACTTCTTCAACACCAACCGTATGGTGGCGGAGTACACCGATCGTTTCTACATCCCCGCCGCTAAGCGCTTCGAGGCGCTGTTGAACGACGATCTGACCCGCGCCAAAGCTCTGGCAGCCTGGAAGGGGCGGATTGCGCACAACTGGTCGAACATCCACATTGCGAGTGTGAACGGCTCACTGCCTTCCGAGATCAAAGTCGGGGATACCTTCGTCGCCCAGGCGGAAGTCCAGCTAGGGGCGCTCACGCCGGAGGATGTGACGGTGGAACTGTACCTCGGGCTGGTGAACCCAAGTGCAGAAATCACCCGTGGGCGCGCCACACCGATGCACGTGGTCAAGCAAGTGCGCGACGGGGCCTATCTGTTCGAGGCCGATGCACAGTGCGCGATGAGCGGTCTGCACGGCTACACCGTGCGCGTGCTGCCCTCCCACCCCGATCTGGTGACGCCGTTCCTGCCGGGATTTATCAAGTGGGCGGAGTGAAAAATGACTCAGAAAAGGCGGCCCGGGCGCTCGTCCGGGCTGCTTTGCTTAGTCACACGGTCAGCCGTTGCAGGCCGCGGCAACCGCACGGGCGATGGAATGTGTTTCGGCCTTGATCGCCTCTTCATCCAGCGTCAGCAGCACACGGTCGGCCATGACCTGCTGTCCATGGATGAAGACGTCGCTGACATCGTGCTTGTCGACAGCGTAGCAGAGATGCGAGTACACGTCGTACAGCGGGGTGACGTGGGGCGCGCCCAAGTCGATCACCGCGAGATCGGCCAGCTTGCCGGCTTCCAGAGAGCCGAGGCGATCGGACAGACCGACGGCGCGAGCGCCGTTGATGGTGGCCATCGCGAAGGCCTCCGCAGCGGGCAGCACGGTCGGATCAAGCGCAACGCCTTTATGTAGCAGCGCAGCGGTGCGCAACTCCCCAAACATATCGAGATCATTGTTGGTCGCCGCGCCATCGGTGCCCAGCGCCACGTTGACCCCTGCCTTGAGCATCGCCGGAACGCGGGCGATACCGTTGCCAATCTTCAGGTTCGATTCGGGACAGTGCGCGACCGACGTGCCCGTTTCCTGAAGCAGGGCAATCTCGTCGTCGCGCAGGTGTACGCAGTGGGCCAGGAGCGTGCGCGGGCCCAGGAGTCCCCGGGCATACAACACTTCGATGGGCGTCTTGCCGAAGCGCGCAGTGACAGTCTCTACCTCAGCCTTGGACTCCGAAGCGTGGGTCATGAAGAGCAAATCGAATTCTGTGGCGAGTTTCGCCGCGACGTCCAGCATCTCCTCGGAGGCGGTGTAGGTCGCGTGAACCTGAATGCAAAGCCGCAATAAGGGATCATCCAGGTGAGCCACGATGTACTCCCGCGCGCGCGTTTCCAGATCGCCGGTCAACGCGCCGGTAGGCCCATCGACGCCGATCATCGGCGGGCCGTTCACCAGCCGGAACCCCGCAGCCGTTGCCGCTTCGGTGTTGGTTGCGTATTGCCAGTACATATCGGTGGCGCAGGTCACGCCGCCCCGGATCATCTCCGCCACGGCGAGTTGGGTTCCCACGCGGGTATTCTCGGCTGTAGCAAAAGCCGTCTCAACCTGCCAGATGCGCGCCAACCAAGCTTCGAGCGGCTGATCGTCGGCCAGCCCGCGGAAAAGCGTCATCGCCAGGTGCGAATGGGCGTTGATCAGACCGGGGATGATAAGCTTGCCGCGTGTATCGATCTGGCGGGAAGCGCGTATCTCGGTCCGGGCCGCTTCAGCCGAACCGATCCAGAGGATATCCGAGCCCTTGATTGCCAACGCGCCGTCGTCAACAATGTCACGATTGACATTCATTGTGACGAATGTGCCGCCCGTTAACAGAATATCGGCCTCTAGGGGATGTGAATCTGTCATGGAGACTCCTTGGATGGCAGACAAGCCGCCCTTAGGCGGCTTGTCTTTTGTGCAAAGTGACGTTTCTACTCTTCTTCGAACTGCTCACGTCCGGAGAGCATAACGCCGGAGACAACGAGCAGGATAAGGAAGGGCAGAACCACCAGCCAGACGGCGGCCTTGCCGGACTCACCGGCAAACCCGAAGGCTTGCTGCCCCGCTGCGCCGGTTGCTACCAGTACACCAACGATGAGACCGCCAACCGCTGCGATGGTCATCAGGGTTGCGCCTAACCCTTTGGCAAAGCCCGCTGCAACATCCTTCACGTCCATAATGTCGGTCCAGACCAGGCCCCAACGCTTGACGCGCGGGTAGAGCAGCGCCACAAGGATCGGGCCAACAACGACGGCGGCCAGGAAGTTGTTGAAAGTGATGACCAGGGCGAGGAAGGCAAAGGGGACCATACCCGCCAGATCAAGATACCAGGCGATGGTGATCGCGCAAGCAGCCGCGGCAACGAAGGCTACGATCTCGAAGGCGATGATCTTCTGGATGCTGTTGACGTTCTGCGCCATATCCCCCTTCTTGACCAGGCCCCAGGTAGCGCCCCACATCTTGTAAGGCACAAAGCCGAGGAAGAAGTTGCCGAAGAATCCGAAGATCGAGCCAGGGCCAAGTGTGCCGCCGAAGAGATCGCCGATCAAGTTGCCGATTGCCGCACCCCAGGCGCCGGCCGGCCCAAAAAGTAGGCCAAAAACCGGCGGGAAGACGTTGGCAGGCCGGATCTCGGTGATGCCGGGTACGATCACGATCCCGCCCTTGAAGACGATCAGAAACGCCGCATAGATCGCCGCTGATAGGGCTACCAGGATGATCATGCGCGTGTTTTTCCACATCGATACGACTTCCTTCATCTTTCACTCCTTTCGATAAAATAGTAGAATAAAAAAAGGCTGACGGAAAATTTGGGTTGTGCTTAAGGTTTATAGGCGATAGCGACCACCTCCTTCGCGTGAAGGTGTGACCATCATAAGAGCATCCGCACACCGGCACGGCGATAAATCATCCGCTTGCACGGTTTCAAGCATCAGCCTGAGCAGGCGGCGAAGCAACTCCGGGATACCGTCGCGGACGATCTGGATCTGATCCTCGATACCGGCTGCCCAGTTGATCGAATAGGCGACCGCTGCATAGTGTATGCCCAGTTCGCGCGCCAGCGTCACTTCCGGCATCCCCGTCATCCCGACAACGTCCGCGCCAAGCTGCGCATACATCCGGATCTCGGCGGGCGTCTCGAAGCGCGGGCCGTTGGTACAGACGTAGACGCCGCTCGGGTGCAGAGGCAGGTCCGCCTGGGTCGCCAACGCGAGCAGACGCGCACGCAGGGCCGGACAACAAGGTGTGCTCATCTCAGTGTAGGCGTGACCGGTGTCTCCGCCGTCGAAAAAGGTGGCAGATCGGCCCGAGGTGAAATCCAGATAGTCGTCGATCACGATTAGGCTTCCCGGCGGCAGCGCACGATTGATCGAACCGACGGCGTACGTGGCCAACACCCGTGTGACGCCGAGCATGCGCAGCGCTGCGAGGTTACCGCGATAGTTGATGCGGTGAGGTGGATGCTCGCGGTTCAATCCGTGGCGGTTGAGAAAAACGACAGGGTAGCGCTCGGTCTGCGCCACCAGGACGGCGACCGGCCCGTAAGGGGTATCGACCACCTGCCGCTCGGTGATAAGACCGGGAAGATCCGATACCCCTGTCCCTCCAATAATGGCGACCCGCTCCACTGTTTCAGACATCAGAGTGCCTCCACAGATAATAACACCGCTCAGAACAATTCGGTGTGGTCTTTCAGGTCATACGGGCTAAAAATGCCTGCCTTGGTAATAATCCCGGCAACGAGGTGCGGCGGTGTGATATCGAACGCCGGATAATAAGCGTCGATCTCCGGGATTGTTGTGAGTTGTCCGCGACAGGTGCGCAGCTCCGCCGGATCACGTTCCTCGACCACGATGGAAGCGCGATCCGGGCGGTTGGGGTCCAGGCCCCAGCAGAAGGCAAAATAGGGCACGCCGTGGTAGTGAGCCGTAATCGCGTTCTGGAACGTGCCGATCTTGTTGACGACGTGACCATCCAGGGTGATGAGGTCAGCCGCAGTGAAATACTTCTGAATCTTGCCCTGCGAGAGGACGAAAGCGGGCATATTGTCGCCGATGATCTGCACGGGGATGCCCAACTCGTGGACGCTCGGCGCTGTAAGCCGCGCGCCCTGCAAATAGGGACGCGTTTCGGGCGTGAAGACACGGAGGCGTTTGCCCTCGCGGGCCGCCAGACCGAGGCTGAGGAGGAACGCAGTTTCGGCAAAGCACATCGTCAGAATGCCGTCGCCATCCGCCATCAGGCTGGCGCCATAGCGCGCAGTGGCGGCGTAGTCGTCGTAGGTGCGATCCCGCTGCTGTTCGATCCAGGCGAGCAGTGTCTCCGGCAATGACTGGCCATCGGCCAGTGCCTGCTCGAGCACGGCCAGCGCCCGTTCCAGCCGACGTGCAAGGGCTGTGTTGGTTGGGCGAGTATCGACCAGACGTGCCTGCGCCTTTTTTAAGTGCGAGAGGCGCTGCGTAGGAGGACGGTTCTCCGCTTCCCGCGCGGCCAATACCATCGCATACCAGGCCGCAATCGAAGGCCCACCGCCCTGCGTGACCATGTCCTCAATCGCACAGGCAACCGACTCAACGTCGGTGCAGCGCACAAAGACCTTCTCCCACGGGTACTTGCGGCGATCGCCGATCAGAACCGCGCCGTCCTCGTAACGGGCGACATTCTCGCGGCGCAGCAGAAAGGGCAACAGTTCGTCAATCGTCGGATCCATCATCGTCTCCTAGAAGCGCACCAATCCCACAATCTTGCCGTACCCCATCACATTCAGCCAAATGCTAATAGCAACATAGAGGAAAAAGAACGCCAAAACGGCCCAATCAGCCTTCGTCATCTGCATCTGCAAGTAGTAGGTACGATCCTCACGCGCGCCAAAACCGCGAGACTCCAACGCCATGCCGAAGATGTTGGTATTGCGAATGGTGGAGAGAAAGACCGGCACCAGCAACGGCAGAAATTTCTTCACCCGTTCGAGCACGTTGCCGCTCTCGAGGTCAAGTCCACGGCTGCGTTGCGCCTGGCTGATCGTCGCCAGGCTGGTAGCCACGGTGGGCACCAGGCGCAGCGACGTCGAAATCGCGAAGCCGACGCGGTAGGGCAGGCCCATCTTGATCATGCCCATAATCAATTCTTCGTTGCGGGTGGTGCTAATGAGGATGACGCCCATTGTGACAATCGAGAAAATAAGTATCGTACGACCGAGAGCATAATACATCGATTCGACCTCGAAGACCCAGAAAAGCGGCGTCACACCACTCGCGAAGAAGTTCCAGAGGACGATACTGGAGATCGACATGACCAGCAGCACGTAGCGGATGCGTTGCAGGTTCTTTGCGGAACGTGAAACAAGAAGTTGTGCAAGGACAAGTAAGAAGGTAGGGATTAACCAACGCGGGTCCTGAAACATCAACACGCCAACGAAGATACAGAGAAAGACGATGATCTTGGTCCGCGCGTCCAGCCGATGGTATGGGGTATTGTAGTCGAGGTAGAGTTCGGCTTCCATTAAGCGCCCCCTCCTTTCGTACACGCGGCAAGTTCTGCCGGGCGGAGCATCGTATAGCCCAACAGATTGGTGAATTGGATGAAGTGCGGGGGCCGGAGTGAAGCTTCCAGCAGCTCCTGTTCGTGGGAGAAAACCTCACGGGTCGTCCCCTCCAGGAACAAGCGCCCATCCTTGACGACGAAGACCTTCCTGGCATATTCCGCAACGACCCACATGTGGTGCGTGATAAAGATAATGGTGCTGCCGTTCTCGTTGAGCCGCCGGACCATGTCCATCATGCTGCGCTGCTCGCGGTAATCGAGTCCTGTCGTAGGCTCGTCGAGGATCAGAACGTCAGGCTGTACCGCCAACACCGCTGCGACGGCGACCCGCTGCCGCGCACTCTTGGTCATGCTGAAGGGGTCCTCCTCCTCAGCCCCTTCCAGGCCAACGGCCTTCAGCGTTTCTGCCACCCTCGCTTCGATCTGGTCCGCAGGAAGCCCGCGGAGGCGTGGCCCGAAAGAAACTTCGTCATAGACGGTCTCCGAGAAGATCTGGTGATCGGGATTCTGGAAGACGTAGCCGACGGATTGTCCGAGCCGGAAGATGCCCTGCTCTTTGGTAGTCTTCCCGTTGACCATGACCGTCCCGCTCGTCGGCAGCAACAACCCGTTGAAGTGTTTGGCCAGCGTCGTCTTGCCGCTGCCGTTCTGTCCCACAATGGCAACGATATCGCCGGGGTAGATGTCAAGGCTGATACCGTCAAGCGCCTTGACGCCGTTGGGATAGCTGAATTCGAGATCGCGGCAGCAGATGAGGGGGTCCTTGGCCCTAAAGGTCTGCTCGGCCTCAGCTTCCTTGGCTACCAGCGCCCCATAAGTCTGGGGACAAACTTGCCAGCCATTGTTGCGATAGGCGGTCTCAGCCTCGACCGGCAACAGTGGCAGATCAACGGCAGCCGTTGATGCTTCCGGGCTCATATCTTTGAAGAACCGCGTGATGCCCAAGGGCATCAATCCGAGGCTCTCAATGAGATCGACATCGCGCAGAATCTCGTGTGCAGGACCGACCTTGACCAAACGCCCGTCCTTGAGCAGGGCAATGCGATTGGCTTGCAGGACTTCTTCGGTCTCGTGCTCGACGACGAGCAAGGTCAGGTCCGAACGCTGGCGCAGGCGGTTGGTGATCTCGAAGATGCCCATCTTGCTGATGGGATCGAGATCGGTGGTCGGTTCGTCCATCACCAGGACTTTGGGTTGAAGCGCCAACACCGAGGCGACGGCGAGTTTCTGCTTCTGCCCGCCGGAGAGCGTAGACGGCGGGCGATTGCGGAAGTCGCTAAGGCCAACGTAAGCAAGGTTTTCGATGATGCGCTGGCCGATCTCCTCGCGCGGAACGGCGAAGTTCTCGGGGCCAAAGGCGACCTCCAGCTCAACATTGGTGGAGAAGAGCTGCGCCTCGAAGTCCTGGAAAACAAGCCCGACATCCTCGGCCATCTGCGCGACCGTGTGCTCGCGGGTGTTCTTGCCACAGACGATCACGTTGCCTTCCAGCTTGCCCTTGTGAAAGTGAGGGATCAGCCCGTTGATACACGTCGCGAGAGTGCTCTTCCCTGCTCCGGTTGGCCCCATCAGGACGAGAAACTCGCCCCGCTCCAGCGCCAGATCGATCGCCTCGATGGCGTTTTCCTTCGTCCCCCGGTACCGATAGGTAAGATCTTGGATCACGAGTGTTGGTTCTGTCACAAGTCGCTCCTCAGTTATTCGAGCTGTCTGTGTGCAGGGGAAAGCATGGCAGGATAAAACTCAGCACATGCTGCCCCCACGCTCTATCGCTGGCCCTATGATATATGCAGTCGGCGCGGCTGTCAAATGAGGTCGCAGTGAGAATCATTAGACTCTGGTATCGATGCAGCGCAGTTTCTTAAAGCGACACGACTGCGAGCACCCGATCTTTCCCGGCAAGGTCGGGAAGGATCGCAACATCAGCTTTGGGGAAAGCGGCCTGGGCGAGCGCCTGGGCCGCTTCGCCTTGCCGCTCACCGATCTCCACGAGCATCAGCCCGCCGGGACGTAGTCGGGTTTGGGCCTGCGCCAGCAGCCGCCGGATCGCGTCCAGGCCGTCCGCGCCGGAGAGCAACGCGAACCGCGGCTCTTGCTTCACGGAAAGGGGCAGCGCGTCCCATTCAGCATCGGCGACGTAGGGCGGATTGCTGACGATAAGGTCCACCGGTTCGGGCAGCGGCGCGAGCAAATCGCCCTCGAGGAACACGATGCGTTCAGCGACGCGGCGCCGTTCTGCATTGACGCGCGCGACCTGCAACGCGGCAGACGAAATGTCCGTGGCATAGAGGCACAACGACGGCGCGTGGGCGACCAACGCCACCGCAATACAACCGGAGCCGGTCCCTACGTCCACCGCGACGGCGTCAGGATGCGCGTTCACCCAGTCCAGCGCAGCCTCCACCAGCGTCTCCGTCTCCGGGCGGGGAATCAGCACATCCGGCGTCACAGTGAACGTCAGGCCGAAGAACTCGATCTGCCCGGTGATATAGGGCAGCGGCTCGCCGGCGACGCGACGCTGCACACACGCGGCGTAGTCGGCGGCTTGTTGTGGGGTCAGTGCAGCTTCGGGATGCGCCCACAGATAGGCGCGCGGTTGATGCAGGAGATACGCCAGCAACATCTCCGCCTCGACCTGCGGACGGGCGGTGTGCGGGGCAAGCAGAGTGCTGGCCCAGCGAAGGGCGGCGGCAAGATCATCGAGAGGCATACGCAATCGCTGTTATAATGCCACTTACAGACGCTTCACATCCAGTTTTCAACCAACAGACTATCTATCTGGCGCATACGATGATCGGCAGAGAGCAATACCAGATCATAAATGCGTGCGGTAGCAGCAATTTGCGCATCGGATGAAGGGATAGGACGGCCTTTGGCCTTTTGTTCTGCCTGAAGTTGCCCGTACTGTTCGGCAACACTATCATTGAAATCCAAAACAGCAATGCGCGCCAGCAGATTTTTGAGGTGGAGCATGTTATTGGCCCTGCGCTGGCTAGCATAAACCGCGAAATATAACTCTCCCACTACCGTCATGCACAGATAAAAGCGTGCACCTTCTGTGGCTAACTGCCGAATACGGTCAGTAAGTGGTTGCTGCTCACTCATAAAGGCGCAGGCATGGTTTGTGTCAAGCAAGTAAGCGGGAAGTGCGGGCATCCTGCTCCTCCAAGTCCAAGTCTCGCATTTGTTCTAACGTGTCCAGAATGGAATCCAACTCACCCGGCGCAAATTCCCAGGTTCCAGCGCACTCAAGGAACGCAGTCGGTTCTGGCAGGACTGGAGTGGTAGGAGCCTCCGAAGGTTGACTTAAAGACTCAACAAAGTCCAATACAGATAGCAATTTCTCTTTAGGAAGCCGTTGTAGTTTTTTGTTGACCATTTGTTGTATTCGCGCCACAGTGAAAGATGCTTCTGGGAAGCCATAGTGTTTGCGTCGTTTCTCTAAGTTTTGTGAAATGGACATTCTGACCCTCCTGAACGCACTTTCATTCAGTGTCGACACCGCTATTCTCTCAACCCATTATACTCCATGAAACACTTTTTAACGAACGATCCGCGCGCGCCGCAAATCCTCCAACAGCATCCGTCGCAAGGGAACGTCGGTGCGCAGCATGGCGTAGCGCCCGCCGTGCTTGCCGGCAAGCGCGCGCAATTCGTCCTGCCAGCTTGCCAGACGGCGCTGGTAGGCGTCCAGCGCCGCGCCATCGACCGTGACCTCGCGTTTGTCGCCGGTTTCTGTATCGATCAGGCGCAGGTCGCCGCGCAATGTGGGATTGAGTTCGTCGGGCGTGAGCAGGTGCAGGAGCACCACTTCGTGACCGCGTCCGGCAAGCGCCGCCAGGCCCGTCTGCAATCCGTCGGGATCGTAACCGTCGGTGAGCAACAGCACCAGCCCGGGACGATGCGTGTGCGACGCGATCTCGCGCAGCGCGTCCGCCAAGGGTATTGCGCCGGATGGCGCCACCGCAGTACACCACGTCTGCCAGCTCGGCAAAAGCCCCCTTCCCCGGCCTGGCCCCCAGAAGGTATGCGCAGTGTGCAACATCGCGCCCCAGAGTGCGTCTCCGCCGAGCAGCGCCATCGCCCCAAGAGCGGACGCGAGCCGCTGTACGGACGGCCAGCGAGCGGCTTCGCCCTCACCCCACGCCATCGACGCACTGCCGTCGAGCAGCACCATCACGGCGAGGTCTTCCTCTTCCTCGTGGAGGCGCACGTAGGGGCGGTCGAGCCGCGCGTAAAGGTTCCAATCCACCCGGCGGGGATCGTCGCCGGGCGTGTAGTCGCGGTAGTCGGCGAATTCCAGGCCCGCGCCGCGCCGGGTGGAACGCCGCTCGCCCCACGTCCCGCCGCGCTTGCGTTTCCGTGTGACAAAGCGCAGGCGCGAGAGCAGTGCGATTTCTGTCTCCAGCATCACCGGCGTTGTCATTTCTACCCAGTCTTTTTGAACGTCGCCACTATGTAAAGTTTGAAGCGGCGCAACAGCGGCGGATCGGTAACTTTCTCGAAAAGCAACGCGATCCCAAATAATAACGGAGAGAACGCCAGGTAGAAAGGATTGCCCACGTAATCACACGAGGTCAGTTCCAGACCGGCAGCCTGCGCCACGTGCGCCAACCGCCGCCGGGTGTTGACGCGGAAGCGGGTGGGATACGACTCGCGTTCCGGGCGCTTGAGCCAGCGTCGCAATACACCGGATTGCCATGCGGCGGGCGTCAGCCGGCTGATGAGGGGGATGTAGTTGAGAGCATTGGTAGTGAAAAGGATCGCCTGCCCCCCGGGCCGCAGCACGCGCGCCATCTCCCGGAAAACGCACTCCGGTCGCACCAAATGCTCCATGACCCACTGACTGGTGAGCAGATCGAAACTGGCGGAAGCAAAGGGTAGAGCTTCGCCGTTAGCCAGCAGCGCGTGGGCGACAGTTGTATTGCACCGCAGATCGTCCAGGCCGAGGTCGATGCCTACAGATTGGCGCGCGTTCTGGAACGCGGCCCCGGCCAGGCTGGTGCGGCCACACCCCAGATCGAGCAGTACCGTCTCCGGCGTAACCGCCGCAGCGACGAGATCGTGGTAACGCTTTCCCGCATCGCGGAAGTTGGGATACCAGCGGTCGAAGCGCGCCTGGCAGCGCCGGTAACGTGGGCTATTGATAAATTCGCTCATCGTGGGGCGCTCAAGACTCTGGTGTGGTTTCGAGCAACGCCGCGACGATCGCGTCCGGCGTGATACCGTCAGCCTCAGCCTCGTAGGTGAGGATCAAGCGGTGGCGCAGTGCAGCAGGAGCCACGGCGCGCACATCCTCAAGCGCCACGTTGTAGCGCCCGGCGAGCAAGGCAGCAACCTTCCCGGCAAGGATAAGGGCCTGCGCGCCGCGTGGACTCGCGCCGTAGCGCACGGCCCGGCGCACAATCTCCGGCGTATCGGGGTTATCAGGATGTGTGGCGACGGTTACCTTTGCGGCGTAGGCGCTCACCGGCGTCGCTACGGGGACGCCGCGGACGAGGGCCTGCATCGCCAGGACGGTATCGCCGTCGGCGACAGGGCGCACATCGGGCATGTCCGCGCCGGTCGTGCGGGTCATGATCTCCACCAGCTCATCCGCCGAGGGATAGCCCACGTTGATCTTGAACAGAAAGCGGTCGAGTTGCGCTTCCGGCAGGGGATACGTGCCCTCCAGCTCGATGGGATTCTGCGTTGCCAGCACCAGGAACGGCTGTGCGAGCGTGTACGTCGCGCCGCCCAGACTCACCTGGCGCTCCTGCATCGCTTCGAGCAAGGCGGACTGCGTCTTGGGGGTGGCGCGGTTGATCTCGTCGGCCAGCAACAGGTTGGTGAAGACCGGTCCGCGATGGAAGCGGAAGCGCCGCTCGCCCGTGTCGGTCACTTCGAGGATGTCGGTGCCGATGATGTCGGCGGGCATCAGGTCGGGCGTAAACTGCACGCGGGTAAAGTCGAGTTGCAGCGTCGCCGCCAGGGTGCGAACGAGCATCGTCTTTCCCAGGCCGGGCAGCCCTTCCAGGAGCAGGTGCCCGTTCGCCAGCAGCGCGATGAGTGTGTGGCGCACGACCTCGCGCTGCCCTACAATGACGCGGGCGACTTCGGCCTCGATGGCGGCGGCCAAATCACGAAATTGGCTTGGGGAGAGTTCTGATGTCATTGGCAAACCTCGGTCAGCGCACGAACCGCATAATTATAACGATCAACACCGGTGTACATGCCACCAGCAGACCCAAAACCAGCAAGATGATCCCCGCCAGACGGCGCGTCTCTTGTTGAGCGCCTTGCAGCACTATGATAACTCCCGCTGCGAGCATGCCCAATCCAATCAATCCTACAACGATGAACAACAACAGCATCATAGCCATCTTTCTGCCCTCCTATTCCTGACTTTTATTTTTGCTCCCACAGTCGACAGAAATTGCACAGGTCGGGAGCTGGGGTCGGCTGCCCGCATTGTGGACACGGGTGCAATGCCGGCGCGGTTTCATCGGCGGAGAACAACCCGGCTTCTTTCGCCTTAAGAAAATTGGTGTAGAAGTGCATTTTTGTTCCTGGCGAGTCGTGCTCCATGCGGGTGAGCGTCTCTTTGTGGGCCAGGCCGGTTGCGCCGATGGCGTAGGGGCACTCCGCCTCGATGGAGTCGATGCCGCGAATGAGCGTGTAAGCGGCAGTCTCGCGCTCGTAGAAGCGGCAGAACGGCTTGACCTTGCGCACCAAGCCCTGCCCGTCGGCAGGCAGGACAGGGAACTGGTGGCGGAGATAGTCCACCTGCCGGTGCAGGACGTTGCCGAAGAGCGATGCGGCCTCGTCGTCGAGGTTGTGCCCGATCGCCAGGACGTTGTAGCCGCCTTCCAGGGCCACGCGGTTCATCTCGTGGCGCTTGATGAGGCCGCAGATCGAGCACGGGCGCTGCGGGCGGTGACGGATGCGCAACCTTTTGAGGTACTTCAGCATCTGGTTGACGGTCAGGTCTTGATCTACAAACCACTCTTTGTCGCGGTAGACGATGTGCATTGTTGTCCCTTCGGGAATAGTCGGATAGTCGTTAGTCGGATAGTCAGGCAGTCGTTAGTCGAATGGTCGGTTTTTAGTTTTTCTAACGTAAGCGCGGGGGCTTTGTTGGCCCCCGCGTTTATTATATCACGAGAAATTGCTGGGAGGGCACGGCCGAAGACCGGCCCAAGCCCTTTGCGAATGAAGATTACTCTTCGTTGAATCGCTCTTCCAGTTGTTCGAGAAGTTCTGCGGCTTCCACGAGTTTATCGAGTGGGTTTTGCGAACCGGTGAAGTAACGATAGTCGCACGGCATGATGTCGAGCATCTTGACCAGGGTAACGTTGTGTTTACGGACAGTCTCTGCCGAAACATCGTAGAGCGTAGCAAGTTTGTCCAGCGGCACATCGCGCAGGTTGACCTTGCGGACGGTGTAATCCAGCGCCGCTGCCCACGCTTCGGGCTTGGGGATGTTCAACGGTTCCTCGCCCAGCGCGATGCGGAATTCCATCCACATCTGAATTGCCGCGCCGATCATGTCGATGGGCATTTGCGCCGACGTCATGCGTTCGGTCAGTTGCTCTTCAACGGGGTCCATGCCGCTGGCGAAAAGTTGTTCGACGCGGCTCGCGATCGGTGAATCCGGCGCGAGACGGAGGTAGTTCGCCAGAGAGCGCAACGCGCGATCGAAATCGCCAGCCCGCGAAAGGATTTGCGCCAGATTCATATGATAAGAGGGATTGTTGGGATAGAGGGCCAGGGCGCTTTCAAGCTTTTTGACGGCAAGTTCAACATCCCAACGTTCGTAAGCGGCGATCGCTTCCTGATACAGGCTCTCGGCTTTCTTTCGATCCGTGGCGCTAGGTTGTGCTGGGCTCATGCATAGCCTCCATAAAAAATCAGAACTACCCATTAGTATAGCATCATTCATAAGCCTGCCAAGATGACGATGGTACTGTTTTAGCACCTTATCATTCTCGGGAAGCAAGAGCTTTGTAGATCATCTTGCCGCTAAAGCAGTTTTTGGGTAGTGAGGCTTTGCTCCACCACCCAAAAACCATTTCACACCCGGCCTTTAGGCCACTTTTTTATCAGAAAGATGGCAAAATTCTGAGCGCTGTTTAGAGATTCAGAGACTTCCCCTTACCACCAGGCCTTATCTTCGATGGCAATCCCCCATTCGGCCAACAATGCCTGCACCTCATCGTAGTGTTTTGCGTCGACAACGCCCAGACCGGCAGCTTGCGGCAGAGACTTAATCCAACGGCTCAGACGGCGGTCGGCGCGCCGCAACTCTTGCAACGCCTCGTCGCTCTCTAGCCGTAACAGGATCACCGAGGCCACTTGCGCGTCCCCATAGTGATTGCCCCAGGCTTTGAGCTGTTTCTGCCATTCCGGCGTCATCGGCGCGCCTGTCATCTGCTCTACCAACGCGATCACCGTCGGAACATCCATCCCGGCAGCGATGGCGGCGCGCAGGCTCCGGCGAGTCAACTGCCAATGATCATCGGTCTGTTCGGCGATACGGCGCAGCGTGCCGGTGACGTAGAGGCTCGGCATAGGATGGCGAGGACGCAGCGCATCCTCATCCCAACGCAAACTGCGGGGCAGATCCGCCTCCGGCCCCTGTGAGTAAGCAGGTAACATCTCTTGCTGCTGCAAATATGCTTCAAGTTTCGCCGTATCTTTCGCGCGCAGCCAGGCAGTGTGCGCGTCCAGGCGGTGCAGCAACCCACCCATCGCTTTGTCGTTCAGCAGTTGAGCGAGCGTGCTGGCGTCGTCGGTTTGCATGATGGTGATGTCGCGGCGGACGACGATCCGCTCATACTGCTCGCCCCACTCTTCGAGGGTGCGGACAACGTTTTGTGGGACGGGCTGTCCGGTAGCCTCCTCAAGGAAAGCGCGGATGGTGTCCGGCGATTCACCGCGCTGCAAAGCCTGGTAAGTGCTTTCACGCGTGATCCGGTACGCAACGACGCTCTCGGCGAATTTTTCGCGCGCCGCAAAGCGCTCGAGGTTAGCGAGGATAGGCAAGGCCACAGTCCCCATCGCCAGGATCTGAAAATCGGGCTGCAGGATCACCTGCCCACCATTCTCCCCGGTCGGGGCAGGCTGATTGGCAAAGTGCGCCAACGCTAGCGGCGTCAGGTGCAGCGCCGAGGGCACCTCACCTGGTGCAGCATAACCGAGTTCCACCACCCCAAGCGTCTGGAGTTCTTTGAGCACGGCGAGAGCTGCCTGCCGGTCCACTTGATTCAGCGCCGCCGTCAAATCATTGCGGCGGTCTGCCGCGTACCAACGTAAGTTGGTGTAGAGCGATCGCAAAGTCTGATCGGGCACTACTAAACTACCACTGTGACCTTCGTTCAAAAACGTCACGAAGAGGGAGAACGGAAACCACTGTGTGCTGGCGATCTCTTTAAGCAGATTGAGCACCTGCCCGCGTATTTCTTGGGGCGGACGTACCTGGAGGGGGGAATAGTAAGCATACCGGACAACAGCCTCAAGGCTCAGCGTCAAATCATACGACACATGAGGATAGCTCTGCAGGATCATGGCCAACTGTGTCCGTGGGGGCGCCTCCCAGAACAGCTTGACGGCATCGGTGTCGGCAGCGCCGATCGTTGTGACGTCGTCTGTGAGCACATTGAGCGCCTGTAGGACAGCCTGCATCCATTGTAAGCGCTCGATGTCGCGTTCCTCGTCCATCAAAAGATTTTTAGCAATGCGGTGCACGTCGCGTTTGCCGATGCCGCCAGATTTGAGACGCTTTACCGGTTCACGGCGCAGTTCCGCCCACAGGAAGAACAACTGCCGCAGGCGAAGTTCGGCATCCGCACTTTCGACGCGCGGCGGTGCGGCGACAGCTTGTGCAATAGAAGACAGCTCCGGGATGGTGAGCAACTCGCGCGGCAGCACACGGCTCACTTCCGGGGCAATGCCAATCTTGTCGAAAGGTTCGAAGGTGCGGCGCGAGGACACACTTCCAATGTCGTCAAGGTTGAGCAGGAGGCCCGCACGCATCAACCGCAGCACGACATCCCGCAGCCGGGGTCGGTCGATGATGGCGTCTTGCCCCTCAACGTAGATGAGGCCGGCTTTTATCAACGGCAGGGTGACGGTGCGTTGTGTGCCGACGCCGCCATTTTTGAGCAGCAGACCCAAGAGCGCGCGCTCGGCTTGGCCGAGACTGCCAATGAAATCATTGGAACCGGCGATCTCGCGGACCTTTTTATCGACGGCATCGACGATCCACGCCTTACGCACCGGCCCTTTGGGAAGATCGACGTTCAGGTGTGCGGCAATCTGCTTGAGCGTGTCCATGTGGTAGAGGTCGAGTGATTGTTCGAGACTCTCCGCCATCACGACTCCTCCTTGGGCATGTAGCCCTGGCGCTCCAGGTCACTCACGATACGGTTGACGCGCTCTGCTTGCAGCAGCGCCACCCGTGGCGTGACCAATCCCATAATCGCCTCGCGCATCGACGGCAGAGCAACTTGTAACTCCTGCATCGTAAACTCATCCCGCGTCACCAGCGCCGTCTGTTCCGTGTAAAGCCGGATATGGCCATACCGTTCCCACCATGTCTGCCACCACTGTTGGATCTCTGGCAAAGGTGGGAAGTCAGCGTGTCGCTCCCAGGCTTCGGCAAATGTCTCCGGCGTCTCTCCCTCCTCGAACGCTTTATGCAGGCGAGAAACATCCAGTTGATAGCGTAACTTGTTGTCAACCAAACCGCGGGGCTCGCTCCACTGCTGTACCGCGATGAGAAATTCCGCCTTGGCCGGCGGCGTGATCAACAGCGCCTGCTCGCCGGGTTCAAAAGCGACGGCGTCACGGCCAAATGGGGTAACGTCTTCGACCAGCACCGCCTCAGGACGGTTCCAGTGAAAGCTCTGGAAATGTCGCAGACGGAAGACCTCGATGGTATCCAGGTCAGGCGCGACCTCGACGAACCCCAGGATGTACATCGGCCCACGTAACGTTGCGCGCAGTGCCTGAGCCAGAAATCCCTTCCAGTGATTATGGGCGTCTTTGCAGAGCAAGCCGTGTTGGTAATAATGGCTCTGCGGTTCAGGGTACAGCTTCACCAGGAATTGAGCGACCTTGTCCGCTGAAAGCCAGACGTCGTGCGGCAGATAGGCCAGAATATCCAGGATGACCCAGCGCAGCATGTGGTGTGTCGCGCGCAGCATGTTGTCGACGCCAGACAACATCCAGTAGTTTTGATAATTCCACTGCACCTTGACGTCGCCAGCGCGCCAGTCGGGCCACCAATCGGCCCAGTCAGCAAGGTTACGGTAGAGGGAGTAGAGGGTTGTGAGTTGGTCGCCAGGCGTCTGCATCATCCAGGGCTGGATCAGCGCAGTGTTAAGTGTAATGGGATTGCCCGGAAGCAAAAGCTGCGCGTCGATCAGCACGTGATAGAGGAACTCGACATTATCTGGTGTGAGTTCAAGATCGGCAGACCACGCAGCGATGGTATTCTCGTCCAGGTATGGCTCCGGCGGACACAAGGTGATCGCCCCTTGCTTATTGGGGTCACTCAACAAACGTTGAGCATCATCCGGCACCGGGGGCCAAATCTGATACTCACTGCTGTAATAGCCGACGCGGGGCGTGCGCCAGCGCGGACGGGGCCGGATGTGATAAGTCTTGGATTGCACCAGGCCTAGCAACTGTTGAACTTTGGTCAGCAGCAAGCGCAGATCGGCAGCCGGCGTGAACTCTGCGGGCGGCGGTTCTGTATCAAAAGATATGTAGACCGGTGGAAGCAGCTTGAATATCTCAAACGGGACGAAAAATTGTCCCTCTTCGTCTTGCAAACCGAGGCCCACGTTGATTATCCGTTGTGTCAGCGTGACCGTAGGCTTGGAGAGCGACAAGAGTTTATCAAGGGATGTCGGTTGAGTGCTCAGACCCAACAGACCGTTGTGCAAGAGCAAGTAAAGATAGTATCGTTGCTCTTCGTCGGTGAGCGTGGCCAACTGGCGGGCAAACCGTTCGGGATCGAGAAAACGTTCGACGAGTTGTTGCACCAGGTCGACGCGGCGCTGCCCTTTGGGTTTGACGCCGAGCCGGGTGATTTGCCGGCGGATGAAATCCACATGCCATTGCTGCTCCGCTATCTCCTCGACAAACTCGGTGATGTCATCCTCGCCGGGATACGTCCAAAAGGGCGGAGCGCTTGGCGGTTGTACAGGCTCGCCAGGCTGCAACCACACGTAGTTGAGCTTCTCCGTGAGGCTACCCGGCGTGCAGACCGCCGCTGGGTCTAAGGTGTCCATTTTCCACTTCATGGTGTGGCCTTAGCGTTGTTGCGTGTGCGGCAGCGCGTCGGGAATTTCCTCGTCGTAGAGGATGAGGTAGCGATAGCCCTGCTCGGTCAAGAAACGCTGGCGGTTGGCGCTATATTCCTGATCTACCGTCTCCTTGCTGACGATGGTGTAGAAATATGCTTGGCTTCCGTCAGATTTAGGGCGCAAGATACGACCAAGCCGCTGCGCCTCTTCTTGACGGGAGCCGAACGTGCCCGAAATCTGGATGGCGACGTTCGCGTCAGGCAGATCGATGGAGAAGTTGGCGACTTTGGAGACCACCAGCGTCGAAATCTCGCCCGTGCGGAATTTCTCGTAAAGCTCTTCGCGTTCCGGGACTTTTGTCTTGCCGGTGATGAGGGGAAAATCGTAGCGTTTGGCGATCTTCTCCAGTTGCTCCAGGTACATGCCGATGATGAGCACGCGGTCACCCTTGTGGTAGCGCAACAGCCGGTCCAGGATGTCGAGTTTGACGGTGTTATCGGCCGCAATGCGGTACTTCTGCTGCCGCTCGGCGACGATGTATTCCAGCCGCTCGGCCTCCGGCATATCCACGCGGATCTCGTAGCAGATCGCCGGTGCAATCCAGCCCTGGCGTTCGAGGTCGTGCCAGGGCACGTCGTACTTCTTCGGCCCGATAAGCGAGAAGACGTCCTCCTCGCGCCCATCCTCGCGGACGAGGGTGGCAGTCAGCCCCAGGCGACGACGCGCTTGCAATTCTGCCGTGATGCGAAAAACCGGCGCGGGCAGCAGGTGGACTTCGTCGTAGATGATGAGGCCCCAGTTGCCCTCGTTGAACAGCCCGAAGTGCGGAAATTCCTGTTCCAGCGGCAGGTGTTGGTCTTTCGTGCCACGCTTGCGATGGGTGAGAATCTGATATGTCGTGACCGTGATCGGGCGGATCTCCTTGCGCAGGCCGGTGTATTCGCCGATCATGTCGGCGGTGACGGTCGTCTTGTCGAGTAGTTCCTCGCGCCATTGACGGGCAGCTACGGTACTCGGTGTGAGGATGAGCGTATTCGTCTGCGCCAGCGTCATAACGAGCATGCCGACAATCGTCTTGCCGGCACCGCAAGGTAACACGATTGCGCCTGCGCCGCCTGCGTCGGAGCCGTCCGCCCAGAAGACGTTGCTGGCCTCTTGTTGATAGTGGCGGACGGTGAACGGTAACCCATCCACCGTCACTTCGCGCAGACGGAGGTCGAGTGCCGCGCCATCCACGTAGCCGACGAGGTCCTCGGCGGGATACCCGGCTTTGACGAGCGCCTGCTTGACGTGCCCGCGCCGCGAAGCGGGGACCCGGAGTGTGTGCGGTCCAAGGCGGTCGAGGATGTAGATTTTGAGGTTGCGGTTACGCTCTAGCTCCATCAACAGAAGCGGATCGTCGGACATCAAACGCAGGCGGGTGGGATCATTGGGGTCGCGAGCAAGCCGCACGCGCCCGTAGCGCGAAATCGCTTCCTTGATTTCAACGATGACGTTGTCGGGCAGAGGGTACTTGGCGTACTCATGCAGGCCCTCAAGGATTTCATCGGCGGTCATCCCCGCCGAGGCCGCATTCCACAGCGAGAGAGAAGAAATGCGATAGGTATGAATGTATTCCGGGCTTTTTTCAAGCTCGGCGAAGCGCGCGAGATGATCCCTGGCATCCTCGTAGCGTGGATTGTTGACTTCGAGGAGCACGGTTCGATCACCTTGAACGATTAAGGGCGCATCAGCTCGATATTCCATGAGAGAGATATTCTACAGCAACATGGGTCTTTCGTCAATGTGTGGTAGAATCGGGCTGGAAGCTGGATACTCGATGCTGGATACTGGATGCTGGATGCTGGATACTGGATGCTGGATGCTGGATACTCGATGCTGGATGCTGGATGCTGGATACTGGATGCTGGATACTCGATGCTGGATACTCGATGCTGGATACTGGATGCTGGATGCTGGATGCTGGATACTGGATGCTGGATACT
>DYKY01000061.1:0-9114 GCA_020722365.1 Thermoflexus sp.
ATTTTTACGCTCTGTGACATCCGTCGAAATACCAAATGTGCCGATGATGTGGCCCTCGCGGTCACGGAGCGGCATTTTAGACGTCGAAACCCAGGTGTCGGGCCGGTCAGGCCACGTTTCGCGCTCTTCCAGTCCTAAGATTGGCTCGCCAGTACGGATGATGCGCTGCTCGTCCTCGTAAGCAGGGCGGGCATGCTCCTCGGTGAAGAAATCGAAGTCGCTTTTGCTGATGATGTCCATCGGATTGCTTAACCCAAAACGATCAGTTTGTGAACGGCTGGCGCGGAGGAAGCGGCTCTCCCGATCTTTGAAGTAGATGCGATCCGGGATACTGTCCATCAACGCATTCATCAAATACTGCTCGAATTCCAGAGCCGCATACAACCGCGCGTTGGTGATGGCATTGGCGAGCTGATCGGCCAGTGTTTGCAGGATGGTGATGTCTTCAGGACTAAAGGCGCCCTCTTGCGTGCTCTGAATCGCCAACGCACCGATGACGTCGCCCCGGCTGATCAAGGGCAAAGCCAGCTCCGAGCGCGTGTCAGGCAGCAGGGGATGCGGACGGCGCACTGCGTCGCGGCCCACATCCAGCGCAATGCGCGCCTCCCGGTTGGCAACACACCAGCCGATCATCGACGTGCCACCCACCTGCAAGCGATGGCCCTGTTCTACCATGCGCTTCCCGGCCTCGCCCGATCCCGCCTTCAGGACGGCCCATTGCACAGATGCATCCTCCGGATCGGGTTCCACCAGGAACAGGCCGGCATAATACAAATTGAAGCGGTCACGCACCAGCGTCACGACCTGCTGAATCAGATCATCCGGATCAAGCACTGCGCTTGCGGCGCGCGAGATTTCAGCCGCGGTCTGCAACTGCAACGCGCGACTGGCCAGCCGCTCGGTGGTCAACACCCCCTGCAACGCGCTGCTGATCTGCATACGCAACGTGTCGTAAATGGCGCTTTCGCGCGGGCCAACTTCAAAGCACGCCTGGCCGAGGTACTCATCCCTGAAGTGCAAAGGTTCGATCACCAGGCTATAACGCCGGTCGGCGGGCAGCACGTCCGGGGGCAGCAGGTCACGTGCGGGATAGCGTTGTTGTTCTCTCTGTTCCAAATCACGGGTACGGTCGAGGGCCAACAGCAACTGCGACATCGTCGAGGGCGACGGCGTTTCTTTCGGTGTTTGCCGGTCGGCGTACAGCGACAGGTAGAAAGCTGGAATGCCCAACCGGGGCAATCCGGAAACCATAGCGTTCAACAAATCATCCAGCGCGCCCGCAGAAGCAAATACCTGGCCGATTCCGCGTATGACACCTTCGCGTTGGGCTGCTTGCAGCCGCTGGCGCGCCTGCGCTTGCTGCGCCGCGCCGCCAATCAGGACCCGCGCTTGCTGCACCAGACCTTCGATGCGCTGCAACAGGGTTATGTCACTCGTGCAAGCAAGTGCATGAGAACGCAAAATCGAGAGACCGTTCTGCCAGGCCGTCACATCGCCCAGTTCCAGCATCGTCTGGCGCATGAGACCATCGAGTACGCGCAAGAAAGCTTCAGAAACGGCGGCGCTGTCCTTATCCTGCACCGCAACGATAAAGGCGTCCACCAATCGCGTGACACGTACCACGTTTGCCGCGCCAGCGTGATCGGACAACGACTCACCGGCAAGCGCCCCCACCATATCAGACACCAGCGCCTCGCGGCGCGCAGCCATCGCCTCCGGGAAAGACGTGGACGATTTGGCGGAGATCTCTACGGGATGCGCTTCCGCTCTGCGCACGGCAGCATCCAGACAACCACACGATTGACGCACGATCAACTGTGGGCGCAAACTGACCTGCGGCGGGACGGTCTCCCCTAGCAATTGCGCCAACACCAGCTCCGCCGCCCGGCGACCCTGCTCGTGCAGAGGTTGGCGCACCGTTGTCAGAGCAGGGATGACGTAGCGGCTATCCTCGATGTCGTCGAAGCCAACGACCGCTATGTCATCAGGGACTTGAATACCCCGCGCCTGCAAGATGCCCAATATCTGGAGCGCGATTCCATCATCGTTAGCGATCAGCGCCTCAACATCTATCCGCGGACGCAATTGGCGTTCATCCAACAATAAGCGGATTCCGGATTCGGGCGTGTTATAGTGAACACCGGGGATCACAAGAGTGGGATCAACTGCAATCCCATGTTCAGCTAACACGCTGACGTAGGCATTATAGCGCGCATCATTCTCCGGGTGGCCCTCCTGCTTGTGGAAAAAGGCAATGCGCTGATAGCCGTGCACTTCCACGAGATGAAGCATCAACTCACGCATACCATAGTCATTATCCATCAGCACACTGGAGATGCTATCCAACGGTATGGCGATGCTGGCCATCGGCAAAGGCCGGTAACGCTCGCAAAACGTCTGCATGTCCTCCTGACTCACGCTCGTGCCCATTGATCCGGCGGCGAAGATCAACCCATCAAGATGTGTTTTGTCGAGCAGATCGTAGAGCGCATTGCTCAGATCAGTTGAATGCGGTTCGTTGTGTATGGCGCCGCCGACAAAACAGAGCAGGTTGACGTCTCGCTCGCGCGCCAGCGCCTCCACACCCTGCCAGATTGCGTTGTGATAGCCCGGTGTGAGCTGGTCGATAAAGAAGCCAAGCGTAGGCCGGCGCTGTGTAGAAGTCGCTGTGTCTGCCGATTTTCTGCGGGATGAACTGCTGCCCGTACGTCTACTCTGCTTCGCCATTGTTGCCTCCGTCAGGCTGCTGGTGATCGGATTGGCCGGACTGTGCTGCACCTGCACCTTGTGGCTGAGTGCCCCAGTGCACGTAGACCCGCGATCCACCAAGTGTCCTGTTCAATGCCTCGGTTGTCACGCGCACCAACGCCGATAGATCGGGCGCGCGCTGCATCTGATCCGAGATTTCGCGAATCACGCCTTCGCGAGCAGCGCGGAGTTGCGTCTGCCGGTAAAGGCGCGCGCTTTCCAGCGCCTGCCCCATTTGCTCGGCCAGCGCTTCAAGCAAGGTCACTTCCTCACGCGTCCAGTTGATATCCGGTGAGAGGCCCGTAGCATCCTGGCTCTTGCTGAAATTTAACACCCCCACAACCTGATCGCGCACCAGGATAGGGACGGCCAGGGTCGGCATCCCATCGGTATAGCCACGCACGCTCTGGCGCGTGCGACGTGCGGCGTGCATCTCGGAGCTCCACTCCCCCTGCGCCGGGAAGAGCATCACCTCTTTTGTATCTGTCACTGCACGCGCGCCGACATAGCCTGTGATGGCGCGGGTGCGGGCTAACAGGCCCCAGTCCTGCTGCATTTGCGAACTGTAGGCCCGGCGCTCGGTCTCGAGGGCCTCCTGCGCTTGCGCCAGCAGGTGCGCGTTGTCGATGGCAATCGCCACCTGATCGACCATCGTTTGTAGCACCGTCAACGTCGCCTCATCGAAGGCATCCGGCTGCGTGCTCTGTACGCTCAACGCGCCGATGACCTGATCCCGCGAGCGCAACGGCAGCGCTGCCTCCGAGCGGGTATCCGGCAACTCCGGATTGATCACGCGCACCTCGTCGACCTCGGCGTGCGAAGCCACGCGCGCTTGCGCGTTCGCAATGCTCCAGCCGATCATGCCCTCGCCGACCCGGATGCGGTGTTGCCGCGCCAGCATCGCCTGCCCGGCCTCACCCGTCCCGGAACGCAACACCGCCCACGTCCGGGTTTCGTCCACCATGAACAAACCGGCGTAATACAGGTCGAAACGCTCGCGGATCAAATCGACAACCTGCCGGATCAATGTATCGGGATCCAAAATTGAAGCTGCCGCGCGACTCACCTCCGCCGAGGCTTGCAGGTATGCCGAGCGTTGTGCGAGGTCGGCAGTACGCGAGGCTACCCGCTGCTCCAACGTGCCGATAAACTCGCGCAACTGTGCGGTCATGCTGTTGAAGGTACGTGCCAGGACGCCCAACTCATCCTCGCTCAATACCGGCGCGGTCCGGGTCAAATCGCCCTCGGCAATCGCGGCGGCAGTCGCCGTAAGCTCGTCAATCGGGGCAAAAGCCTGGCGCATCGTGAAAAAAGTCAGCCCGCCCAGCAAGGCCGCCCCAAAGACTAGCACGATCACACCGGTGTGACTAAGCTCCATGAGGGGGGCGCGCAACTCGGCAGATGCCTGTTGCGCGATGATGCCCCACCCGTTATCCAATACAGCCACGTAGGCCTGCCATTCCCGGCTCCCAACATCGACGAAACTGAACTGTTCCTTTCTCCCCTCGCGCAATTGTCGGGCCACCGGCGTTTCATGAATATCAAAGATTCGAGCAGAATACGCCGGATCTGGATGCGCGATAATGCGATCCTCTGCGTCCACCACATACGCCACGCCCGTTTTGCCGAAACTCGTCACGGCAATCTCATTGGAAAGCTGATCCAAAGTGGTGGCAAACATGGCAACGCCAACAAGGTCCCCCAGTTGATCATGAATCGGCATTGAGATAATAAGCGCGGGTTTTCCACTTGTGCGCTCGATCGCCACCTGATAGGCAAGTGAAGCACCGCCTCGCACTTCCTGGAACCACGTACGGTCGCTATAATCTGTCAGTGCTTTACCATCACTACGCGCCACGTTCATCCCGCTCAGGTCGGTCGTGCTGACCAGGTCAATATGCCGGTAAACCGCGTCCATAGCCATCAAAATCGGTTCTTGCACGGCGGGGTTCATTCCCTGAATTTCTGGCTGCGTCACCAACTGCTGCAATGCCTTGACGTTATAATCCAACCACAAGCGCACACTGGTTGCCAGCAAACTATTGGTCGCGCTCAACGTTTCGACCGACTGAACTTCAATGATCTCAGAAGAACGGAAAATCATGAAGCCAACGAGCGCCAGCAGGATAGGAATGGCGGTCGCTAACGTCAGTACGGTCAAGCGTGGGCGCAAGCGCCCGTGCTGGGCGCGGCGCTCGGAAATCATCTGCTGGAACGCGGTGTAGGCATAGCCCAGAGCAAAGAACGTGGTGGTCACAATCGACGTTGCGCCTGAACCGATGACAACGCGCAGCCCGAACTGCACGACAACCGCGACACATTGGGTGATCAGCAGCATCCAGGCCAACCGGCGCGTCGCGCGTGGCGTTTCGCGGCTAAGCAGGGTCCACAAGATCGGCACAAACGGCAACAAAGAAAGGACATACACATAAAACGGCCGGATAACACGCGCCACACTTCCGACTTCATAAACACCACCGGTAACATAACCACCGGTGTAACTCGCGGCATCCAGGCCAATGTACCACAATCCGGTATTCCGGAAAGCATCAATGGCGGTCAACACCATCGGTAAGAAGACAAGCGCGTGCAACAACCAGCCTAACCACTGCCGGCGTCCTTGCACCCACTGCGGTTTGAGGAGAACGATAGCCGTCAAAAGCAATCCTGCTTTAGCGGGTTCTGACGTCATCGCCAGGAGCAAAGTCGGTAAAACAGCCTCCATAGCTTGCGAAGCACCAAACAACATCCCCATAGCCAGGTTGTTGACGGCAAAGATAGAGAGCAGAAGGCTGACGTGGCGATTGGCTGTATGGCGGGTATTGAGGAGCAGGATGTATAAGGCCAGAACCAGCTCCAGCAAACTTACCAGCCACGCTGCAACTTGCAGGGTTTCGTTCGTCAACAGACCACTCATGCGTTGACCTCCTCTGCAGCCGTGCCGACTAATTCTTCGCCGCTCAGCCGCACCTCGACGCGGGCAAAATTCAGCGCGCTGACCATTTCCCGAACGGCATTCTGGAGCACCTGGTCGATATCCAGCGAGGTGCGCATCTGCGCGCTCAGCTCACCGGTGACTTGTTCGAAGATGGCCGTGCGGCGTGACTCCTCTAGCAGACGGGCGCTTTCCAACGCCGCCCCCAGGCGGGCCGCGACCTGTTCTACCAGCACAATGGCTTCCGAGGGAACCTCCGGGGCATCGAAACGCAGGTCGAGCACGCCGAGCACCTCGTTACGCACCCGGATGGGGACGCTCAGCGCGCCCTGCGCCTGGCCGGTCTCTTCGCCAACCTCAACAGCGCCTGTCGAGCTGACACTGGTGGCGACGGTCTTTCGCTGCTGCAAGGCAGCTTGCGCTTCGGGCAATAGATCGGTTGCCGGTTCAACGTCAATCAGGCGATAGCGATAGCCAAAGGACTGGCGGTAATTCTCCAGGAAACTGCGCCACGATTCGCGGGTCAGTTGCCCGGTTGCCAGCTCGAGTTCGTGCATATTCTGCTCCATGCGGTGCAGCAACCGAGCGTTCTCGATGGCATTGGCGAGTTGGTCGGCCATGGTCTGAAGCGTGGTGATGTCCTCCTTGGTGAAAGCGCCCGGTCGCGTATCCTGGATGGTCATCGCGCCGATCACGCGCCCCCGACTGACGAGGGGCAGCGCCAATTCGGAGCGTGTCTCCGGCAGTAAGGGATTCCGGCGATGCAAGGCTTCGCGCTGTGTGTCAACCGTAATCCGCGCCTCGCCCTGAGCGACGCACGTACCGATCATCGAGGCGCCGCCGACCTCCAGCCGGTGATTGCGCGCCAACATCACGCGCCCGGCCTCACCCGTCCCGGCCCGTAAGATGGCCCAGCGTTGGCTGTCATCCACCAGGAAGATGCCGGCGTAATAAAGATCAAACCGCTCGCGGATCAAATCCACTGCTTGCGGCAACAGCTCGTCCAGCGTGAGGATGGACGTCGTCACCCGCGAGATCTCCGCCGCCGCGAGGAGGCGTGAGGCGCGCCGTTGAATGTCCGCAAGCAGGCGCTGCGTCTCCAGCGCCAGCGCCATTTCCGTGGCGATCGTGCGCACCAGCGTGAGGTGATCTTCGGTCCAGGCGGCATCTTCCGGAGCCTTGAAACCCAAGACACCGATGATCTCCTCACCGTACAACATAACCGGTACGGCCAATGTTTGCCCGCCATCCGGGTCTTTTGTCACCACCACATCGCCCTGCTGTACAGCTTCGGTCATCGGCGGGAGCCAGGCGGTATCGGTAAGGCCACGGGATTCTTCGGAGTAGAAGTAGCCCGACACCGGCTCGGCGCGCTCCTCCCACGCGCCGTGGACATAGCGCCGCTGCGCCACCAGCACATCCCGCAGCGCCTCTTCTGCGCGGCGTTCTGCGGTTTTTGCCTCGCGCTGCGCACGCTCCTGCTCGCGGGCCAGCAACGCCCGGAAGATCACGCCGCTCAAACGCTGCGCCAGACGAGCATACAGTCGCCAGTACTGACCGCCCCACATCACCACGAAGCCAAGTTGGTGCGTCTGCAAGACAAGCGGCATCACAATGACGCTGCGGCGGCGCTCCGCGAACAGAATCTGTCTCGGCGCCAACTGGGGGGGAGCAAACCATGGTCCTTCTGGGTACAGTTCAACTTCTGGCGTGCCGCCGGGAGGATAGGTATCATACTCGAAAAGCAGGCGCGCGCGTTCGGCCAGGGGGTCTTCGTTTTCGTATAACGACACAAAACAGCACTCAATGCCGATGCGCGGGAACAATCCATTCAAGGCCGGCGCCAATTCATCCAGATGCAAGGCATCGCTCAAGGTGGTATCAATCTGACCCAGGAGCGCCTCTTGCTGCTCAAAGAGTTGGCGCCGGTATGCCTCCTGGCGCCGTTCCGCGTCTCCCACCAGCAGACGCGCTTGCTGAAGCAGGTTCTCAGCTCGATGGCGTGCAACAGGATCGCCCAGATGGGTAAGGGTATGGCGGCGCATCTCAGTGAGGAGGCGCTGCCAGGTGGCCAGGCTGCCCTCGGTGTAGCGCGCCTCGCGCAAAGCCTGATCGAGCAGGAGCAGAAAATCTCCAGGCGACGATGGCACCTGCACGCCGGCGAGAAAAGCCTCCCACATCGGCGCGGGAACTCCTTCGAAGGGGGGTATGGCCCCATCGGTTACGACTTCGGGCTTCACCTCGACGGGAACTTGCAGCACCGCGCCCGGCAAACAGCCACACGAGCGGCGCACGACCAGCTCGGCCGGCACCTTCGCGATCTGCTCGACCGGTTCGCCCCGCAAGCGCTGTAGCACCATCTGCATAGCCCGCCGACCAATCGCTTGAGTCGGCTGCCGCACCGTCGTCAGTGGAACGTCGAGGTTCTGCGCGGCGACAGAGTCATCAAAGCCCACAACAACCACGTCTTCGGGAACGCGCAGGCCGTATTCCCGCAGCAATGTCATGGCTTGTATCGCCATATCGTCGTTGGCGGCGATGACGGCCCAGGACGAGGTATCCCCTTCGTCACGCGACACAGCCTGCATCCGCGGCCACAAAGCTTGCATCGACGCCCGACCGGCAAAGGAGTTGCCGACTTCAACGAGGTCCGGGTTAAACGGAATGCCGTATTCTTCGAGCAGCGTGGTATAAGCGCGGTACCGTTCATCCGCATCGAAGTTACCCACCGGCCCACGAATGAAGGCCAGTTTGCGACAGCCATGCACTTCAATCAAGTGCTTGATGTTATCGTACATGCCGCTGTAGCCATCTGCCAGGACCGAAGGGACGCCTTCATGCGCCATCACCACCCCGACAAGGGGGACAGCATCCCGGAGACTATCGACATACGCATTGAATGTTTCGGGTCTTACCATATAGGCAATGTTCCCGGAGATAATGACGCCATCCAGGAGATCGGCGTTGACCAGGGCATAGATAGCGTTGCCCCCCTGGACGCCTGGCTCCCGCAACGAGCTGATCACATAGCAAATCAGATTAACATCGAACATTTCGGCTGCATCCGTCACGCCCTGCAACAGCGACTGTCCCCACCACGAGGCAGTTTCGCCGACCAACAACCCGATGGTAGGTCGCCTTGTCGCATGACCTGCGTCACGGATGACTTCCCGAGATATTCCACGTGTTCTTGTCTGAAGAACCATAGTCGCTCCTAGTTCAATCCGGCATCGCCCCGTGTGCGAGCCTCGGCGCCGAATTCGAGCAGTTGCTCGCGCGTTCCCAGACGCGCCACCCCAATCGAAGCGCCGAGCGCCTGGCTCAACGCCTCCAGTGTCACGCGCAGGATCGCTTCGGTGTCTGCCGCCTGGCGCACCCGGTCGGAAATCGAGCGCGTCGTCAACAGGTCACTCAGCGCCGCCTGCGCCCGC
>DYKY01000061.1:9214-22289 GCA_020722365.1 Thermoflexus sp.
CCAAGCAGATCGTAGCCGTTGATGTGTAATTGTCGCAGAATGGCATAGAGAACGCTCAATAAACGATTGCCCGGCGCCCTCGGGCCACCCAGCGCCATCTCAAATGCATCCACAACCTCCGCCGCCCAGTCAGCATCAAGGACCTGCCCCGCAGTCCCCACGCTTTGCGACAATTCAGCGATCACGCGCGCGCGTTGATCCAACGGCGAGCCAGGAGGCAAGCCTTCGCGCCCTGGCATTCGCGTGGCTTCGCCAAGGCCGGCCAACGATGACACGAAACAGCCACACGACTGGCGCACGATCAATTCACCCGGCACCTCCGTGTACGCATCAAACGGCTGTCCTCTGATCGCCGCCAGCGCAACTTCAACCGCCACGCGCCCCATCTCGTAGTTGGGCATGCGCACTGTCGTCAAGGGCGGCATGGTATAGGCGCTATCCGCCACGTCATCAAACCCTACCACCGCCACATCCAAGGGAACGCGGATGCCACGGCGATGTAACTCCTCCAACGCGGCCATCGCCATGTTGTCATTCGAAGCCACAATGACCTCGAAATCGAGTGCGGGGCGCAGGCCACGGTCATCCAGCAGGATGCGCACCGCGTCGCTCCCGGCTTGGGGCGAAAAGTCGCCAGGCAGGACGAGATTTTCATCCAGAGGAATGTCATAGTCGGCTAGCGTCGCTTCATAAGCTGCATAGCGGGCCTGGGCAGCGGGATTTTCCGGCAGGCCACCAATGTAAGCCAGGCGACGGTATCTATGCACCTCGATCAGGTGACGTAACTCGGTTATCATGCCTTTATAGTTATCAATCGTAACCCCAGGATAGCCCTCGTAGTTACGGTGCAAGTTCACAACCGGCAATGGACGATAATAGCGGTTGTAAAATGCCTCGAAAACCTCACGTGTGGGCCACCATTGCACTAAAATCAGCCCATCGAGGCGCTCCGGGTCGATCAGATGATGCACTGCAGCGGGGAGATCATCTGCAATAGTGCCCACCGCCCCCACGTTGCCGGCGTTGAGGATAAACAAATCAACGTCCTGCTGCCGTGCCACCTCTGCCGCGCCAAGCCACCAGGCCGTTGCGCCGGAAATCTGATGCGTCACAACTCCCAAAGCCGGGCGTCTTTTGCGTTGGGTAGGAACTCCAGTGGCAGGTATCTGTCCTTCATCATGGTTCATGACGGTATCTCCACACTATGCCTGACGAGGCGTTTGCGCCGCCTCAGTCGCGCCTAAATCCGAAATTGACTCGGGAAGCTCGAGGTGCACCGCCACTTCGGCAACACCCGACAGACGTCCCAGTTCACGCACTGCCGTCTGCAACATCGTGTCGACATCCAGCGCGCGCGTAAACAGCTCCGCAATTTCGCCGACTTGAGCTTCGCGCATAGCGCGCAAACGGCTTTCCTCAAGCAAGCGCGTCACTTCCAGAGCCTGTGCGATATCCTGCACAGCGCGCGTCACAAACGCCACATCGTGACCGGACCACGGTTGCGCCGCATCGCGGCATAAACGTAACAGGCCAAAGTTCTGACCGCCTGTCAACTGCAATGGCGCGAACAGCGTGTTGTCGGCATCCACGTATGGCGCAAACGCCGTCCGCGGCGCAAGCTCGCGCGATATAGCATCGCGCGTGAGTGGAGTGGTGCCCGTAGGCGTGAAACGGTACCCCACAACCGGCGACTTGCGCAACGTCCAGCCTTGCTGCACCTCTTCATCGTAGGAGCGCTGCAATTCACGCAACGTTCGCTGACTTTCGGCAAACAACTGCGCGTTGCGAATCGCCACTGCGATCTGATCGGCCAGGATGCGCAGCGTGGCGATGTCCTCAGAGCCAAACGCGGCGGCCTCCTCACTCTGTATATCCAGCACGCCAAGGATCTGCTGGCCGAAGATCAACGGCAGCGCCATCTCAGATCGCGTGTCAGGCAAATCGGGGTTCTTCACCCAGACCACATCTTCGTCAACGTCCAACGCGATCCGCGCGCGACCTGAGCCGGAGACATACCCCACAATCCCCTCTTCGCCTACCCGCAGACTGTGTTCGCGCGCCAGCATGCGCAGACCACCCTCCGACGAAACTGCGTGCAGCACCGCCCATTCACGCGCCTCATCAATCAAGAAGATGCCGGTGTGATAAAAACCAAACCGTTCTGAAATCAGATGCGCCACACGATCCAGAAGCGTATCGACATCCAGGATCGAAGCGACGATCCGGCTGAGGCCACCGGTGATCTCCAGATATTCGGCGCGCCGTTCGACTTCCTGCGTGCGCTCGGCCACCCGCGCCTCCAAATTGCCGATCAATTCATTGAGCCGCGCCGTCACCGCGTTGAACGCCTCTGCCAACGTGCCAATCTCATCTTCACTTTCAACAACGGCCACGCGGGTGGAGTCTCCTGCAGCAATAGCTCTGGCCGTCTCCGTCAAAGACGCAATCGGCAGAAATATCTGGCGAACGGTGAAGAATCCTAAAAGCAGCAGGATGATCCCACCGGCCGCAATGATGATCCACGACAGCGTCACAAACTGCTGCATATCCTGCGCAATAATGGCCTCTTGCTGTTGTACTACGGCGACCCATCCCGTACCGCCCAAAGCCGTCGGGTAGGCCCACCAACGTATGCCCTCATCGTCAGTGAAGACGACTAACCGGTTGCCCTGTCCACGACGGATCGCCCGCACCGGCGCTTGAAGGCGATAGTCACGTAGCGGATCGTCCTCGGCGACCAGAGTAAAATCCCAATCCGAGCTGACAACGGCGCGATCATCACGGTCCACCACGTAGATGATGCCGGTCTCGCCCACTTCGGTCACGCCCAGCCGCAGCACTTCGTGAAGACTTTGAGCCGATGGCTCACCGCGCAAATTGATACCGCTGACCAGCAAATGAGCGATTGCGCCCAGGCGGTTCGTGGCGCTACGTTGCAGCAAAGTGCGCGCCTGCACGCTGACCAGTATGACGCCGATGGTCATAACCGGCAACGCGATGACCATAAACAAAGCCGTCAACCGGTTGCGCAACAGCCCACGTTGGAGCCGGCGCTCTGCCAGACTCTGTGCCAGCACGACATACACATATGTAGCCCCGTAAATCAGGGTAACGAGTAGAATTCTGAACACAGGATCGATGCGCTGTACGAAGACCCCCTGCAACAGCAATGCCGCCAACGACGCGCTCAAGATCAACCATGCCCAACGGCGCATCGAGGAGGTGCTGTGTTTATCGCGCAGCGCACTGAAGGCCATCACAATTGGCGCCAAGCCAAAGAGAAAACCATACACGACAATAACCGGCCTATACAACGTTAGGGATACGTAGTCATGAACCGATATATAGCCACCGGTATAGGTCGCCGGATCGAAGCCCACATACCACAACTGCGTCCCAAACGCAGCATCTATCACTGTAATCACCGGTAGCAGCGCGAGGGCGACGTAGCCGATCCACCAGAGCCAGCGCCGCCGTCCCATCAGCCAGGCCGGTCGTAACAAGGCTACGGCGGCCATTGCCACCGCCGGGAGAATGGGATACACGGTGGCCGCAAACAGATAAGTCGGTAGGCGCGCCTCTTCGGCGCTGCGGGCTGCCACAAGCAATCCCATAACGATGTTGTTGAACGCCAACAGCGCCAACAGGAGACTGACATGGCGGTTGGCGCTGTGACGCACGTTGAGGATCAGTGTATATCCAGCGAGGATGATCTCAACCAGCGCCAACAGCCAGGTGATAAGTTGTAAGATTTCGATTCCCGGAGAAAAGTTCATCGACAACGCCCCTCTCCACTCAAGAGACAGCACCTTCGCTTAGATTTTTTCCGCGCGGCCCACTGCACCCGCGCTCTGCTCACCGGGTGGTTGTAACGGCTTCGTGCCATGCCGTCCTACGCCTTCAGGTGTTAGAGATAATTGCACTTCACGCGCGCCGAGGAAGCGCCCCAATTCGCGCACGCTCTGTTCCATAATCACTTCAGGACTGGGCGTCTGCCAGATCAAGGCGTCAAGGTGACTAAGCTGCTCATCATAGAGTGCCTGTCGCCGCGCTTCGACGAGCAAACGCGTGTTATCCAGTGCCACAGCCAGACGTTCCGCCGCCATCATAATCGTGCTGCGGGCATCAGCAGTCCAGTCGCCTTTCTCGGTTGCGCGCGTGAAAGCCAGATACCCCAAAGCAACGTCCCGCGCTACCAGGGGGACAACCAATAGGTAGACACCGTCCGTATCGAGCTGCATTGAGCGCGGTTCTTTCTCAGCCAGGGCCTTCTGCGCCAGCGCCGTCACTTGTGAGGCAGCAACCTGTACGCCCACCGCTGATTGCACGGACGCCGATCCGAGGAGCGTGCGCCAGGAAGCCAACGTGTGTTGCGCATACAGCGCCCGTATTTCTTGCACCTGCGCTTGTGTTTCCTCCAGTGAGCGTAACGTATCGAGGGCCGTTGCCACCCGACTGGCGATAATACGGAAGATCTGCAGCTCCTCCTCATCGAAGGCCGAGCGCGTGCTGTGCAAATCCAATACCCCTAGCACCTCGCCCCGCACGCTCAATGGCAAGCTGATCTCCACGCGACTGTCGGGGAACTGGGGCAATTCTTCGGGTGATGGCAGTGCCATCTGCTCCTTCCCAAACTGCACAGCACGTCCCGGTGCACTCCGCGCTCCAACAGGAATTTCGACAGTCGTCGCCCCGGAACGGGCTAATGCCTCGCCGAGTTGACCAGAAGTCGCTACCAACAGCAACGCATCGCCGGAACGATTGGCAAGGAACAGGTTGGCCTGATAAATGTCGAAGGTTTGTGCAATCTCACGCACCACCCGCCAGATGAGCTCGTCACGCTGGCGTAGTGAAGCGAGCACATGGCCCAGGTTAGCCGCCCATCCCAACTGTTCTGCATGGCGCTGTTTGATCTCCGCTTCGCGCACTGCTCGCGCGCGATCCTCGGCCAGCTCCCGCGCCATCTCCTGGCTTTGGAGCAACGCCTCCACAAGGCGCGGGAACAGATATAGTTGTGAGGCCATAAAAAATGCGCTGACCAACAGCAAGGTGAACGTGTAGCTAAGCCAGGCAGCCGGTTTAGCCGACAATAGTTGAACATCAACAGGAATGGCCCAAACGCCGGTCGAGAACAGCCACCCGGCAATCCCCATTGTGATGACGGCCACAGCTATGCTGGCCAGTGCGGCGCGCCGTCCCAGGAAAATTGCTGCGATGAAGGAGAAACCCAACAGGAAAATACGCGCGTTGCTACTCAGCCCGGCGCGCACCAACGAGAGGATCACCAGCCCATAGACAATCGCCAGCAACGTGCCGGTTTGCAGCGTGTAAGACGCCTTTTTCCAGAAGCGCACAAATCCCACAATGATGAAACCCAAGGCATAGAAAGGAATGAGCCAGGCGCGCCCGTCTTTCCACACATAATACGCCGCGATCAACAACGCAGGGATGGCGACGATGAATACGATCCGCAAGATTTGATTGAGCAACTTATGTTGCCACTCGCGGACTTCCGTAGGATATGCGCCTCTTTGTTGTTTTTCACTCATAGCTTCACCCACCCATCACACCAGACTAAAAAGTCTTGGTACGTATCGCGCCTTGCCAACCCATTGTTCAAAGCAAACACATAATCCAGCCAACATCCAGTGAGACTTTTGTAGTCTTTGTTCAAGCCTCCGGCGAGGTCAGCGCAGCGACCACACCATCGGCATACGCGACCTCGCGAAGCGATTGCGTGGCCTGCGCCAGCATCGCCTCCAAATCAGGCGTTTGCAGCACGCGCTCGCCGAATTCGCGCAGCCACCGTTCCCGTGCCAGGTGCGTCTGTGCCTCGCGCAACGACGCGATCCTTTCCAGGGTCACACTGCCGAACGCTTCGATGGCGCGGTAGACTTGCATTTCCAGGGGGGTGCTACGGTGGGTCCCCTCGAAGCCGACCATGACCAGGCCGTAGAATTCCGCGCCCGCACGCAAAGGGATTAAGGCCACGCTGCGGCCTCCCCCGCCAAACGATGTATCCTCGACCAGACGCCGGCAGAGATCAGCGCAGCCGGTTTCCGGCAAGTCCACTGGGAGACCGACATCGGGGATGGACAACGGTTTCTCCAACGTCCTCCCCAGCGCCAAGGCTGCACCGAAGTTCTCCGCTGCGTCGCCCTCTGTTACACGTTGGACATTCAATGATTCTTCACGCAAATCGGTCACAAGGTACACAGTCTGTCCCGCTGCATCCGGTGCGCTTTCAATCTCCTGCACGATGTAGGCACGACCGGGGCTGAATCCCTGAACAAGCTCCAAAATCGCGGTGTGAACCTCCGCTTCCGTCTGCGCCGTTCCCAAACGCTGCGCCAGGCGGAAAAAAGGATTTGCCATCTCCAGGACAGAATTCTCGGCGCTCAAACGCCGGGCGTTATCGAGCGCAATGGCTATCTGCCAGGCCAATCCTTCCAGTACACGCAGGTTATCCTGATCGAAGGTCATCTCCTCGGCGCTGTGAATGTCCAGGATGCCCAAAGCCTCGTCCGCGAACACCAAAGGCAACAGCGCCGCCGACTGCGCCACCGGCAACCCGGGCTGCGCCAGATGTGCGGCATCAAGACCGGCATCCTTCTTCTCCCCGTTCAGCTTAACGATGTAAGGTTGGCGCATCTCAAACACACGCCCGAGTGTGCTCTCAACGGCTCGCTTGAGGCGATAGCCCTCAGCTACCAGCTTGCGCCCGGCAGGTGAGGAAGCCGCGCGCAGCACAAGCCACGCACCGGTCTCGTCGGGCAGGAAGAGGGCCACGTGTGGGAAGTCAAAATGCCGGGTAATGAGCTGCACGGCTTTCTCCAAGAGGGAGTCGACGTCAAACTGTTGCATTAACTCCCGCGTTACCTGCACACCGGCATCGATGTACATCGCCTGACGCTGCAAGCTCAAGTTCGAGTCCTGCAAAGCGCGCATGCGTTCTGCCAGCTCATTTTGACGTATTTCCAAATCGGCGGCGAGATGCGCGCTGCGCTGTAAAGTGGCGAAGATACGCGGGAGGAGATTGTTGAAAGACACAAACAAGGCCGTCACACACCCGATAAAGACGATCAATCCGCTCACCAACGATGTCAACGAACCAGGCATTTCACGATATGGCTGCGGCATATCCACACCCAAACCGACCAATACGACAAATAACGTCACCATCGTTATGGAGATAATCAACATGGCCAGGCTGTGACGGCCACCCAGGAAAATGGTCGCAAAGAGCGTGGCCGTTAACAAAAGGATCCGACCGTCTTCGCCCCAACCATAGAACCATAAATCGACCGCACTCAGGATAATCAGCGCGCCGAGTAATCCCCACACGCGCCAGACATAGGGAACACGCGGCGAAAAAGCTCCCACAACGATCATAATATAGCCGAGTAACGCCACGATCAGGTAGGAGGTCTGCCCAATGCTATAAGTGTAATAGCCACCCATCAGCAGCACCGGCAGAGCCACGATCGCCAACACGCGGAGAAGACGTTCAAACAAACTCTGCCGACACGGCAGCATCTGCGCCAGAATTTCGTTAGTCTCTTGAGCCAAGGGGTGCTCCTTTTTCATATGTTTTCTCCCGTGCGGCGAACGTCATCCTTCACTGGCCGGGTTGATCGAGCAATAGCAGGGTATGCAAAAGGTAAACGTGCTGCCCTTGCCCACTTCGCTCGTAACCCACATCTGACCGCCATGCATTTCGACAAACTCCTTGCTCAGTGCCAATCCCAAACCGAGGCCCGCCTGCCACCGACCGTCTTCGTCCATCGGCTGGAGTGCCGCGCCTTTCTCAAAACGGACGAATAATCGCTCAAAATCTTCCGCCGGAATGCCCACGCCCGTATCGGTAACACTGATGTAAACAAAATCCTCATTGGACCACGCTTTGATGGTGATTTGCCCGCTCTCCGTAAACTTCGCTGCATTGTTGAGGAGATGGACGAGAACTTGCCGCAATCGCGCCGGATCTGCGTGCAACGCGGGTAGATCCTCAGGAATATTCCACACCAACTCAATATTCCGCCCGCGCACCAAAGCGCTCGCGGTTGGCATCACCCCTTCGATGATTTCCTGCAAGACGACCTCCTGCAAACGCAATTCCACCATACCTGCCTGAATCTCTGAAATGGCGAGAATGTCGTTGATCAGGAACAAAAGCCGCTGACCGTCATCGTAGATGCGCTCAAGGTCCTGAATTTGCTGCTGCGTCATCGCCCCATCGATGCCTTTGATCATCAAACGCGAAAAGCCGATGATCGTATTGAGCGGCTCGCGCAACGCATGCGACATATTCGCCAGAAAACGGCCTTTGAAGGCTTCGGCTTCTTCCAAACGCTGCGTTGCCAAACGCTCGCGTTCGTAGGCTCTGGCGTTTTCCAATGCGATGGTGACTTGCCCGGCGAGCAATTCCAGGGTTTCCAACTCGTCCTCTTGAATGTCCTCGCGCTCGGTGCTCAACACCGCCAACACGCCGGAGATCCGATCCTCCATCCGCAGCGGAATGGCTACCCGGCTCAACGTCCGCCGGTACCATTCCACCGTTTCGGCGGTCTCGTGGCGATCGACTTGCGGTTTGCGCTTGCGAACGGCGCGCTCGATGATCGAGCCATCGCCGGCATACACGCACTCGCTCCAGCCTCCCTGATCGCCTGCATCGGTCACGGTATCGTTGCGCATCGCCGGACTCAGCGCGCGCAAGCGAATTTCCCCACCACCCGGTTCCACGATGTAGATCGCCACCGACGCGTATACGAAACATTCGCGGATCAAATCCGCCACCTGGTTAAGGAGCAACACCGGATCACGTATCGACGTGATTGCCTGTCCGACATCCTGACTGGCCTGCAGGTGCAGGGCGCGGCGTTGCATCTGGTAGTTAGCCTGCTGCAACCGCTTGGTTCGTTCGGCCACTTTCTCCTCAAGTTCCTCGTAGAGCGACTTCAAGTCCGCCGCCATGTCGTTGAACACATACGTCAGGATGCCAATTTCATCGCGCGACGTCACTTCGAGGTGCTGCGCCAGATCTCCTTCGGCCATCGCCACTGCCGATTCGGTGAGGCGAATCACCGGGCGTGTAATCTGCCGGATGACAAACGCCGAGATGATAGTCGTCGCCAGCGCCACAGCCAACACCAGGGCGATCAACGTCGCCGCGATGCGATTGGTGGATTCCAGGGTCTCGGACTGCGCCTGTTCGACAAGCACGCCGATATCGTAATCCGCCACGTGATAATACGCGCCAATCACCGGCACGCCGAGGTGATTTATGTAGACACCGTCCCCTGCCAGTCGCGGCGACACGCTATCCTGGACCATCATCACCGCATCTTTACCACCCGGCCAGACCCATGTTTGAAAGATCAGATAAACTTTGCCGGTCTCGCCGATCAGCGCCTTATTGAGCAAGACGTCGTACTGGATTGTGCGCGCCATACCCGCGCCGCTCAAACAGAAAACTAACGTTTGAGACTCGGTTTTCCCCACTACTAGCCATAAATTGGAATCTGTACGCGACAGAACGAACTGTCCTTGAGGAAAACCTGCCTCTTTCTCTGCGACTGTGAGCGATGAAGCGGGCGCTCTTGTAGACGCTGCCCTCGTCAGGGCAGCGTCACGGCACCCCCCCATCATCCACAATAACTGCCCATTTTGATCAACCAACGCCGCACCGAGCAGATCGGGATTCTGATCGCTGATGGTTGCCCACCATGTGTCGCGCTTGGCATCAGACAAATCCTCTTCTGCCAGAGCGGAGAGCAGCAATTGCTGGCGATTTTGTGCAAGCCATTGGCGTAACTCCTCGCCCTTCAAGGTCGCCACAGCCTGCAGTTTGCTTCTGACCTCTTTCTGAAGGCTATCGCGGTTGTTCTTCGCCGCATAACCTCCGATTAAGGCTAACGGAAGGATCGTTAAAAGGAGAAAGGCAGTCAGTAGGGTTCGCCCCAGTCCTCCGCGCATCCCCGTCGTCGGGATTGAGCGCAGTCCTCGTGGAGCCTGAACGCCGGCTCTTACTCCCGTTCCCATACCTCCTCACCTTGCAAAACCCGCCGGACTTGTTCGGGAAATCGATCCGGGTCCAAGGGTTTGCCGATGAAACCGTTGAATCCGGCTTCACGCGCTCGGGCCACATTTTTCAACGATGCATCGGCCGTTACCGCCACAATCGGCACTCCCTGAAAACGGGGATGCGAACGCAACAAGGCCAGGGACTCAAAACCGTCCGCATCAGGCAAGGCAATGTCCATCAAGATTAAATCGATATGCCCCAACGTCTCGGCGAACTCGAGCACTTTCCACCCTGAGGCCTTCCATTCACATTTCTTGACACCCAGAAAGGCCAACAAACGTGTCATCAAGATAAAATTGTTGAGGTTATCCTCAACAATCAAGATGACGGCGTTCGAGGGGGAAATTGATTTCCACTTCATGACGCACTTCCTGGGGCTTAGCCGACAGACTAAGCTCCCTTTATCTTGAGAAAACGCGCTACTTGATTCGGAAGCTCATCCACATCAATCGGTTTGGGAATGTAGCCGCAGCATCCGGCGGCCAGCGTCTTCTCGCGGTCACCCTGCATCACATTCGCCGTCATCGCAACGATGGGGATGTGCGCCAGTTCGGGAATCGCGTGCATACGTCGTGTCAGCTCATACCCGTCGATATCAGGCAGGTTCATATCCATAAGAATGAGATCCGGCTTCTCGCGCAGGGCAATCTCGATGCCCGTCGGCCCATCCTCAGCCTCAAAAACATCATAGTCTTCAACCAGGAGAATACGCTGCACTAACGTGCGATTCCCGGGGTTATCTTCAATATAGAGAATCTTTGCACCCATGTCCACCTCTGTATATATGTTACTGCTTAATTATAGCATGAAGGGGTTTCAGAAAATCACTTTAATGATAAACGTTTGGTTAATGTTTGAAAAATGTTAACCAGCGGTGCGATTCGTATAATGTTAATGGCAAATAACACAACAACCTACAAAGCAGATTTGTTTACCTAATTATATCCTTTTACGAGCAATAACACAACTAAAATAAGTGTATACTATCAGTGTCATTATTCCTAAAATGCTCAACCCTATTCCACCAGCCAGCCACGCCGAACGATATGTGAAGGTGATACGCCACGCGCCCGGTTGCACTTTGACGCCACGGAAAAGTATGTCGGTACGTAACGCCTCCGTCCGCGCGATCGCCCCCGATCCGTGATCAAGCGGCTGCACCATCGCCTGCCACCCAGGATACCACACATCCGCCAGGATAACCAACGCCGGCGCATCGACGACCACGTCCACGACAACGCGCTCTGCCGCGTACGCCACCACCGTCGCAGAACCGGTCGAGGCATGCGGCGAGGTCTTCCCTTCCTCCCCCTCACAACCTGCAACGACGGCCTGTGTCGCCGGGTCGAAAGCCGAGTCGCGCATCACAGCCAACGCCCCATCGTCCGAAGAAACGCACCGCACGTCCTGTACCAGAAAGGCGCGTGGCAGTACGCGCAGGTTCTCGTAGATTTTTACATCGCCGGAATGGACCAGCCGAAAGTGCCCGGAGAGTACCAGAGGATAGAACGCGCCGGTACGCCCATCGATGAGACTGGCGCCGGTCAACGTCAGGCCGCCGGATGCCGCTCGCACGGTGAGCGCCGTCACCGTCGTCGCCGCATCCATCGGCAGGCGGTAGGCGACGTCAGCGGTTTCTTGCGCCGGCAAGGGAAAAGCGCGTGTGTTGCCATCCAGGAATGTGACCTGCACCTCGCCAACCCCGGTGTACAGCCAACCGAGTGTATCCGTCGTGAAATCCCCCGGTAGCCAGGCAAGTGTGAGTGTCTCTCCGGCTTCCAGGTGCGGCTGAAACTGGCGGTCGTAAAACACGCCATCGCCCCAGAGATCGCCGGTTTTGTCGGTCATCAGAAAGCGCACGCCGAGCAGCGAGAGCCAGCGATCTTCAGGGATCGTCGTCAAGTTCTCACGCAGGCGGCCATCGAGCGTCCCCTCGGGCAGGAAGAGCCGCGAGAAAGCGACATAATGACGGAGTGGGAGCAGACCGCCATCGTAGCCATCCACAGCAGGCACTCCGAACGCCAGCGACAGGTTGGGCGCTAACACCTCCCGCTGCTTGACGGCAACTTCGTAGGCCCACAGCGCGTCGGGCGAGAGCGCCGCGCCATACACAGCCTCGATGTCGGCTTCGTCGCCTGCCTCAAAGAGCGTCGGCGTGATGCTGAGGAAGCGTCCCGGCGGTTCGCCTTGCTCCGTAGCCGCAGACGCCGCCGCGACGAGGTGCGCCGTCGCCGGGCGGAGATCGGTGTAGGCGCGCAGGGCCGTGGCATCGGCGTGCGGCATCTGCTCGGCGGCCCACAGTAGTTCCGCATAGATCAAACCGGTCAACGCCAACGGGACGAGTTTCACCACAAAGACACAAAGAGCACAAAGTTTTTTGTCAGGTCCTCTCCGTGTCTCCGTGGATAGTAGCGATTCAAAACCTATCCCCGCCCATAGCGCCGCCGCCAGCACATACAGCCCCAGAAAGCGTACCGGCGCGCGGAAATGCACAAAGCCCGGCACACCCAGTCGCACCGCCGCCAGGTAGAGCGGATTGTAACCGCCCAACGCGCAGAACACCCCCACCCCGCCCAACAGGATCAGTGCCAGACTGTACGCCCTGCGGACACGCTGTACGCGCCATTGGCGCAACGCACGCCACGCCCCCCACGCTGCCAGCGCCATCCCCGCCAGGCCGATGTAGGCTACCGCTTCGGGTAACAACAACGGCGTGACATACGGCGGAACGAGCGCGCGCAGCAGCTCCCATGGCTGAACCGAGAAGGAGACCGCTTCGCGCCAGGGCAATCCACCGCTGCGCATCGAATAGCGCGACAATTCGACGGTGGGCAGCAGTTGCGCCGCCGCGATCAATCCGGCGAGGGAATAGGGCAGTAGACGGTAGACAGTAGACGGTAGACAGGGGAGGGAGAATGGCGAAGCTGGATGCTGGATGCTGGATGCTGGATACTGGATGCTGGATGCTGGTTGCTGGATACTGGATGCTGG
>DYKY01000240.1 GCA_020722365.1 Thermoflexus sp.
CCTGGGCGAGACGACCGCCTAATCTAACCAAAATCTATTTCTGTAAAACTATAGCATCCAGCCTCCAGCTACCAGCCTCCAGCTTCCAGCCTCCAGCTTCCAGCTTCCAGCATCCAGCATCCAGCTTCCAGCCTCCAGCTTCCAGCTTCTAGCATCCAGCATCCAGCATCCAGCATCCAGCTTCCAGCATCCAGCTTCCAGCATCCAGCCTCCAGCTTCTAGCATCCAGCATCCAGCATCCAGCATCCAGCATCGAGCATCCAGCATCCAGCTTCCAGCATCTAGCATCCAGTTTCCAGCATCTAGCATCCAGCATCTAGCATCCAGCATCCAGTTTCCAGCTTCCAGCATCCAGCCTCCAGCATCCAGCCTCCAGCATCTAGCTTCCAGCATCTAGCTGAATCACATCCAGCCCCACCGTCGTGAGCACTTCGTGCAGATTGCGGAAGGCGTCGCTATCCACGGCCAGCCCTTCGGGGAAGCGCAGCGTCAGTGTCAACGCCATCGTGAATTTGTCGGCGAGCTTCGCCAGGTCGTCGATCGCGGCCTTGAGCTGCCGGTAGCGTTCCCAGGCCAGGTCGACGTTGATGATGGCGGATTCGTCGGCGCCAAATTCGGCTGCCGTATTCAGCTTCACGTGCGCCACGGGCGCATTCAATTGTGGGATAACGACGCCCACCGTGCGCAGCGCCCGCGCGCCGGCCTGTCCCTGCCCTTGCAGCGCGATACGGAGCGTCTGGATATGGGCGATCTGCCGGTCGTGGCAGATGTCGGACAACTGCTGGAATGCCTGCTGCGGCACACCCGCGCCACGCAGCGGTTTTTCTGTGGACGGCGGCGTGATGATGATGTCATCCCCGCACGTACATTGCGATTGTGGCTTTCCGCAAACCGGGCACGTTTCCTCCGGCGGCGGCGTAATGATCACCTTGCCTTTGATCGGCAACCCCAAGCGCGCGGCTTCGGCGGGCAGGTACAGATAAACCTCATCGGCGATCTGGACCGCAGGTGGCGATGACTGGTGATCGTAGCCCATCTCGGCGCGCGGATCATAATAGACCCACACCTGCATCTTGATCCCGTTGAGGATCGTCTTCTTCAATTGGTTCAGATCGAACAACATCGGGAGGCTCAACCGGCGGGCAAAGGCCTTGCGCAGCTCCTCGGTCGTCAGTTGCGACACGTTGGAATCCCACGCCCGCGATTTCACGTAAGCGGCGGACAGCATCGGTTCGTTGCCGGTGAGCGCCTTCTGCTGCTGGCGCAGCACGCGCAGCACCACGTCGGACTGATCCTTTTGCACGTCGCCCTGATCCTGCGCGGGCAGCATCTCGTGCATCAGATTCGCGTCACGCTGCAACGCCTCGGCCTGGGGGAAGTAGAGATGCCGGTAGACTTTGGTGATGCCTACCCGCACGTCCAACTCCGCCCCTTCGCCGAGCTTTTTGATCTTTTTGCGCTGTTCCTCGGTGAACTCCTGCATCCGCTGGGCATCGCCTGTGATCCGGTTGATGCCCAAGTAGTGCCGGACGATCTCGACCAACTCGTCAACCCGCTCGCCATCGGCGACCAGGAATAAGAGGTTGTTGGGGAAGCGCCGGAACCCTTCCAGCGCGCCCGCGCGCGCCGCGAGCTTGCGCGCCAGTTCCGGCGGCTGCGGCGCGGTCGCCGTTGTGGAGGCGGCGTCGTAATGCAGCACCGCCAGCTTGGGCGCATCGGCGTCGTCGTCCACGTCGTCGGCTTCCTGGGGGAAATAGACAACCCTGAACGCGCCGCTCTTCCAGACCTTGCGGATACGGGCGTCCAGTTCCGCTTTGGCCGTCGTCAGCCCCACCAGTTGCATCTCATCGTTGATGATTTTGTTGATCGAAGGCTCCGGCTTGAAGCGATAGCGCAGCCCATCCCACTCGAAGAACCAGCCTTTGTCGTACAGTCGCTCCGCCGCTTTGTGGACCAACGCCGGTTCATCGCCCGGCGCCAGCGTGCCCAGCAACAATTCAGGCGGCGCGATGCCAGAGATCGCGCCCTGCACCAGGCTGTGCAGCAAGACCGTGGTCGCCACACGCCGGGCGTAGCGCGGTTTGCCCGTCGCCGCCCACGGGCCGTCGATCTGGTAAGCGTGGCCCGGCGCAGCCCCCTTGGGGCTGATGATGTCAGCTTCGATTACCTGGCGGAAGGCCGGGCGCTCCAAGCGGCTGGTGAGGTCCTCCGCGATCTCCGTGTTGCGCAAGTCCACGTGGTACGGTGCGATGCACCAGGCATCGGCCGGGCGCTCTTCCCAAACGCGGCGCACGACCCATGCCAGCAACCGCAACGCGCCGCGCGTCTTCTGGAAATTGGGAATTGTCGCCACCCGCAGCGTGAGCGCGTTGAGCAATTCCGGGTGAAACGGATAGGCCGCCGCCAGCGCCTGCGCGTATTCCGCTGTCAGGGCCTGGGTGGGCAAAGCTACGTTCTGCTCGTGCCAGCGGCGGTAAGCCTCGGTGTAGGCTTGCGCCGTCTCGGCGGCGGCCTGGGCGTCGATGGTTGCAAACAACCGGTGGCGCACAATCGCGGCGATTTCCGTCTCACCGGTGGGGGTGATGACCCGCTCTTGCCGCGCCGAAACCTTGTACGCTTCGGCCAGGTGCGCGCGCAATTGGTCAGTCTCCTTCGCAAAGGCGTCTTCCGCACCGGCCAGCGTGAGCACCACGACGACGTTAGCGCGGCTGGCAGCGAACTCCAGCAGCGACATCAAAAAAGCTACCGTCTGTTCGGCCAAATCCGATTTGCCGGTAGCGGTGGGGACGGATTGGGCCGCGCGCATGTGCCGGGCCAGTTCGTCCAGCATAATCAACGTAGGCCGGTCGCCGACCAGTTCTGCAAAGAGGCCGGTTCCCGGCGCAGAGCGGTTGTGGTCGCTCTCCTGCGCCAGCGCGTATCCGGCCGAGCCGCCGAGCTGGTAAGCCAATTCACCCCACAGCGTAAACGTGCGCAGATTCTCCGCCGCATGATACAGCCCGGTTGCGGGGTCCAGGTCCGATCCCACCACGCCGGCAATGCGCACCTGACCGGGCGCGGGCAACAAAGCCGGGTCCACCACCTGGGGCATAAGCGCCTCAGGCAGGTCCTCGCCGCGCGCCGCGTGATACAGCGCGATGAGATTGTGCGTCTTGCCGCCGCCAAAAGCCGTTTCCAGGCGCAGAATCGGGCTGCTGGCAGGGCGCACACCGGTCAGGCGACCGAGGGCTTCGGTCAACAACAGCCGCAGACCGGCGGTGGGGTACGTGTTCTCGAAGAATGTCGTAGGGTTTTGGTACACCGGAGCAGCCGCGCCGTCGAGCACGTCCTTGAGCCGGGCGGCAAAAATGTCTTCGGTCAGTTGCCCCTGCAGGACTTCGGTCCGAGGCGTGCAGGCATCAAAAACGAGTTGCATACCACCTCCTGTGGCCTGGAAATGGGTCGTGATACCTTTATAGTTTATCA
>DYKY01000241.1 GCA_020722365.1 Thermoflexus sp.
CGCAGCGCGGTCAGCGACGCCTCCAACTCACGGCGGATGCCCTCGCCGTCGCGCTTGCCGCTCTTGCTGGCGAGGATCACCTTGTCGCGGCGACCTTCAAGCACACGCCCCAACTTTTCCTCCGACGCGCCGCCGCCGTAGCTGCGCGCCGTCTCGATGTAGTTGCCTCCGGCGTCCAGAAACGCATCCACCACCTGCGCCACAATCTCCGTCGAAATCTCGACCTGGTGAAAGCCGCCAATCCCCAGTCGGCTAACGGTAAAACCGGTCTTTCCTAATGCAATTTTCGGTAACATTATTGTGTCCTCCGTGAGAAATGAGTAAAGAGTAAAGAGTAAAGAGTAAAAAGTAAAAAGTAAAAAGTGAAGAGAGAATCCGTTAAAATCCGTTCAATCCGTTGACAAAGACTCTCATGCGGCTGCTACGAGCTTCACCTTTGTTAAAGTGAGTGATGACAACACAAACAACGCCGCGTAGAGCGCGAAGATGACGAGGTAGCCCAGTCCCGGTTGCAGCGCGTTGAAGAAATCGGCCATCGGCCCGCCGAGGCCCGCGCCGACAATCCCCGCGCCCGCGCCCGCCAGATTCGAGATGCCCAGGTAGCGCCCGGCATCCTGCTTTGGCGCGAGGTCCGTGCCGAGTGCCCAGTTCGTCGCCATAAACGTCCCTGCCCCCAGGCCGATGATACACCCGGCGACAATGACCACCGGCATCGTCGAGGCAAAGAGCAGCAGCACCGTCCCGCCTGCCGCAACGAGGCCCGCGAGCATCACCAACCGCTTGCGCCCGATGCGGTCGGCGAGATAGCCGCCGCCCAACGCCGATGGGATGAGAAAGCCCGCCACCGCCGCCATCAATAGCGTCGTCGCAGAGGCCGGCTCTGGCACGTGCAGGACGTCCGCCAGATAGTACTGCGCAAAACTCTGCACCGAACCGACCGCCGCCAGGAAGAGCAACCGATTGACGATCCACCAGACAAAGCTCTTCTGCTGGCGCGCCTCTGCGCCGATGCCCACCCACGCGCCCAGGTAGACGCCCACGAAAATCGATCCCGCCATCCCAATCAGCCCCATCAGGCCGACAAAGGCAATCTGCACCTCCAGCGCCACGTCGCGCGCCGTGACCAAATCGCCGCTGGCCGCGACCAGCCACGTGGCAAAGCGCGTCACCGTGACGAAGATCGCCGTGAGGAACACCAGGCGCAGCGCAGCCTCGCCGATGCCCCCGGTGGGTTTCTCACGCAGCGGTTCCTCGTGAACGAAAAGCACCGTCGTCAACGCCGTGAGCACAAATCCTGCGCAGATGATGCCGACCACCAGCCCGACCTTCCCTGCATCCACCAGCGGGCCGATGAAGAGCACGAGGAAGACGGGAATCAGCTCGAAGACGGCCTTGACGCCCGATGCGCGTCCGCGTTGGTGTTCCGGCACGAGGTCGGGGATCAGCCCTTGCAGCGCGCCGTGCGCCACGTTCGACGAAACTTGCAACAGCACGATGCCCACCAGCAAGACGACGTAGGCCGTCGTCACGCCGAACGCCTGCCGGAAGAAGCTGTCCGATGCCGCGCCGATGAACGAGGGCGACAGGGCGACGATGATCAGGAACAACACGTTGAAGGCCGCGCCGGACACGATGTACGGACGGCGGCGACCATAACGGGATGTGCTGCGGTCGCTCAACATCCCGGCGAGCGGCTGCACCAGCATCGCCACCGCCAGCCCGACAACGCGAATCGTCGCAAAGTACGTGTTCTTCTGCTCCGGCGGCATGAAGAGCAGCACGAGATAGGGCAACAGAATCGGCGTAATCGTACCTGTGGCGATGTTCAGCCCTAGCCAATACGAATTGATGGTCAGATAGTCATACCAGCGCATGTCTTTTTTCATCGATTTGCCTCTTTTAATACTCGGTTTACAAACGCATCAGCCGTTAGAATATCAATGTCTTGATAGATTCCAAGTGCGAGAAGATGTTGATCACCCGAAACAATGATCCCCGCATGTCCAACAAGCGCGCACTCAATAAACTTATCGTCGTCAGGATCAGAAACCACACCATGCAACGCGCCGGGAATATCTATACGTTGCGAGATGGAGCGATATTGATACAGCACAGTCCGGACATGACTATCTGTGAACGCAAAAGGATGGCGGAGTTTGCGCGCAAACTCCGCCATCATCTCTCGGCAGTAAATTGGTTGAACCAAAGCCGCACGCGCCATCGTCAGACACTGATACGGTTTCCCACGCCAGAGCAGACCGGAAATCCAAATGTTGGTATCGAAAACGACGCGTTCAGGCATCGGCATTCTCATGCAGCATTGAATCCACTAACTGCATACGCTGGTTTTCCGTCAAGGTATCCCATTCAATATCGCGTTCCGCACATAGCGCCCGTATACGCTCGTCGCCATAGTCAACCAGTGTGTCCAGTTCATCCAACGCGGGAATCAACTCAAAAAGCGCCGCGCGCTTTCCTGCAGGCGACAATTGTCGCACGAGTTTAAGCACCTGAGATTCAGGTAGTTCTAACTGTATAGTGGTCATAAAGCGTCTCCTCACTTGCTTCAGGACTGTGTAGGAATAGTTTACACCATTTTGACGCAAAAATGAAGGCCTTTCGATCACACTTATACGACATCCGGGCGCACGGCGCGGATGACATCCAACGACGCCAGCGCCTCTTCAATCTCCAGCTCGAAGATGATCGGACCGCTGAACTGCGCTTCTGTCAACCGGTCGAGGAAGCGGGGAATATCCAGGTCGCCGGTTCCCAGAACGCTGTGATCCTTGCCGTAGACGATCTCCTGCTGCGACGCCGGGATAGGCGCGTCGTGCAGGTGGATTTCGGCCATGCGCGGAAGGACCAGTTCCAGTGCATCGAAGAATTCCACGTCGCCGGAGAACCCCGACAGCACATGCCCCACATCCAGGCACATCGAAATGTCAAATTTCTCCGCCATCTCCAGCGTGAGATCGAGCGGGAATTCGATGGTCTCAATCGCCAGCTGGCGGCTGGGGATGCCGGTCTCGCTCAAGATAACGTGGATGCTCTCCATCGCCCCGGCCTGGAACTGCCGCATCAGCAGCGCCCGGCCCAATTCCGGCAACTTCATCCGGTAAAACTCCGCCGCGAGCGCGCCGGTCGCGTGCAGCACATAGACCTCCGGTTCCAGCGACACCGTCGCGCGGACAACGTCGATAAGCGCGCGGGCCGAGCCGTGGCGTACCGGCGTCAGCGGCGTCGACGGTTCCACCGACCACAGCGGCAGGTGGACGGTATACGCCAGTCCCAACTCCGCCTTCAGCGCCGCCAACCGTTCGATCGCAGGCGGGGCGAACGTCTGCGGCATAAACATCGTAAGATCGCCGCCCAACTCCACCAGGCTGAAACCGTGCGCGTGCAGTTTGCGCACCAGCGTGGCGTTCTCGAACGTGGTGAT
>DYKY01000242.1 GCA_020722365.1 Thermoflexus sp.
CCGGCCGCCGCTCTAAGTGATAGGCGATGTACTGCTCCATCACCTGCGCCAACTCTTTGGCAGTGCGCTCCGGTAACGCGAATAGTGTCACATCGTCGAAGCGGCGACGTTGCAACGCCTGAAGCCACGAAAGCGCACTCGGCGACAGCGGGCGCACGGTATGCTCGCGCGTATCCGCAGCAAAGCACTCGTGACACACCGCGCCGCCGCGTTCCAGATCAAGGCCGTAGGGCCGTTGATCGTCGGCGCGGGGATGCAGTGGCGTGTGACAGAGGTTGCCGCCGCGCTCGCCCACACACATCCCCCACTCCGGACGAAAACCTGCCAGCGCCAACACCTGCTGCTCATACCAGCGTATCAACAATTCTGGGGCAACGCCTCTGTCCAGCCGCGCGAAAACATCATCAACAAGGATGTACAACTGCGGCTCAGCTTCACCCTCAAAAAAGCGAATTGCCAACTCGGCGACATAACGCGCATACGTGCCCAGGCGAAAATCCTCCTGAAGATGTGCGCGCACCTGCACGGCCTCTGCCTGGCTGACGATGTCCCACGATCCGGTGACCCGCGAAACCAACACCTGCGTCTTGGCGAAAAGTTCGAGATGCCCGGCCTTGCGCGAACGCGGCTTGCGGATGCCCTTCGCCAGTAAATCCACGCTGCCCTCGGCCGTGAGCAGTCTTACAACGCGGTCGGCCTCGCCGTGATCGCGCCTGTTCAGGACGACACCTTCCAGACGGTAGAGCTTACCCTTGCCGCTCATGCCGGTTCGAATCTGCAACGCCCGGCTTTGGCGAGCGACTCGCCAAGCGCATGAACAAACGGTACATCAAGCCAATCCGTTATAGGCAAGGGATCAGCGTCCGCGAGGAACACCCATAGCCGCGATCGCGTGTACGTTTGATCGCCTGTATCCTCAAAGACGCACACCTCGGGGCGAAAACCAACGACGGACACCAATTCCGCCTGCCACACGGGCCGTTGGCCAAAGAGCAACCGCTGACGAACGCGCACCAGACGCCCGCCATCCAGGGTACGCTCCAATTCCCCGCGCTCCGCGAACGGCGTGGTCAGTGTGAGAAAGATTACCGGCGCTAACGTCAATACCATAATCACGCCCGCCAGATCCCAACGTGGAGCTAAGGGCGCAAGGATGAGGAACGCGGCAGCAAACAATCCACCAAGAAACAATCCTAGCACGATCCAGAGTATTGAAGTGCGGATTTCCCAGACCACACGGCTGTGGGTTTCTTCCACTATCGTCGCTTTCATCGTCTCCTCTCCGAGCGCGCCGGAGGCCCCGGCGTCAAAACTATAGTATACCGCAGATAACGAGGTGAGCAATTGTGCATTTTATACTAAATTAGTGTAGAATAGGGATAATCTGCACGCGCCCGTTAAGATGTCAGCTAGCCCTGCGAGGATTTAGGCGCAGGATCCATTTCCTAGGGGAAGGGTATGGAAATCGGGACAATCCAAAAGACGATCAAGCTCTTCCGTGAGACGCTCGAGGGCTTACACGCCGACATCGAGCTGTTGAGGCTGGAGAGACTGGCGATGATGGTTCATAAAGCCATGACTGTGCAGGCTCGCTACTTCCACACGCCGGAGCACATTTTCTCACTCTCCGATGCCTCCAATCCGATCCAGGCGCTCGCGGCATTGTATCACGACATCGTTTATTATCAGGTAGATGAAGGATTCATTCCAGAAATCCAGACGCTCATCGCCCCTTACGTGCGAGAAGAAGATGGGCAATTGTTTCTCGTTGCACACGTAGACCCTGCCGACGCCGCATTCATACGCACGCTGGAGGTTTTCGCCTTTGAACCGGGGCAACGGCTGGCGCCACTCGGCGGGCAGAACGAATTTCTTAGCGCCCTGACGCTGAACAAAAGCCTCGAAGGGATCGTCAGTGCGCAGAATCTGCTCAAGGCTACCACCTGCATCGAGGCGACCATCCCCTTTCGCGGGATCAACGCGCAGGGCGAAAGCCCCGCCGAGGCGCTCGAACACCGACTTACTGCCATCAATATCCGGTATGGTTACGGAATGTCCGCCGAAGAGATCGTACAAACTGTCGAAATGGCTATTGCGTTGGCCAACCGCGACGTGGCGAGTTTCGCGGAGGAAGATACAGCACTCTTTTTGGAGGGGACCTGGCTGCTGCTGCCCGAAACAAATCCCTCATTGCGGCTCAAGGGCATTTATTCGATTCGGAGCTATCGCCAGGCGTTGCAGAATATGGCTGAGTTTCTGAACTTCCTCGACCCAAACCTGATTTTCAACCGTTACCGCGACACCCCATCCCTGGAAGCCTACACCGAGATGGTGAGGTTGGCGCACCAGAACGTCCACACTGCGCGTAAATATCTGGACATCAAACTGCTCACGGCCGCTATCCTCGAGGCGCTGGCCGAATTGACCGGCGGCGATGCACCGATGGCGCTCTTTATGGGCGATATCGATACGACCGACATAGACTACGCACGCGTGGAAGACTTCCTGCCACACCCTCCCGCCGCCAGCCCGGAAGAGAATATCCAGATTTTCCGGCTGCTGGCCTATGGCCGCGCCAGCGCATCAAGCTTCGATAGGAGCAATTCACCTTTGGCCTTGTTTATCTATCGCAACCTGGGAATGGAGGAGAGCAAGCGTCTGCTTGAGCTTGCCAAGTCGATGTTTGATGGACACCTAGACCCTGAAACATTTTTAGATCAATTACCCATATCACTCATTGTCCCCATCGTCACGGCCTGCGCAGCGATGGCGACCACGCGCAGCGCCGTCCTACGCCGCTATCTTGCGCACAAAATGCCCGCCGCCGAATCCAACCTTTAGATCCACTACGATTAAGGAGGTTACGATGTCAAATGTAAGTGGTCACGCTGTATCCACCACGAAGTGGACGTCCAGGCAGTGGAGCACCCTTTTCAGCTTCGCCGTCGTCGGGATCTTGTTTATCGTCGGCCTGAGCCTGCCGCAGCAATCGGAGGCCGGTGCGGCTATGCCAAAAGTGTACGATTTCCTACCGGGCGGCGTGCAGTACATCTCGGCATCGCCTGCGCCTGTGTCCACCGCTGATGGCATCCTGTTATTCACCGCGCCATCCGTCGGGCCTACAACGGCCCCCTCCGACATCAACGTGCAAGTACGGGTTCTGTCAGGCCACGCTTCGCTCCTCAACCAGGCATTGGTCACGGCCGATGGTGTCACCCCCACAGTGGACTCTCTGTCGATCACGACGCTGCCAGCTACCGACCACTTGAGTTTGATCAAAGACGGCGACGCTGCCACACTGTTCGAAAGCTGTCGGGAATTCTGTGTTCCCAAAACCACTACAGGGAGCGATGAAAACCACTTATGGGTAATCACCAGAAAAAGCCTATTGACACTGCGAAAAAACTGTGCTATAGTTTTAGATAGTTCCGAG
>DYKY01000243.1 GCA_020722365.1 Thermoflexus sp.
TGTTTCATGAGGTTGGAAGCCCGCGTCCGCGCGGGTGGGGGAGATTCAAGCCAAACGGTGGGATAGTGTTGTGGGCAGTCCTGAAATTCAGAAATTTGCCGGCGCTTTGCAAGGACAACGTGCAAAGAAGGGCGTCTTCATTACCACTTCGGCTTTCTCGCAAGCGGCACTCGATTACATCTCCCGAATCGATAGCAAGATAGTCCTGATCGACGGCGATATGTTGGCTCAATTGATGATTGACTACAATATCGGCGTAGCCTCAGTCGCTGCATACGAGTTGAAACGCATCGATTCGGATTATTTCACGGAAGAGTAAGCATACAGGCCCAAGACCTAGAAACCCGCCTGGCTCAACTCAAACGCGAAGTCCCGACGCGCGGCATCGAGCGCCACCCGCTGATCGTGAACGCCGTCGCCGACTTGCCCGCCGAACTCCAATCGCCCACCGTACGGGATTGCCGCTGCATTACGCGGACGCGGCGGTGTTGTGGGTGATAGAGCGGCTTGCCGACCACGAATGAGGACACGAATACACGAATGGGGGAGTGCACAGAAACCGGGGTTTTAGAAAAACCCCGGTTTCTGGTTAGGGGCACAACTTTATCTGGGTCGCGCCCTTCAGTTTTTCATCTTCCGTAATCAGGATCAGATCATGTTCCCATGCTGTTGCTGCGATGAAGCGGTCGGCTGGATCCTGATGCGGAAGCTCGATAGCCCGGCTTTTCAACGCGATGGCGTGCGACAAGGGCGCTTCTTGCACTGGACTGCGCTCCAACGCCGCAACGATCCATTCGTCCGGCGACGGCAACAGTTCGACCCGCCCCTTCGCCGCCAGAACTAACGTTTCCCAAACCGTAATGGGCGAGATGAACCATTCATTCTCTTCGTCTTCCAATATCTGGACGACAGAAGCCCTGAGCCTTTCGGGTGTCAAAAGACTCCACAACCATATATGCGTATCCAACAGGTATTTCACAGCGATAACACTTCCCAAACGTCGGAATCTTCCACCGGAGAAATAATATCCCCCGTGATTTTGCCTGTGCCACGCATACTACCTAGCCATGACGTTGGTTCAGAACCGGAAAATGGGACAATTTTTACCAATAATTTTCCTTTGTCGCTGATCAACACCGGCTTATGGGAATGAATGACCGTATTGATAATACTGAGAATGTCCTTTTGCACATGGGCAAGTTGTATTTCTTCCATTGGATGCCCCCTCTCTCTTATTTCACCATAGTATGTTATTTTCCTCTAAAAGTCAATCAATTTCATTCGTTTATTCGTGCTCCCATTCGTGGTCGGCCAGCCCTACACCTGAGATTTTTCTTTGCGCCTACCGGTTTTGGCATTTGTGAGAACTGGGATACACTACCCCTAAATCCGTTAAAGGAGACGCTTATGCAAATCGAACTCACCCAACCCGGCCCGCTGTTGAACGCCCAAGGCCGCCTGGCGCATGTCGGCTGGGCGCGCCGGCCTCAGCTGGACTGCAATCTCGAAAACGTCAATTTCTACGCGCTGCGCTTCTTACAGCGCTTCCGCATCAAACGCTGGGACTATTACGCGGTCTTCACCCCGCAACGCTTCTTCTCCGCCACGATTGCCGACCTCGGCTACGCGGGCAACGTCTTCGTCTACACGCTGGACTTCGCCAGTGCAGACCTGCACGAAGAGGGGCTGGTGATCCCGCTGGGCAAGGGCATCCGCCTGCCGCGCAACAGCGACTCGGGCGAGACGACCTTCACCGGCAAACAGGCGACGCTGCGTTTTGCGGCGGAAGGCGCGGAGCGGCGCGTCTTCGTCGAGTGGCCCGGCTACCACGAGGGACGCGGCATCCACGCGGAGATCGCGCTGGCGTGCCCGCCGGAGCACGAGTCGATGACGATCGTCATCCCGATCGGCGAGAAGCGCTTCTACTACAACCGCAAGATCAACTGCCTGCCCGCGCAGGGCCACATCCGCTACGGAGAGCACCACGAAGACCTCCATCCCGACCAATGCCTGGGATCGCTGGATTGGGGGCGCGGGGTGTGGGAGTATAAGAGCTTCTGGAATTGGGCCAGCGCGTCGGCGTACCTGCCGGATGGACGCGCGATCGGCCTCAACCTGGGCTGCGGCTTCGGCGACCTGAGCCGGGCCACCGAGAACTGCGTCATCCTGGATGGGCGCGTCCACAAGCTGGATCAGGTGCGCTTCGACTACCAATCCGGCGACACTATGCGCCCGTGGCGCTTCACCGACAACGAAGGCCGCCTGGATCTGACGTTCACGCCGTTCAAGGACCGGTTCGCCGCCACCAAGTTAGGGATCATCGACAGCGAAGTCCACCAGATGTTTGGCCGCTACACCGGTCACGCCCGGCTGGATGACGGGCAAACGGTGGAACTGCCCGGCATCATCGGCTTTGCGGAAGAGCATCACGCGCGCTGGTGACATGGCGATGCTGTTCACATCCAGCCCGACCTCAGGCCAGATCGCTCTGGAGGAGATTCGCGCCCTCGATCCCGGCGTGCGGCTGAGACACTGGCTCGAGCCCGGCGTGGGTTGGGTCGAGCTGGCGCTATCCTGGAACGCCTTCGCCGACCGCCTATGCGAGCAGCCGCCGGTCTTCTGCCGTCACGTCTGCCCGGTGCACATCACCGTCTCGTTGAAGCAAGCGCCCGATGATCTGGAAGCGCTCGTGGGGGCGGCCGGCCAGCTTGCGTCACGCCTGGACGCGGCGCAGACCTTCTCGGTGCAGACGCGGCTCATCGGCGAGGGGTGGCCCTACGCGCGCTACGACGTCAATACCCGGCTGGCGGACGAGCTGACATCGCAAGGCTTTGCCCTGGACGTGCGCCGGCCCGCGCAGATCCTCTCCGTGGCGCTGACGCCCAAAGAAGGCTATCTCGGCGTCTCGCGCGCGGCGGACAACCTGAGCGATTGGGCGGGCGGCGAGCGGCGCTTCAAAGCCGAGCCGGAGCAGGTTAGCCGGGCGGAATTCAAGCTGCTGGAGGCGCTGGAAACCTTCAAGCTGTCGTGGTCCAATGCGGGTTGCGCCCTCGACCTGGGCGCAGCGCCTGGCGGGTGGACGCGGGTCGCACGCCTCCACGGGCTACAGGTGACCGCCATCGATCCCGCCGACCTGGCCCCATCCCTGGCCGCCGATCCGGGCGTGCGGCATCTTCGGCACACGGCGCAACGCTACCTGCCGGGGACAAATACGACGTTCGACGTCATCCTCAACGATATGCGGATGGACGCCCGCGACTCCGCGCAGTTGATGCTCAGGGCGCGCCGCAACCTAAAACCCGGCGGCTGGGCTTTGATGACGCTCAAACTGCCGCACAGCCACGCCGAAAGGGTGGCAACGTCGGCGCTGGCTCTGCTGCGCGAGCGCTACACGCTCATCGGCGCGCGCCAGTTGTTCCACAATCGCAACGA
>DYKY01000244.1 GCA_020722365.1 Thermoflexus sp.
TTTTTAGTGACTGTCAAAACTCTAACTGGATTTTTCTGCCCATTGCGGTAGAATGATCCAGTAACCTTGCGAAGGTTGCGGACAAGTATGAATTATACGGTTGTGATGTTGTCTATGATCATTTTTATTCCAAACCTCGTTTGAACCTTCGCAAGGATAACTAAATGGCAACAGGAGGAGAAAATGCCGAACCCCTATAATCCACAAGAGATCGAGCCGAAATGGCAGGCCCGTTGGGAGGCCAACGGCCTCTACCGGTCGGTGATCGACCATAGCAAGCCCAAATTCTACGCGCTGACGATGCTGCCCTACCCCAGCGGCGACATCCACATCGGCCACTGGTACGCGATGGCCCCCAGCGACGTGCGCGCGCGCTTCAAGCGCATGCAAGGGTACAACGTCCTTTTCCCGATGGGCTTCGACGCTTTCGGCCTGCCCGCCGAGAACGCCGCCATCCAGCGCGGCATCCATCCCAAGACGTGGACGCTCGCCAACATCAAACGTGAGCAGCAGCAGTTGCGCTCGATGGGGATGATGATCGACTGGGAGCGCGAGGCGATCTCCTGCCTGCCCGGGTATTACCGTTGGACCGAGTGGTTCTTCCTCAAGCTCTACGAGATGGGGCTGGCGTATCGCAAGAAAGCGCCGGTGGATTACTGTCCCAACTGCAAGACCACGCTGGCGCGCGAACAGGTCATCGGCGAAGACCACATCTGCGAACGCTGCGGCACACCGGTCTTCAAGAAGGACCTGGAGCAGTGGTTCTGGCGGATCACAAACTACGCCGATGAGCTGCTGGACTTCTCGAAGATCGACTGGCCCGACAAAATTCGCCTCGCGCAGACCAACTGGATCCAGCGCAGCGAGGGTGCGGAGGTGACGTTTGGGATTAGTGATGAGAAATTAGTAATGAGTAACCAGAAATTAGTAATCCGTAATGAAAAAACGGTAATCGAGGAACAGGAACCAATCCCCCCTCACCAATCACCCACTACTGATTACTCATTACCCATTACTGATTACTCAATCACCGTCTTCACCACCCGGCCTGACACGCTCTGGGGCGCGACGTTTATGGTGCTGTCGCCGGAGCATCCGCTGGTGGAGCGCATCACCAAACCGGAGTATCGTGAGGCCGTGCAAGCCTATAAGATGCAGGCCGCCCGCCAAAGCGAAATCGAGCGCATGAGCACCGAGAAGGAAAAAACGGGCGTCTTCACCGGCGCGTATGCGATCAACCCGGTCAACGACGCGCGCATTCCGATCTGGATCGCGGACTACGTGTTGATCACCTACGGGACAGGCGCGATCATGGCCGTCCCCGCCCACGATGACCGCGACTTCGCGTTCGCCGTCAAATTTGGCCTGCCGATCATCCCGGTGATCAACCGGGTGGACGGCCTCGCCAAATCCTTCGTGATGGGCGGGACTACAAAGTCGGGATTGCTGGACGCCCTCACCGAAGCCGGCATTGACTTCATCCGCGAAAGCGGCGCAACGTTCGTCAGGCTGAACGTGGAGCAGGTCGACCGCTACGCCGGGATCGTCCAGGGGCACCTCGAACCGGGATGCTGGACGGAAATCGTCGGCGCGCGCTGGCTCTTCGTCTTCGAGGATGCAATCATCCCCTTCGACAGTATCGAAGCTGAAGAGAAAATTATGACGCGCTGCAAGGCGCTCAACCCGGAAGTGGCGAAGTACCGCACGGTGATGGAAATGTTGTGGAGTCTCCCTTTCTACCGCGACACACTCTTCCACGCCGAATACGGGACGATGATCAATTCCGGCCCCTTCAGCGGCACGCCCGGCGATGTCGCCAAGCAGCGCGTCACCGAATGGCTGGCGGAACGCGGGCGCGGCAAGGCTACGGTCAACTACCGCCTGCGCGACTGGCTCATCAGCCGCCAGCGCTATTGGGGCGCGCCCATCCCCATCGTCTACTGCGACAAATGTGGCGTCGTTCCCGTCCCCTACGAGGACTTGCCGGTACTGCTGCCCGACGACGTGGACTTTATGCCCACCGGCGAAAGCCCGCTCAAGTATCACGAAGGCTTCTTGCACACCACCTGTCCCAAGTGCGGAGGCCCCGCCACCCGCGAGACCGACACGATGGACACCTTCGTTTGCTCGTCGTGGTACCAGTACGCCTATCTCAGCCCCTACTACCGCGAGGGTGAGCCAGCACATAGCGACTCAATCCCCTGGGACACAGAGGAAGCGAAGTACTGGCTGCCGGTGGACACGTACACGGGCGGCGCGGAACACGCCGTCATGCACCTGCTCTACACGCGCTTCTTCACCAAGGCGCTGCGCGACGCGGGCATCGTCAACTTCGATGAGCCGATGCTGCAACTGCGCAACCAGGGCACCATCCTGGGCGAGCCGCGCTGCGGCGACTGCGTCGAAGTGACCGGGACGTGGGAAGGCGCGGCGTTCAGAGCCGAAGGGATTACCGTCTACAGCTTCAAGGATCAGGCCACGTGGCCTCCCGCCGAGCGCGGCGCGACGCTGGTGCGCGGCGAGGTGATGGACCGCGACGACGTCAGCCTCAAGGTGCAGACGTCAGAGGCGGGCGAACTGACGGTCGTGCTGATCGACGAGGACATGCCCGTCGCCATCCCCGGCAAGGAAAAGGGCGGCACGGCGAAGGACATTCTCTATCACCTGGACGTGGAAAAGATGTCCAAGAGCAAGAAGAACGTCGTCGCGCCGGACGAGTTGGTCGCGCAGTACGGGGCCGACACGGTCCGCGCCTATCTGATGTTCGGCTGGCGCTGGGAACAGGGCGGCCCGTGGGACAGCCAGGGCATCGAAGGCGTCGTGCGCTGGGTCAACCGCGTGTGGAACATCGTCACCGAGCCAGCGACGCCAACGGCAGGGGAAACCGTCAGCGGGCGCGAGCTGTTGCGCGCGATGCACTTCGCCATCAAAAGCATCACCGAAGACCTGGAAAACTTCGGCTTCAACACCGTCATTGCCCGGCTGATGGAGTACACGAACACGCTCAGCAAGGCGAAATCTGCGCACTACGGCAGCCCACTGTGGGACGAGGCCATCAGCAACCTGCTGCTGCTGGTTGCGCCCGTCGCGCCGCACATCGCAGAAGAACTGTGGGCCTTCCTGGGCAAGCCGTACAGCATCCACCAGCAGGCGTGGCCCGCCTGGGATCCCGCGATGCTCGTCGAGGACGAAATCGAAATCCCGGTGCAGATCAACGGCAAAATGCGCGGGCGCGTCACCGTCCCGGCGGACGCGGGCGAGGACGCGATCAAGGCGGCGGCGCTGGCGGATGCAAACGTCCAGCGGCATCTCGAAGGCCAGCAAGTGCTCAAGGTCATCGTGCCGAACAAGAAGCTGGTGAGCATTGTAGCGAAGGGGAAGTAGAGGGAAGAATGGGCGAGGGGCTGGAGAGAATCC
>DYKY01000245.1 GCA_020722365.1 Thermoflexus sp.
AAACTGCGTTTGATCGATCAACGCCGGTTACCACAAACCTTGACCTATTGCGACTATACAGATTACCACGAAGTTGCCACCGCCATCCGTGAGATGGTGGTACGCGGCGCACCGGCGATTGGCATCACGGCGGGGTACGGAATGGCGCTGGCAGCCCGGCACAGTTCCGCTCCCAATGCGGAGGCGCTCCGTACCGTCTTGCGCGCTGCCGACACTGCGCTACGCGCAGCGCGGCCGACCGCCGTCAATCTCTTTTGGGCGCTGGATCGGATACTGCGACGCGCCGCAGACCCGACCCTGGATTCGGTCGAGGCCATACGCGAAGCCGTGCTGGCAGAAGCGCACGCAATTTACGCCTTTGAAGAAGCCTCCAACTTTAGCATTGGACAAAACGCGCTACCGCTAGTGCCGGATCATGCGCGCATCATCCATCACTGCAACACCGGTCCGTTGGCAACCGGCGAATATGGAACGGCGCTGCGGGTCATCACCGCTGCGCACGAGGCCGGGAAAGACGTGTTCGCCTACGTTGACGAAACCCGTCCCCGCCTGCAAGGCGCGCGCCTCACAGCATGGGAGCTGGAGCAGTGGGGGGTGCCCTACACCATCATCGTCGATGGGGCCGCCGCGCATATCATGCGTACCGTCGGCATTGACTTGTGTGTCGTCGGCTGTGACCGGATCGCTGCGAATGGCGACACAGCGAACAAGATCGGGACATACAGCCTGGCGCTGGCAGCGAAGGCTCACAATGTGCCATTCTACGTCGTCGGCCCAACCAGCACCATCGACATGGCGCTGGCAAGCGGCGACGAAATCACCATCGAGCAGCGGCCTGCCAACGAAGTCACGCGCTTCGAAGCATGCCAGATTGCGCCCGAAGGCGCACCCGCGACCAATCCAGCCTTCGACGTGACGCCAGCAGCCTGCATCACGGCGATCATCACCGAGCGCGGTGTCGTTTATCCACCATTCACTGAGAACCTTACCCGGTTGATGAGAGCTTTCGTATAAGAAACGATATAGTACCAACCTCCTATTGTAATAAGTGCACGAAGGGGTTAGAGTAATGACAGGAGTCTGTGCCAGGAGGTTTCAAAATGGTTTACTTACCAAAAGAAGAGGGACAGGGCTTGGCCGAGTACGGTCTAATCCTGGTCTTGATTGCTGTCGTCATAGTAGTCGCGCTGATGCTGATCGGTCCCCAGATTGCAGACATGTATCAACGGTTCCTGGATGCGTTCCCTGGATGATCAGGGCAAATCAACGATGTGACGCGCTCCGTTCCCGGCAAGGGCGGAGTGCTTTTTTATCATTCCCCTAGCCAGAGACTCTGATAGATTTTCCACTCACGCTCATCCGTTTCCCAATACGGATAAACAGCGACACCGGTAATCACGTTTGCCCACGTCGCCCAATCATTCAGGCCGTCGATCGTTCCGCGCAAGCCGCTCCGCATGTTCTCCGCGCCGGGTTTATGGGTAGGTGTGACCTCTTCCGACGTAGGAATGCCAATGTAAAGCCGTATGTCGCTGTAAGCCAATGCACGGCTGAGCGCGATCACCTGGAATTTCGTCCACTGGCGATACAAACCAGACGTGGGTAGTGCGCTATCGTAAGCCATCACAGCAACTTCATCCACACGGCGGGCAACCTTTTGGTAATAGGATGTGCTCCAACTCCATTGCCCCACGAACGGCCACCTTATGGTGGGAAAGATCGGCCAGATGCGCCGTCCGGCGATGGAGAGTATCGCTTCGGGGTCGAGCGCCTCGCGCAATTCATCGAGCAACGCCAACATCGACTTATCGCCATCTTCGACCGGTTCAGGATCGATATGCAAGCCATCGAAGCCGGCATCCTGTATCAGCGCGGCGCAGAAGTCCACCACCTCGCCACGAACAGCGCGACTGTCAAGATTCATCGTATCGAGCGGCAATCCAATCCACGCCTGCACGACAAGATCGGGCGCAAAGCCTTTCACTGCGGCGACGAATTCCTCCGCGTAGGCGTAGGTGGGATTGAAGCCCCCCTCCGGCTTGTAGTAGCTCGCGTAGACGTAGACCGTGGTAATCTGCCGTTCGGCCAACTCCGTCGTGAGCGTCAGCACCTCGTCGGCCCGGTGCAGCTGGCTCACCCATTCGACGCCGAGCCATGCGGCATTGCTTCCCTGGTTAAAGTGTGCGCCGGGATAAGTCGATTGAGGGCGGAAAATACAGCTTCGCCCGAACACGATGAGCCACAACACTGCGAGGCCGCCCAAACGCCAGAGCATATCCGTGCGGCGGGAGATAATGCGCTTTTGAGGACGGCGCGCGGCTTTTCGCGTCCTGGCTTTCGTATTGCTCACGGCTCGACCAGATAGACGTTCACTTTCCCACCAAAATCTGAGGCGTAGAGGATGCGGCTTCCGTCCCAACTCCACGTGGGGTGACAATGGCTGCTCTGCGTATGCCACGAGGTTTTATGGTGACACAACACGGAAAGTTTGGCCTCATCTCCAGAAATGTCGATAAGCACCAAATCATCCACATCGTCGCCGACCAGGATGGTGTTGTCGGGGTTAGCGTGGTAGTGATTGCAGTAGAAGGGCATATCCACGCGGCGGACGAGATTGCCGTAACGGTCAGCCAGCCCAACGAAGGGGATCATCGCGTTATCGTTGACCGACACCTCAGTCGCCACGGCCTGCGTGCGGCTGGATGTGATCGTGCCATCGTGACCTGGGCCGCGATCGTCAAAAAATATGTACCCATCCTGCGTCCAAAACTCATGGCCGATGGAATCGTACTCCTCCTGGCGGTAGCACGGCCTTGCCTCCCGCGAGACAAAGTCGAGAATCCATATCCGCTGCGTTACCAGGTTCCAAGGGCCCTCGTGACAGAAGGTCGCCAGCGTGCTGTCGTCGGGACAGAACTGGAAGTGGCCGAGCCAGTGGGTATCTTTGTACACATCGAATGCCCCGTCACCGTTCAGATAGGCCAGCGTCACCCGACCATCCTTGATGCGGTAAAAACTCTCCTTGAAGCCGGTGTAGTTCGGCCCGCGCGGGGCGTCCACTTTCTCATTGCGGGTGAAGGCGACATAACGCCGGTTGGCCGCAATCGACGGCGCACCCACGCTGAAGTTGCCGGTTTCCTCGTAAACAACGGCAATCCTGCCGGTCTCCGTATCGAGCAGTTTGATCTGGTTGCCGGTCACATAGACGATCAGGCGGCTGTCCGGCGTCTTGGTCACGCCGCCAACGGAGCGTGGCTCGTCGGTCAACTGCGTGATGAGGCCCGTGCCCAAATCCATGCGGAAAATGTTGTAGCGTGGCGAGTCCTCCGGGCGTCTATCCTCGCCTGACGCGCGGTCGGACACAAAAATGATCTCGTTCTTGACGCTGTCGAACGAGTTTTCCGTAAAGTA
>DYKY01000246.1 GCA_020722365.1 Thermoflexus sp.
TGTCCTTCCACGGTGATGATGACCTGGTTGACGGTGCTGAATTGCAGCAGTGTCTGTTCAATCTGCTGGCGGATGAGCGACATCCGCGCCGCGCCGCCGGCATTGGCCAGCAGTTCCTTCGAGAAGTCCGCGCGCGCCACCCCGTCGATGATGGTGAGGTCCATCACCCGCACGCGCTCGCCCCAATCCGCGCCGCGATTGGCCGCCGAAAGCACTTCCGCGGGCAGCGGGATCGCCGTTTGGAACCCGTCGAGGTTGTTGGGAACCGGCCCCCATAGCAACGCCTCAAGCGAAGCTCGCCCGATCCCCAACGTGCGCGGGACGCGAATCGGCTGCGGCGTGACCTGTTCGTTGCGCACCCAGTAGACATTGACGCCGAGTGTGTTGGCGTCGTTGGGATGCAGGACGGTCAAAGGCTGCCGCGCCAGGAGTTGCCCTGCCAGATCGTGGATGTAGAGCGTCGCGCCCTGCGTGGCCGGATGCGGGGGACGTGGATCGAGCACCCAGTCCATGCTGATCGTCGCCAGCCCGCGTCCGTCCTTTCCGGGCAAGAGCGTGACCACGTGGGCAAACTGCGCGCCGTCGTCCCAGGTCAACGTCACATTGACCTGCTCGCCCGGCTGCCCTACGCGCGCCAGCACGTGGGTGGGCACGGTCACCTGGGCTAAAGGCGCGGGCATTTCGACGTAGCCGCTGCCGGGGAACCCCGCCAGTGTTATGGCAGCAGAAGCTTTGGCGATGTCGCTGCCGTCTTTGGCGCTCACATCCGCCACTTCGACGCGGCCCGCGCCAGGCACGCCGCCGTAAGCGACGCTGCCCTCGAAGGTCGCCGGACCGCCTATCGTTCCCTGCGCCCAGATCGGCGCGACGCCGCAGAGTTGCCCCCACGCATCGTACACGCGCACAACAAGCGTAGCCTCGAACGGCATGACGGCTATGCGCCCATGCACCGTTAGTGGATTGCCGACCGTTTCGCCGTTCTGCGGGTAGTCCAGGACGATGACTTGTGATACCGCCGCGCCGGGTTGCGGGGTGAAGGTGGGCTGTGGGACAAACGTTGGCGTCGGTGGAACCGGCGTGGGGATGGCCGTCGCCGGCGGCAGCGCTTCCGGCGTCGGCGAAGCGAGGCCGGGTATCGGGGTGGGCGTCCGTCCAATGATGCCGCAGCCGGATAACAATGTGAAGCATACCAGAACACATGTGGCTCGCAACATTACACGCATATATTGCCCTCCTTAGGTCCTGCTTATTCCCAATGGTGTGGGATTTGCGAGAGGATGTGCAGCATCGTCTGTGGTCCGTCAAGCAAGAGGATAAGTTTGTTAAGCACCGTGCGTCCGAGGACGATTTCTTGACCTTGGTCTTCGTCAACAACGACGATGCCCGGTAAGCTGAGTGTGCCAATGTAGATATCAAGAAGATATGTGTAGATCCGTCGACGCTCTCCCCATTGGCTACGTAAGTAAGCCTCATCCCAGATTGGTGCGCCAAGTTGCTGCAAATACGCAACCGGAATAAGGGTAGCATCTGCGCCTGTATCTACAATAGCCGGGACAGGTCCAACGGTATTGTTATCACCGGGTAGTCGAAGTGTGAGGGACAATACGGGTGCGGGTGGGGTATACGCGATGTTGTAAGGTACGTCAAGCATCGGCGGTCTCCATACGCTCAAGGTGAGGACTGAGGATGAGAAATTCACGTGGCTGACGAGCTGCGGCCTCGGTAATCAGGACGGGAGTGTTCGGATATCGGCGATGGATACGGATAGCAAGCGCACGTTGGTCGACGTCGTGATCTACAACCTGGCCTTTCAACACTGCGACATACTCTCCGGCATAAGCAGCGCGGTCGACGTCAGAACGTGCATGCCATACCGCAGCCTCTGTGCTGATGCGGGCTTCCCAGGATAGATCTTCCTGGGCTGGTTCCGCAAGCGATGATGTCTCTATGGGTGGGGCCTCATTGACAATCCACCGGATCAACTCAAATCGTTGATCTGGTGTGAGTCGCTTCACAAGCGGTCTAAGTGTCTCTATGACGTGTGGCGATAACATGGCTTGCCTCCCTCAACAGGATGCTCTTGAGTGTTTTGTTCCTCTGCAAGAAGTATAGGAGGAAATCACGAATGGACAAGTCACTTGTCGCCTGGCCTGGTTAAGGTATGATAGAGAACTTATGGAGGTAAGATGATGCGTGCATTTAAGGCTTTTTTACAGACGATGCGTCCGAAACAATGGATCAAGAACGGCGTTATTTTTGCCGCGTTGGTTTTCGATGAAAAGCTGCTGAAATGGCAGTATCTCTGGCCAACTATCGTGGGTTTTGTGTTGTTTTCCCTGGTTTCCGGCGTCGTCTATACGATTAACGATGTCGTGGACCTGGATAAGGATCGCCAGCATCCCAAGAAGCGTTATCGCCCCCTTGCGGCAGGACAACTCTCGCCCAAACTGGCTCTTAGTTTGGCGGTTGTAATCACCATTGTGTCGCTCATTCTTAGCGTACTGCTGAATCCGGTTTTTGCTGCCATTCTTGCCGGTTATCTTGCCTTGCAAATAGCGTATTCATTTTACCTTAAGCACATCGTTCTATTGGATGTTATAGCCATTGCGGCCGGCTTCGTGCTGCGCGTGGCCGCAGACATTCCTCTGGTGGACGCGGAGCGTTTTTCACCGTGGCTCTTCATTTGTATGACATTGTTGTCTCTCTTCCTGGGATTGGGAAAGCGGCGCGGCGAACTGGTCCAACTCGGCAGCGAGGCCAGCAATCACCGCGCCAGCCTGGAAGACTATAATCTAATGTTGTTGGATCATCTGCTTAGCATCGTCGCCGCCTCGATGATTCTGGCCTACGCGCTGTACACCTTTTCCGCCCCTAACTTGCCCGCCGACTATTGGATGATGTTGACGATCCCCTTTGTCATCTATGCGACGTTCCGCTATCTCTATCTGATCCACGTGCGTGGCGTAACTTTAGCGCCCGATGAAGTGGTGTTCACCGACCGCCCCTTGCAGATAGATTTTCTCCTCTGGGGACTGGCAGCCGTGCTTATCCTCTACCTCGGCTAGAAGTCTCATAGTCGTTAGTCTTGTAGTCATGGTGTCCGAGCGACAACAACTCGCTTGAGAAAAACTATCCATAAGGACAAGTGTAGATTTGGTCTCTGGGACAATGACAACCCTCTGGTTTCCGCTAAGATGAAGATAGGGATTAGGGCTTGGGAATCTGGGATTGGGACAAGCTCTCAACTCCTGATCGCCAGTTCCTAATCACCATTCACTATCTCATAGGAGGGTTGAATGATGTTACAGCAACTTTTACTCAGTTTCGTGGCGTTGAGCCTGTTGTTTTCGCCGTGGCGTGCGCCGGTCGCCAAATCCTACAGCGCCGACCGC
>DYKY01000062.1:0-5738 GCA_020722365.1 Thermoflexus sp.
GTCCACGTCTCCAGGTCGCGGCTGGCGTAGAGGCCGACGGCGGGGCGTCCCGCGTCGCCAGCGGGCAGCGACGCGACCAGGTAATACGTCTGCGTAGCCTCGTCCGGGACGATAAACGGGTCGCGGATGCGCAAGTCCGCCAATGTGTACGATTTTCCCGAAGCAGTCATTGTTTACTCCTCGTGTAAAATAGCCTTGTTTTGGCGCTTAAGGCGGATCACAATCCGCCGTTCTCGCAGCGCCGGATTATGATCCGGCGCAAGCATTTTCGTGTTGCGCGCGGCGGCGCATGTGCCAGAGAACCCAGATGCCCACCGCCATTGCCAGAACGCCCAAAAGCCCTACCTCCGGGCCGAACGCAGAATTGGGCAGACCCACCCACAGCGCCGGGCCGGTGATCTCGGTGATCAGAAAGCGCGCCGATTCGGGCGCGGCCCCGGTCAGCGCGAAAATCTCATACTCGAAGGTGTTCCAGGCAAAGTGCAGCGCAATCGGCAGCCACAACGTGCGGCGCACCAGGTACGCCAACGCCAAAAACACGCCTGCCATCGTCAGCGTGAAGGGAATAACATAGCTCGCCCACCCGTGCGCCGTCGGGTTGATCAGGTGAATCAGGCCGAACACAGACGACGTGATCGCCACCGCCCAAGGCAATCCCAGTCCCTCTTCCAGGGTTGGCAGCAAGTAGCCGCGCATGACGACTTCTTCGGTGACGGCCACCACCATCATCTGGACGACGATCCGCCAGAAGAGCGATCTGACGAGATCACCGAGCGGCCGCGTTTGCCAGGCAAAACCCGATACCGTGATCCACCCCATAGCCAGTTCCACCAGAAAAATGCCGGTCAGCAGCGCCGCGCCCAGGAGCAGCCCCAGGCCGATGTCGCGCACGCCCTGCCGATCCAATCGCAGGCCGAAACCGGCCCAGTCCCGCTTGTCCACAAAACGACGACACACCCACGTCCCCACCAACACTGCAACCAGTTGCAGCAGTTGCTGATAGCCGTAGTGAAGCTCAAACCTGAAAATCATCACGGGCAAGGTGATGACAAGATAAGTCAGGCCCAACACGGGGATGTAGAGCAGCACGCGCCACCCGGAGCGCAGCCGCCCGTCACGGACGAAAAACGATTTGTCGCGCATCAATGCAATCTCCTTTTTACCGCGGAGTTCGCAGAGAGCGCCGAGAATTCTTTGTCAATCTCAGCGCCCGCTGCGTCCTCTGCGGTGAATTACTTCCCCAGCCGGAACACCCGATACGAGCGGGGCTTGAGCGTCGCGGCGAAGCTGTGCTTGCCAGTGCTCTGCCCGCGCCAGTCGAGGATGGGTTCGGCGTCTGTCAGCGTCTCGCCGGTCAGCACGTCGCGGATGGCGGTCACACCGGTATCGGTGACGATGCGCACTGCGGTGCCTTCCGGCAAGATGGACTCAACGATGAAGGTGTCGTTGTCGTACACGAACAGCATCACCTGCGCCGGGCCGTCCACGCGGACGTAGAGGTCGCGCAGGAGCAGTTCGCGGATGCGCGACAGCACCTCTGGCGGCAGCTTGTACAGATCGTCGAAGTTGTCGGGGATGGTGAGGACGTAGAGCACGCTGTTGCCGTAGGCCGCATAGTGCAGCAACGGATGGCCTGTCGTGCGCGTCGTGCCGGAAATCTCCTCCCACGAGTCGTTGGTCAGGTAATCGATGTGCGGCAGCAGCACGGCCTCATCCGCATGAACCATGCGAAACCGCCCGATCAGGTAATCCTGCACGCTGGCCTTGCGTTCGGTGACAGTCAGTTCGACAATGTCGCGGATGCCCCGCTCCTGCAACGCCTTGTACAGTCCGGAGGTGATAACGACAGTTTTGCCGTCCATAAGTTGCCGCTCGATCTTCGCCACGATGTCCGGGTCGAATTTGGCTGCTTCGGTCAGCAGGATCATCGCCTCGTCGGCGGGGAACTGCGGGCGCAGGTCAATGGGGATGCCGAGCATGCCGAGGTAGCTGTGGAGGAAATCCTCGCCGGTGGAGTGAAAGGGCTTGTAGCTGGCAATGCCAACCGGATTGCCGAGTTCGGCGATCACGGGATCGATTTGCTCGAAGGCGTAGCCGGCGGCCATGGCCAACGACGTCTCCTCAGGCCAACTGCCGTCGGCCTGAAGCCACGGGGCGAGCATCGCGTCGAAGTCGAAGCTGGTTCCGCCGTCCTCGGCGGCGCTGCCCTGCCACGGAGCGCGTTGCCTGGCATCGAGAGGGCGCGGCTCGAACTGGCCGAAGTGGAAGAGCGTGATCTCCGGCGCTTTGGCGAACAGCGTCAGCCACAGTTGCTCCGCGTAGCGATCGAGGAAGAACGAGCCGAACGGATCGACCCAACCGCCCTGGTTGCCGCCGGGCTTGATGTTCTCGAAGTAACGCACAATCGAGTAGCCGTGATAGGCTTACAAGTGCTGGTTGCTGAACACCGGGTCGCGGGTCTCCGTGCCGGTGTAGATGCCGTCGAACAGCAGCGGCTCGGTCTCCAGGTTGAAGCCCAGCCCCTGGAAATGCTCGAACCAGTTGGGATACTTGATGGTGACCTTGACCTTGGGGTTGACGGCCTTCGCCGGCCCGATGACGAGGTTTTGCGCGGCATCCGTCATCAACGCCAGGCGAAAATCGGTCCAGCTCCGGTCGCCTTTGGCGGCGATGCACAGCGGGCACTTGCAGTTGGTGAAAAAGAAGTCGTCGAGGATGAAGGCATCGAACAAGCTGGCGGTGTATTCGGCGATTTCTTTCACCTTCTGCCGGTGTTCGGGGTCGGTGTAGCAGTAAGTCTGGAAGCGGTTGCGCTCGTTGACGGTGTAGGTGATCCCGCCGGACGTCTTTACGCCACGATCGGCGAAAAACGCCTTCGCCTGTTTCATCGTCGCTTCCGGCGCGATGACCGCGTCGCGGTGCGTCTCCAAATACACCTTGTTCACCTTGAGATAGCGGCTGATGACGTCAAAGCGCTGCGTCAGCCAGTCCAGATCGGCCATTTTCTGCACATCGTAGACGGTGCAGTAGATGGCGACGTTGATGTTCCGATAACGGTCTTGCGAATCATGAGTTGACATGCGTGATAAGCCTCCTAAGAATAGTCAAATAGCCGGATAGTCCCGTCGTCAAAGGCGTTCGGTTATACGTTTAGACACGCGAGGGGTATTCTAATCCAGGCTAGGAAAACACGCAAACGTTTTTACGATGTAGTGCCAACTTAACTTACGCCTTCGAGCATAGGTTGGTTACAAGAAACATCAGCGCGGGACAATTGTCCCGCGCTGATGTTGTTAAAGTGACTCTGCACTACCGGAAAAAACCTTTACCCCCTGCTGCTAATAATTACGCAGCACCAGAGGTAGGTAGATGTACCTAGCGCCACCGACGGTCATTGTAACCGGTACAGTGACCAGTGGCGTATCAGGATCGTTACTGATAAGACGCAGCGTGGTCGTGTAGACATCTTCCGGCAGACCGGCCGCGTCAAACGCTGCACCTAGCGAAACGCTACCGGCCGGTGCGATATTGCCATGTGTAGGCGTTACAGCGAGCCACGTAACAGTCGGTGTCATGACCAGACTCCAGATCAGATTTGCGGAGCCAACATTCCTCAAGTCGATGGGGCGTGTCGTAGAGCTATTCGGCGGCACGGCGACATTCAGCGCCGTTGGATCCAGAGTCAGGTCTGGCAGTGCATAGACCATCACTGCACGTGTCATCGAGTATTGCGCCATGCAAGGATTGGCGACCATCATCGTCACCGTGAAGCTACCGGGTGTACTGAAAGCATGCACGGTGGGATTCCCAGTTTGCACTGCAGTGCCATCGTCGAAGTCCCACGTGTACGTGTGAGGAAGACTACCCATCGCCGTACCGGTGAACGTTGTGCTGTGGTTGACGACGATCGGGATAGGCGCGTACGTGAAGTCCGCGTCAACGATCGGTTCGCACGCAACGGTCGTAGTATCGTGAGCAACAGCGGTGAGAGCACCGAGTGTCGCAGTAAGAGTAGTCACATCCTCCAGCAAAGGAAGAGTATCCGTTGGCACGGTGACCTCAACGCGCACGGGCGTGCTATCGCCCGCCGCCAGCGTGAACGGGCCGCTGTCGAGCAACGCGCCCCATCCCTGGGTGCTGGACATCGCCACGCTGAAGGTATCCGGGCCATTGCCGGTATTCGTCAGATAGTGCGTGTAAATGACGGCGCTCCCGGCCGGTACAGTTTGGACGAAGTCCGGCCCCAGCGCGACACCCAGACTGTGGCTAACCGTGGTCGTGTCGGTCACAGTGGCCAAGAGGCCAAAGCCGCCCAGCGTGTACGCCGTCAACTGTGACACATCGACCAAGCCGCCCGTCCCCAGTGGCACCGTCACAACGACGCATAGCGTGATGCTCTGGTCGGCGGCCAGCGTGTGCGGGCCAGGCTCTTGCAGCACAGCCCAGGTCTGGCTGCTGTCCAGCGTCAACGCGATGACGTCCGTGGTCGTGCCGGTGTTGTGCAACGTATGAACGTAGGTCACGACGTCACCCGGATCGTGCAATTCCGCGTAGTTGGGGGTCAGCGTGATGCTCGGCATAAAGGCTGCCGTTGTAGCGTGGACCATAAGCGGTCCCGCGCCGCCCTCCGATGTAGCCGTCACCACACTGGTGTCGAACTCACCCGCGCCATCAGCCGGCACGTTCACCCGCACACGGACGCTGGCAGCCTCGCCCATCGCTAACACGAACGGGCCGGGATCAAGCAAGGCGCCCCATCCCAGGCTGCTGTCGAAGGTCAAGTTGAACGTGTCGGTGTAGTTGCCGGTGTTGGTGAGCCAGTGCGTGTAGTTGTACTGCGCGCCAGGAGTTGCGTTGAGCGTCAGCTCGTCGCTCTCGAACAGTGCGCCCGGCGCAAACCCGACCGTGGTCGTGTCGGTCGCCGAAGCGGAGAGCGTAGGCGAGGTGAGCGATGTCGCCGTCAGCACCGCGATGTCGGATTGCGTGCCGCTGATCAAGCCCGTCGGCACACTCACACTGACGCGCACGTCCGCTGTAGCGCCAGCCTCGAGCGCGAACGGGCCGCCATCCAGCAGCGTGGCCCACCCCAGACTGCTGCTCAGGGTCGGTGTAAAGCTGTCCGGCCCATTCCCGGTGTTGCGCAGGATGTGGTGGTAGATATACGTAGCGCCGGGCGGGACAGTCTGCGCGTAATCGGGAACAAGCTCAAGGCCGAAGGTGTGTGTGGCCGAGACGCTGTCGGTCACGCGCGCGGAGATTCCGCCGGCCTGCGCGGTCGCCGTCAACACGCTCGTCTCGACCATGCCGCCGGTTCCTGCCGGAACGTTGATCTCGACGTGCAGGCTAATGCCCTCGCCGGCATCGAGTGGTACCGGGCCGCTCTCCCACAGCGTCGCCCACCCCTGGCTGCTCAGGAAGTCCAGCATGAACACATCGCTGCCGGACCCGGTGTTGGTGAGCCAGTGGGTGTAGATGAGATGTGCGCCGGGCATCACCGTATCCTGATACTCAGGTTCCAGGAGGATGCCGGGTGTGTAGAGGCTGGTGGTCGTATCGGTCACGCGCGCGGTCACTGCGCTCGTGCTGACCGAGGTGGCAGTGAGACGGGCGACGTCGACCAGCCCGCCGCTGCCCAGTGGGGCATCCACGCGCACCTGGACCGCAACTGCACCGGCGGCCGGAAGCTCGTGGCTGTTCGCGCCCACAAGTGTCGCCCAACCGCGCGTCGTCGTCAGAGA
>DYKY01000062.1:5838-21799 GCA_020722365.1 Thermoflexus sp.
CACGCGCACGGTCGCCGTGTCGCCGCCGGGCAACGTGAACGGGCCGGGATCGAGCAAGGTCGCCCACCCCTGGCTGCCGGAAAGGACAAGGGAGTAGGTGTCCGTCATCGTGCTGGTGTTGGTGAGCGTGTGCGTGTAAGTCACGACCGTGTTCGGTGAGACGGCCTGCTCATAATCCGGCGCAAACGCCAGCCCCGGTGTGAAGGCCGAGGTCGTATCCCGCACGGCCACCGGCCCTGCACCGCCCGTCGAAGTCGCCGTGACGACACTCAGGTCGCTCAGGCCGCTGCCGCCAGTGGGCACAGTCACAGCGACAATCACGTTCGTCGTCTGCCCTGGATTGAGCGTGAACGGCCCGGGCGTGAGCAGGTTGCCCCATCCACGACTGCTGCTAAAGGCCAGGTTGAACGTATCCTGCGCGTTGCCGGTGTTCGTCAGGATGTGGGTGTAGGTGTACGTATTCCCCGGCGTCGCGCCAGAGGTCGTATACTGCGGCGGCGTGAAGGCCAGGCCGGGCGCGAAGCCGATGGTCGTCGTGTCGGTCACGACAGCGGTGAGGGTCGGATCGGTCTGCGAGGTGGCCGTGACGCGCAGCGTGTCCACCGTGCCGCTGAGGATGCCCGCCGGCACATGCAAGGTCACCGTGACCGGCGCAGTCTGACCGACAGCCAGGGTGAGTGAAGCAGGCAAGGTAAAGCTCCATCCCTGGCTCGAAAGCCCCGTAAAGCTGAAGGTATCGGCCCCCCCGCCGATGTTGGTGAGCGTGTGAACGTAGACCACATCTTGTTCTGGATAACCGACGCCGCTGCGATCGGGAACGAACGTCATACCGTAGGGGTACTCGAACGCGCCCATATCGTAGGCGAGGATGGCCGGGCGCACGACGTTGTCCAGATCGGGCGTAAGGCCGGTAGCACAGGCGTCGATGGCGGGCGAGTCGCCGAGGAGGTGAAAGTCCCAGTTGGCGGCGTCCACGAAGCGCGGATCGGTGGCAGGACCGGCGTTGCCGCTTTGATCGAGGCTGCACGTGCCAGTCAATGTTCCGCCGGCGACCCAGAATCCCCCACCCGTGTTCCCCCACGCAATGCTGTTGTGGACCTCACTGTCAGTATTAGACTGTGAGTACCCGGCTCCGTTGATATTGTTCGCAATCGTCGTGTGTGTTATGGAGAAGGTGCCGCCAGAGGAGCGAATCCCCGCCCCAAGCGCGACACTCACTGTGTTGCTGTAGATCAGTGTGTTGTTCACTTCAGCGTGCGCGCTCGTGCCGGCTTGATAGATGGCGCCACCATAGTATGCAGTATTGGTGTATAACACAGTGTGATTAACGTTAAGCGTACCGTCATCATTGTAGATCGCCCCACCATACCCGGTTGTATCTCCGTCGCTGTTCGCAACGTTCTCGAAGAACGCGCTGCACAACTCAAACGCCGGATCACACGCCGTGGCGGCTGGCGCCAGTGGGGCCAGCCCGTCGCGCAGATCAGGTTCACCGGCCGCCATGCTCATCGAAGAGCCATAGTTCGCACGCAGATTCAGCGTGGAGGTGTACGCGGCAATCGCGCCGCCGTGGGTTGCCGCCTCATTGTCGATGAAGAGGCAGTTTTCAGCGTTCAAAGTGCTACCGCCGAGATATAGCGCGCCGCCGTCCGCCGCCGCGTGGTTCCCGTCGCCATCTCGTCCAAGGACAGCCCCATCACAGCGCACGTTGGGGCTGTGCGAGGCATAAACCGCGCCGCCGCTGCCGGAGTCGGCCCAGTTGTCCCACAGCTCCGGCCCGACCTGCACATAGTCATCCAGCCAGAGCCGCGAGTTATTGGCGAGATAGACGGCGCCACCGTTGTCGGCCCGGTTGCGATCAAAATTCACTTGACCGTACACGTCGAAGTAGCCGCCGTTGTCGGCGTACAGCGCGCCGCCGTTCCCGCTGGCATTATTGGCGTAGACGTACATCTGGGAACCAGAAGTCGCGTGCAGTTCCGCCGTCGTATCGTTGGTGAGATAGACCAGCCCGCCGTGGCCGCCGAGCGCGCGGTTATAGTACGCCAGACTGTAGCTTTCAGCTCTGAACCCCGCGTCGGCCGTGCCCACGATGGCGACCGCGCCGCCGTTGCCGCCGGCCGTGTTTTCGCGCAGCGTCCAGCCGCCGGTGAAATCCACCGTTCCACCGTCGGTATAGAGCGCGCCGCCGTCCGTGCTCGCTGTATTAGCGACAAATCGCGCTGTGTCGATGTTGATGTCGGATGCCCCGCTCGCCGCAGCGATCCCGCCGCCCGCGCCGGCAATCGCGTGGTTATTGACGATCTGAGCGCCGTTGCGCACGTTGAGCGTATTGTCATTCCACAAGCGCACCCCACCGCCGACATCGGAAGTGTTGGTCATGACCCGGCTAGCATCCAGCGTCACCGTACTGCCGTCGGCGTAGATGCCGGCGCCCCGGCTGCTGCCGCCAGACGGCGTGGTGTGATAGGCGATGAGGCTGTCGTTGGTCAAGGTCAGGTAGCTGCCGCTAATCACATAAGCGCCGCCGCCATAGCCCCATGTACTTTGGAAGGTGTTACTGGCAACGGTTGTGGCGCTGAGCGTAGCGTGCGCGGCGTTCGTCAGATACAATCCAGAGCCGTAGTATCCATACTCACCCAGGCTGTTCCCATAAGGATCGCCGATGGCGCTGTTGTTCAGGACGAGCGTACCGCCGCTGGCATAGATACCGCCGCCCGCGGAGTCCGCCTGGTTCAAAAGAACGTTACCCTCGAAATCCACCGCGCTGTTCTCGGCGTAAAGGCCGCCGCCGTTACCGGCCCGGTTACCGAAGGAGAAGATAAACAACGGGAAGCCGATGTCTGTAGCATGCGCGTAGAGGGTGCTGTTGTTAGTCAGGAAAAGCCCCCCGCCGTTATCCACGGCCGAGTTCAAACCTACCTGCGTGCTTTCAAGGTTGACGGTGCTCAGCGTGGCATAGATGCCGCCGCCGTTCGTGCTGGCAGCTTCGTTGCCGTACACCACAGCCGTATCCAACGTCGCTTGTGAACCGTTGTCGAGGTAAAGCCCGCCGCCCTGAGCGGCGCAGTTGCTGTAGATCGAAGCGTCCGTCGCGGTCAACTGACCATAGAGTCGCCCGCCGCCGCCGGCGGCGGTGGCCGTGTTCTCGTAGATAGCAGAGTCGTTGATCGACGTCACGCTGCTGCTACTGCTCACGTAGAAACCGCCGCCCGTCCCGCCGTGGTTATCGGTGAGGTCGGCGTTATCCAACGTCACGTGGCTGTTGGTCGTTGCATACAGACCAGCCCCGGCACCGCTGCCCCAGGCGAGTTCGAGGTTACGCAACGTAAGGTCACTGTTGTAAGCGTAGACGACGTGGGTGCTACCCGCGCTGCCCTCAACGCGTGTTGCCGTCGTACCGGTGACGATACAAGTACTGTCGTAGCCGCCGGCAATGGTGATGTCCTTGCTGGAAACAGTGAGATTCTCAAAATATACGCCCCCGGCAACCTGCACAGTATCGCCATCGACCGCCGCGTGGATGGCCTGCTGGATGGTGCTGTACGCGCAGGCACTCCCGTTGAGGCCCACGCGCATCACCCCGCTAACTTCGTCCGCCCCCATATCGTAGGGGGAGGCCGCCGTGTGTAGCACGATGGGACGCACTTCATTATCGAAATCAGGGCTGCTCCCGGCGATACAACGGTCGATGAGTGGGCTGGACTCTTGCAGGTGAAAATCGCGGCTTCCTACCGAGACAAATTCTGGCGTCACCATGAGATTGCCTTCGCCCGCATACCCACCCTCGATGTCGGAGTACGTGACGGTGTGTCCGGTCTCGTTGATGCTGCTGGTATGGCCCCAGATGACGGAACAGCCCAACGTCATGTCGCCGTTATAGATGTCTACGGCGCGGCCGGTGCCGGCATAATTGGCGTCGTTATACGCGAAGGTGTTGTTAGTCCCATAGAGGAGACTGTCAACGTATAAGCGAACGCCATCCCCGGCCGTGCTGGTGGCGTTATTGCCGGCGACCAGGTCGTTGTAGGCGTAGACAAAACTATCATCGGCATAGAGAGCGCCGCCCAGAACTGCCGTGTTGCGTTCAACAAACGTATTCCTTAAGTCGATGGTGCTCTCGTAACTGTAAATGCCGCCGCCATAATCGCCGGACGCGGTGTTGTAATACAGTCGGCTGCAGCGGACGCCGATACACGTGTAGGCGTCAATATCCATGTCCACGATAGAAGTGTTGCGCGCGTAAACGCCGCCGCCGTAACCCGCGGCGGTGTTATACCAGATGAGCGCCTTGTCGCTCCACAGATCGCTGTCATCCAGATACGCGCCGCCGCCGTCTCCGGTGGTCGCAGCGTTGTCACGCAGTTCAGCGTCGTTATCCAGATTGATGGCGCTGCCCTGAGCGTAGATACCGCCGCCGTCATTAGCCGCCGTGTTGTTGTCGATCTCTGAACAGTCGCCTTCAATGGTCAGCGTGCCGGTGATCATGTACACGCCGCCGCCCGTAAGCGCCTCGTTTTCATAAACGTCGGAGCAATCCGCCAGGGCAACGCTCCCTTGGCGCAGGTAGATGCCGCCGCCCAAGCCGGCCCCTGTGGTCGCCGTATTTTGATAAACATCGGCCCACGTGGGCAAGTCGATGCGCGGGGCAATGCCATACTCAAGCGTTGCGTAGATTCCGGCGCCATACGGCGCGCTGTTGCCGTAGATGTTGCTATTGCTGAAGGTCATACGCGACCCGTACAGCCGCACACCGCCGCCGTACTCGGTGGCGGTGTTGTTGTAAATCTTGACGTTGTCGCCGATGACGTCAGCATCCAGGCCAACCCACAACCCACCGCCCCACTGCCCCTGATTGCCATAAATGTCGATATTGGTAAGGCGCAACAATCCGGCGCCATCACCCCACGCAAAACGGATGCCGCCGCCTTCGAACCCTGTGTTGCCATTGGTGATGTTTAAATTCTCCAGGCTGACCTCAATCGCCCGGTCAACAATGACCACCGGACCGCCGGCATTGCCATCCAGCGTAGTGGGCGCCGAACTTCCGCTGGCGCAGCCGGGATAGCCGCCCTCCACCGTCAGCGTGATGGGGATAGTGATGTTCTCGGTAAACGTGCGCCCCCCTTCGAGCAGGATGCGGTCGCCGGGAACGGCGTCCGCCAGCGCCGCGCCGATGGTGGCGTAGGTACACCCGTTGCCCACCGTCAGATCGGCCGTCGGGCGATTGGGTGTGATTGGCGGCGCAGTTGGCGCTGCACCCGACTTACCCTCCGCCGGATCGGTCACGACGCGCAGAGCCGCTTCCCGGTTCGCAAGCGCGCGGGCTTCCTGGGCAGCGAGCGCCGCGGCCTCATCCCTGACGCTAACCGCCGGGACGTCGGGCGGCGGCGGCGCGGTTTCCAGGATTTGCTCGCGCGCCCGGATGGTCTCCTCCATGGCCAGGTCGCGCGCTCTGCCCGTCAACGTGTCCGCCAGCGCGAGCACGGCCTCTGGCCCCTGTTCCTCGGCGGTGGCAAGGCGCTGCAACGCCCTCTCCGTCTCCGCGAGATCGTCGCCTTCCGGCGCCGCTTCCAGGCTCTGCTGCCACAGTTCACCGGCCGTCAGCACGATTTCCGCCGGCACGCGCAGGCCCTCCATCCCGGGGACGTCCGTCCCGTTCGCCGTTGCCCGCAACGTAGCGACAGTGTCCTGGCACACGCCTAGATTGAGTGGCTTGCAGCCTTCGCAGACCAGGCTGTAATCCTGCGGGCCTTGCGGCACGCTCGGCGCGCTCACGCGCACCAGCCACGTCCCGACTTCCATATCTGCGTCAGGAATCAAGACCTGTTCCTGGTTGTTGACGTTGTCCACATTACGTGTTGCATTGGCCGTCGGGCTGGCGGGATTCAGGACCCAGGGCCGCACGATGTCGCCGCTCGGCGATTCCAGTTCCAAGTCGAGGTTGTTGATGAGCGTGGGATTGGCGTTGAATGTTGCTTCGTAATCATCCCAAGCCAACGTCACCGTGGGATTCTCGTCCGCATTGGGAACGATGAAATAGTAAACGTCCACTTCGCCCTGCGCGATACTTTCCTGCCGGAACGCCTTGCGCGAGATGAGGTCGACCGCCGCGTGGATGTCCACTTGCCCGAAGCCCCACTGGTAGTCCGGGCCGGGATTGCCAAAATCAACCGCCGTCTGCATCAGGATTGCCTTGGCGGTGGAGGGCCAGAAAGTGCCGGTGGTGTTGTAGACGTCACGGTAATGCTGGAGCATCAGAGCGATGCCGCCGGCCACAGCGGGTGTCGCCATCGAGGTACCGCACATCACGGTGTAAGCGTTCACCGGATTGTTATCCGTAGAAGTAATCCCTCCATCGCCAGTCGTCTGGCAGGCTCCGGCCGTCACGATGGGCTTGATGCGGCCGTCCTCGGTCGGCCCCCACGAGGTGTGCGCGTACTGGGTGTTGTTGTTGGTATTGGAGCCGCCGACGTGGATGGGGTTCTTGGCCGCGGCCGGTGGGGCCACGATAGAATAGGTGCCGCAAGAGGTCGTCCACCCGCGTTCGTTGCCGGCAGCCCAGGTCGCAATGTACTTATCGCCGACGCCAACGACCGAGTTGCCGCCGCGCACGATCTGGTCGATGAGGACCGAGGAGGCGCCATATTTGCCCATAATAGCGCAGCCATCGGGATAGTAGTTAGAATAGATATTGGATCCCAGGCTGGCAGTGCCCAAATCGGCCCCATACCAGTTCTGCGCCTGCGCCCAGTCGTTTTCGATGTCGGGAACATTCTCGTAAAAGAGGTAGCCGCTGCCGGAGTAGGCGGTGCCATAAGAGACCAGGTCGGCGTTGGGCGCCATGCCACGCCATTGCAGGACAGAGCCGCCCTGAGCCGCGCTGTTTGTCCCGTCGCCGCCGACCGTCCCGGCGACGTGCGTGCTGTGCGCTTCCGCTGCCTCGGTGTCGCCATGGATCAGGCGCGCGCCGAAATCGACGTGGTCGCCGGCCTGCCCGCTGTCGTAGACCAAGACGTCAATCCCCGTCCCGTCGAGGTTGTAGGGCGCCGCCTGTACCACGTCCACGCCGATTTGCTGGCGACTGCCGTCGTTAGCGCCTTCGAGCGGCGGCGCAGCCGGCTCAATCCACTGCACGGCATCCTCCGCCGCCAACGCCTCGATGTTGGCGCGCGGCATCTCCACGACGAGCATGTTCAGGCCTATGACTTCGCCGGCAATCGCGCCTCCGTACTGCTTCACCAGGGCGCGCCCGGTCTCCAGTGTCTCATCGCCGTGCAAGACGACGTACACGGCGGCAATGCCATCAGCCGTCAGGTTGTACGTCCCCCACTGGCCGGTCACAATCGCCGGAGCAAGCTTGTCGTTCACCTGCAATTCCCCGATCCACGCCACACCGGGATGCGCTGCTGCCTCTGCGGCGCGACCCGCCGGGATAGAGGCGATCCAGGTGTAATCGGGGATGTAGGCCAGCAGTTCAACACCTTCCGTCGCCAGTGCATCCTTCGCCGCCTGGCGCGGGATGAAGTCGAGTTGTAGGAGCACATGTAGCCGTTCGCGCCCCACCGCACGCGCCGCCTGTTGCACAGCAGCCAGTTCGGAAATTGAGGGCGTGAATTGCCGGGATTGGAGGTAAATCGGGTGCAGCGGCGTTTCAGTTTCAACGGCTGCCGATGCGGGCCTAGAGGGTGAAGGGTCTTCAAGGGGTGGATTTTCCACCTGGGGCGCGTCGTTCTGTGCCGGTGACGCGCCTAACGCCGGTTTTGGCGCAAGCGCCAGCACCATGCACAGGATCGTAAATCCTTGGAGGATAATAAACCATCGTTTACTGTTAAACATCGCGTTCTCCTTTCGCTAAGAACTGACTTATGTGGAAGGGAATAGATGGGGAGATGCTCCAAGATGGTGTGATGCACTACATTTTTAGTATAAACCCAAAAGTAGAAATTGTACAGAAAATTCGCCTAAGTGCATGCCACCCGCGCACGATGCACGTAGCGAGTAAAGCCGTTGGGCTTGACAAGGCGCAACACGTCGATGCCGCCATAGCCCGCTGCCGTCAACTGGGGGGTGATGTCGCTTCCGGCGACGTAGACGGCAAGGGGCGCCAAGTGTGCACAGTTCGCCAGAATTGCCGGTAAGTCGTTTTCGGCGGACTCCAACTGCCGTCCGTAGGGCACGTCGGTGACGAGCGCGTCGGCAGTCTGCGTCCAAACGCGGGCATCGGCGCAGACGACGCGCGGCGGATAGCCAAAGTGGAGCAGGTTCCGCTGCGCCATGCGCGCCATTTTGGGATTGCGATCCGCGCCATACGCCGTCAGGCCAAGCGCCGCAGCTTCCAGCAAAATCGAGCCGGTGCCACAGCACGGATCGATGAGCGTCCCGGCGGCCTGCGGCGAGCCTAAGCGAGTCGGCGGCACGACGAGATTGACCAGCGCGCGGGCAATGCGCGCTTCCAGCGAGACGGAGACGTGGCAGGGCTTTTTCAGGTGCGGCATGTAACTCTGCGATGCTTCCGCCAGGATTTCACCGATCCAGAACGTCCCGCGCTGCGCCACGAGCAACAGCCGATGACGCGGCGCAGCGAGGTTGGCGCGGCAGTGAATGACATTCGCAGCGGCGATAACGGCCTCCTGTTGCGTCACCGGAAACCTGCCGGAGAGGTACAGCGCATCCACACGGAAATCGTCCAGATCGAGCGGCATCTGCCGGAGCGCGTCGAGCAAATCTGCAAACGTTGGCGCCTGCGCAATGCGGCGCAGCCCCGTCCGCACGTAAGCTGCGCGATAAATGTCCTCCACCGTCTCGCACACCGCCACGCCTTCCGCATCCGGGCGCCCGCCCGTCAACTGCTCGCACTCCGCCGCGATCAGGTCATTGATCTCGTTGCTGCGCGTGCGCACACATACGGCAACCAGGTCCGAGGCTGGATACCGCATACTCGATGCTGGAAGCTGGTTGCTGGATGCCGTAGCTTCATTGCACATTCACTGATTCTTGATTCGCTGATTCTTGACTCGCTGATTGGTGATCGGTAACGAGTAACTCGTAGTGAGCGGTGTGTGCCTCGCATCACCAGTACTAATTCTCTATCCCCAATTACCAATCCCGAATCACAATCCCATCATAAACTGGAAGATGAGGTCATTGCTCCCCGGCAGCCCTTCGTGACCGAAGTCGGGATAGATGACCATTTTCTTCTCCGAGGTAATCTTGTTGTAGGCGGCGAACTGCGTGGAAGGTGGGCAGATCGTATCGCGCAAGCCGGTGTACCATTGCACGTTGGTGCGGATACGCGGCGCGAGGTATTGAATATCCACATAGCCGAGTTTTTCAAAGACCATATCTTCTCGCTCGTGGCGTGGGTCGAAGCGACGGAAATACTCACGCAATTCGGAGTAGGCGTTTGTATCCTGGTCCATCTCCCAGACACGTTTGTAATCGCTGAGGAAGGGGAAGACAGGCGCGGCGCGCTTGATGCGCGGCTCGAGCGCGATGCAGGCCACGGTGAGCGCCCCACCCTGGCTACCGCCGGTCGCCCCGACGCGCGTGGGGTCCACGTCCGGCATCTCCATCACGATTTTGGCGAGCTGTGCCGTGTCGAGGAACATCTGGCGGTAGTACAGCTTTTCCGGCTCGCCCTTGAGCGCCTCATCCAATCCGCGAATGATGTGCCCGTGCAGCGTGTTGCCGGTGACGCCGCCTTTGTCCTCCGAGCGCCCGCCCTGCCCCCGGCAGTCGAGCGCGGCGACCGTGTAACCCACCGCGACATAGCCCAGCTTGTCGGCCCAGTCGCCGGAATCGCCGGAGTAGCCGTGGAACATCAAGATCGCGGGATGCGGCGCGCTCGCCTGCTTCGGCTTGAGCAATTTAGCATAAATGCGCGCCCCCCCGACGCCGGTGAAGGTCATATCGAAGCACTCGGCATAAGACGCCTGGAACGCCGCAGGCGTCAGCGTCACCTGCGGATCGAGCGCGCGCATTTCGGCCAGCGCCGCGTCCCAATAGGCGTCAAAATCCGCCGGCCTGGGATTGATCCCCATATACGTTTGAAGCTTCTCTAGTGGAAAATCGAAAGTCAGTGGCATAGGTTGTGTCCTCCTGAATTAGAAATGAGAAATGAGTAATGAGAAATGAGTAATGAGTGGCGAAACTCTTTACTCTTTACTCTTTACTCTTTACCCTTTACCTTCTCATTAGCTGATCGCTGATGGCTGAAAGCTGATCGCTATATCCTCGCCTTCATCCACGGGTTGCTGTTGTGGAAATCCGCGACGGCGTTGCCGGGATGCACGAGCGCGTCGAAGAGTGGGCGATCGGCGTCGTTGAGCGTCATCTCCAGCACGGGAAGCGCGTCTTCGAGGTGCGCCATCGTGCGCGGGCCGATGATGGGCGCGGTGATGCCGGGCTGATCCTTGCACCACAACAGCGCGAACTGCGTGATGGTCATGCCGCGCTCTTCGGCCATCGCTTTGAGCTGCACTGCCACCTCGACGGCGCGGCGGGTCACGCGGTCGCGGAACATCGCGCCGGAACGCCCGGCGCGTGAGTCTTCGGGATAAGATTCCGTGTCGAGCATCGCCTGCGTGTACTTCCCAGAGAGGATGCCGCCGGCCAGCGGCGACCACGGCAGCAGCGCCAGGCCGTGCTTCTGGCACAACGGCACGAGTTCGTTCTCGATGCGGCGATCCGGCAAGTTGTAGGGCGGTTGCTCGCTGATGTAGCGCGCGACGCCCATCTTCTCGCTGATCGCCAGCGCCTCCATTACCATCCACGCGGGATGGGTGGAGCAACCGATGTAGCGCACCTTGCCCGCGCGTACCAGGTCATCGAAGGCACGCAGGGTTTCGTCCTGCGGCACAACCAGGTCCGGGCGGTGCAGTTGGTACAAGTCGATATGATCGGTCTGCAAACGGCGCAGCGAATCCTCGCACGCTTTGATGATGTGATAGCGCGAGTTGCCCCGGTCGTTGATGCCCGGCCCCATTCCACCGTGCACCTTCGTCGCCAACACGATCTCGTCACGCTTGCCGTTTTCGGCCAGCGCCTTGCCGACGATGCGCTCGCTCTCGCCGGCGTTGTAGACGTTGGCGGTCACAAACATTACGCAATTACACACTTTCAATTGACCTCGACCTTTCGCGTTATTCTACTGCCGATCACGCGCGAGGCAAGCAGGCGCTTCCATCCAGGCGCTGAATCAGAAGACTCCCCCAGCTATGGATACCTGCTGTGAACTCCTTTATCAAGCGACTCAGAAAAGAAGCTGAAAGTGCAGGTTCATACTTTTTCATATCCTCATGATTGAACCGTAGTCGCAGGTGAAAGCACAATAGATGTTTTAACGCAGCAATTACGCGTAGGAGAATCCGATGCTCTATTACGCGCTCCATTTTTCACCATCCAGGTATAACTCACGGGGCCATAGTAGGACAAAAAGGGCAGTTTTTGTACTATACCGTCAAAGACAAACCTTGGAGCAGCGTCAGGTTTGACCGTTGCCAAACTGGGGTATCTCCCATAGCGGCCAAAAGCAGCTTACTCGTTTTTTCTACATAGCAAGCAACCTATGCCCAATAAGACAAAACCTACCCATATATTCCCCACTGGTGGGGTTACAAAAGTTTCATAGAAATTGCTGATCAACCACGGAAGGAATAACAAGATATATCCGCCAAGTATTACGAAAAGGTCGCCCCATTCAAAGTCAGGCGTTTCGATATGCGCGTTGGAGATAAAAGCTTGTGTATGTCCGCGCATTTGGGAGAAACTCAGCCAACCACCGAAAAATATTCCTGGTATGAACAGTAAACCTAACAAAATACCTCGAGCAAGAGAGTTAAGGATGCTCCACAAATTTCCTGAAACAACCAATAACCAGATGAACCAGGTATAGCAGAAAGACAATCCAAAACCCACGGCAGCAGCGCCGAAAACATAAGCAAACAATGCCAACCGCAGCATAGTTGACCAATGTTTCGGTATCGCAGGCGATTTATGATAATAGAAAATAACCGATGTCGCCAATGGTATTGCTGCGAGCATAACTGCGATCTCATCGAGAAAAGGTGTAAGCGGCATAGTAGGTCGGTATCGACTGATAAGCAGCAAAATTCCCATTATTAGATGCAGACTTCCTATAACCAGGTTGCCGATCCCTAATCGCCGACGGGACTGTGGGCAGCTCATCCATCGCCAAAGACGTTCGGCCTGTTTGACAGTCGCAGAAGCTTCATCGAGACCGATATTGGTGTAGAGCACTGGCAAGCACCAATCCAAAGTTTGAGGGGTGTGCGCTGCGATAGCTGCACGGCCAACTGCGACGGCGTAGGCAATATCACCCTGGCGTTGCAATTCAGTGTAGAAAGCTTCAATGAAGTGTTTCGCAGATTCTTGTAGGATGTCACCTTGAATAGCGACGACATACGGCAACCCATTGTATACCAACTCCAGAGCCACACTTCTGGCCGTATTAGCCCCCCCGTGACATGCATTGAGAACGACTAGCTGTACGGCGGGTGTGAACTCAAGGAAGTGTTGAAATTGTTCTCCCGTTACCCATTGCGTGTTGCCATCCGCATCGACGAAACGTAAATAACCCCGTTGTATATGACGAGAAGGTTCTTCGCCATGCTCTACGATTTCGCCATGACCCAAAAAGTGAACAATATGATAAGTATCCTCTCGCAGTGCCATCAGCATTGTCTCGACTGCACCGGGTTTTTCAACTGGACGATAGGTCCCCGGTTGAACAGCCTGACGAATGGTATCCCGTTCAATGGATTGCAAAGTTTCGTCAATCCTATAAGCTGGCGAAGCTCCATCACTGGCAGCTATAATGTGGACGATATTAAAGGGGGGCTGCATCTGTAATGGACTACGACGCAGGGCTTCGAGCAGACGACGCACAATCAAAATGCGCGGAGAACGCGCCAAAAATGCACCCGTGGTCTCGAAAAAGAGCAATTCCCACGGCAAACTCAACAGGCGATCCGCTTTATCTCCCGCGCGAGCTTCAAGGATGAAACGTAGTCCCCGCCCTTTTTCGAAAACGCTTTGAACTACGTGTTGAAAAGATTGTTGGAAAGCGAGTGGCAAGAATGTGTATAACTGCTGTCCCAGCTCCTGCATATCGTGCAGGCTTGCAGGCGGCATAGTGGGGGCTTCGAAGCGACTAAAGAATTGATTGAAAGTCACTTGTTGTGTGAAAAGGTGTTGAAAGCGATCCAGTTGCGCTTCAATATCTGCTCGGAATGCCCCGCCGGATAAAGGCGCAGGTGTTTGACGCACTTCTAGCTGAAAAACGCTGTCGTCTCCATAATAGATCTGACGTGTAAAGCGCACGATTAATGTGTCGTATATCACAGGAGCGGCTCGCTGTTGTTTTGGGATAGTCATAAGCGCGACCTCAAAGTGTTTGGAACCGCTTCTGGTGCTGTTCGAGATACTGCAATAACATAGACGGCCATGATGCCGATTGCGTCATATCTGATAAAAGCAACACAATGTGCAATTGTGCAATAAGCTGGCGCATACGGCAAACGGTTTGGGTAAGTTCAGGCGTTGCCCTGACAGTCAATAAAGCATCACGGACTTGAGAAAGTATCAGCATCATAGAAGCTGAAAGGCCGTTGTCTTGTAGCATGGGCGAAGGGAACTGAGTTGTCAATACGTGAAGCCAACGCTGCAAATCCAACGGTTTGGTCGCTTCGTCTGCCAAATTAGCGTAGAATGTCCCTGTAGCCTGGAGAGCGGGCGGTAAGGCGGAATGGAGATAGCGAATAACGGCGCCGCCACCTTCCTGTACGCTGAGTGCGATAAGGAGCTGCTGTATATGCTGCAAAGATAATGCTCGACAGGCCTGGCGTATAGTCGGGGCGAGGTATCCTTGTGTAAATAAGGTACACACAATACGACTTTGTTCGGATAGAACTCGTTCCGGTGAGAAAATGACGCGAATATAGCGCACCGGCGTCCATAGGGCGACTCGTCCGGCATAAGTAGCCGACCATTGTCCAGCGGTAAAACGTACTGGCGGAATAGCTCTCAGGATTGCCAGCAACGTCGCATCAAGCCCCAGACATGCCGCCCCCCCACGCCGACAGAGATGACAGCATGTAATACGCGAACTCCCTCACCAAAAGCGCGATAACCCAACAAACTGGGCGCCGGTAATGCCCAATAAATGTAGAGTATAATGCTGAACAGGACAAATGAAGCCCATAGCCGCATCTTGCGTGCACGCAACCATGCCGTTGGTGACAGCAAAGCAACAGGCAAGAATCTGCCACGTCGCCGTTGCTGTTCATAACGCGCATTTTCCACCTGCTGATAGGCCCACAGTGTACAGCTATCGGCACATAGTTTTCCAACATAGAAAACAAATCCTATCTGTAATCCAAGCCATGTTCCAACCGGCAATAACTCCCCCAATGCCCATAACCAGGCAATGCAGAGGAGTAAAGGGGAATAGGCATATAAAAGCCAAAACTGAGCATTACCCAGGATGATGATCGGCAAACTGCAGAGCATTTGAGCGATCAATGGCAAAAGCAATATCGGTGCAAGCAATGATTTCAAATTCGTGGATGTTAACTGGGCTATGATAAACAAAGTTATTAACAACGCTACCCATATCCCGGCACGTATTTCCCAAGCAGGCCACCACAACCGGCGTCCATAACTACGCACACTTTGCAGAAAGGCAACCGGATCGCGTTGCTGGTCGATCAGCACGTTCCAAACTGCATCCACAAGGATCACTTACGACTCCTCAGATGCCTGCACCTGATATAATACGTCAAGATTATCCCTGACAAGGATTGCGTAGTGGTTGGCGAAGTCCGCAGCCTTCTCCGAAGATACTCCAAGTACTCCACGAGCCGTTCGTTGCGCGTGGTCTCTCAATATCTGTTCGAGTTGCCCGGTTTGCATCTGATGATCAAGTTCTGCTTGGGAAAACGTCTCCAAAAGCGTTCGCGTGGTTATATAGGTCATGGCCAACATTTCCATTGCAGCGAATTTATCCGAACCCAGTGTACTCCAGGCGCCGGCAGCAGGTCGAAGTGTATATTGTGACATCGTTTGCAGTTGTGCCAAGAATCGATCCGGGATTTGCCGTATTTCCTCAGTCAGATGTGTGGAAATCCGTTCTGCCAGAGATCGCACATAACTAAACAAATTTAAGGAAGGTGAAGCGACGAGATGCTCCCGATGCGTCATAGTCTCCAGGCGACTACGCATGAATTGTATCACTGCATTGTCCTCTTGAAGACTCGCGTTATCAAGGTAATTCCGCGCCTGACGATAATGAGATTGGGCGAGAGACGCACACACTAATCCAGTATGAGCAATAATCTGAGTTGATGTATCCCGTTCAATCTCTCCAGCAGCTAACGCTTGAAGGTAATATTCTTCCGATTGAGCATACAACCCAACCCGCAGACAAAGCTCGCCCCAGTACAGCCAAAGCGCAGATGAAAGCGATTGCACTTCATCTGCAATTCGCTCTAGTTGTTGAATTGCTGCATCCCATAGTTTCCAGCGATGATATAACAGCATAAGTAAATGGTGTTCAGCAACCGCATTGATACGCAATCCTCGAATTATGGCTTCCTGCGCTTGAAGCACAACTAACTCTTCATCCTTGAGCATTTCTAGGTATACAGTTTCAGATTGCTGAGACGCACCTATCACTTCTAATCGCACTGTGTTGCCGCTGCCAGGAGCAAGTGCAGGGACATCGTCGGGATAGGGCAATGTGGTGAAAGGCGTCTCATATTGCCAGGTTATACCGTTGGGCATACGCAATGATAAACGATAGGCAGTTGCGCCGGCGACTGCGCGCCAACGAAACACTGGACGGGCCTCGTAAAGTCGTGTTTGGCGCGGTGTGAGGGATAAAGGCGAAAGCAGTTCTGGCGGCAGTGTGATATTGGAAGAAAAGTGATTTATAAGATAA
>DYKY01000247.1:0-1796 GCA_020722365.1 Thermoflexus sp.
GTAGCTGTCCGCAACGTCGAGTACGTACACGTCGCGCCCGACGCTGGCGCTGGACATCACAAACAAGTGAGTGGTCGCGGGGTTGTAGGCGAGACCGGCGATGTTCAACTTGAGGTCGTGGGAATCCAGCAACTGCCCGGTCGCGTCGAAGTGGTAGAGAATTTGGTCGCTCCACGAACCGCTGTAGAAGGTATCGGTTGTGGGATCGTAGGCCAGACCGCGTTGAGAGACGCCGACAGGCGGGCAGAGCGCGCGCCCGGTCGCCGTTTGCGTTGCGGCATCGAGCTCGTAGATGCAGTTGTCCTCGCCGACGTTGACCTGCCAGAGCTTACCGGTAATAGGGTTGTAGGCGATGTCGGCGGCAAACAGTCCAACCCACGGCGAGGTCGGCAGGGATGCGCCGGTGGGTGTGCCGTCGGGGGTGAAGGCGACGTTGCGATCTTCGCCGCCGCCGAGCCGGGTGTCACTCAGCCAAAGGAGGCCGGCATCGGCGTCATAGGCGACGCCCCACGGCGACGCCAGACCGCTGTCCCACGTCTGCACGACGGTTCCGGCATCCAGCAACGGCACATCGGGCGGATCGTATTGGCGGACGGTGGCGGCAGTGAGATCGTGCAGGTGTTTGGGAGAGACGCGGCGCGCCGTCCCGGCGAACGGCCCGGTGACGGTAATCGGCGTAAACGGCGCGTTGACCTCCTCCACCAGGAAGTCGGCGACGTAGCCGCCGTTGTTGCTGAGGGTGATGGCGCGCGTGGCAGTTAGCCCGGCGGTAAGCGTCAGTGCCAAGCTTTCCGGCGCAACTACGAGCAACCCGGCGTCAAGGGCGATGTCGCGCAGGGTGGCCGCACCGCTAACCACGGTAGCCGTGACGACGCCGGTAGCATATCCCGTCATCGTCGCCGTGATGGTGCGCGTTCCGGCTGGCGCGAAGAGGGTGTAGAATGCGCCATTGCCGGGCGCGTCGCGCCCGCTGGCCTGAGCCATGTAGCCCGCGTCATCGCGCAATGCCGCAGCAACCGGCGCTCCGGTGTTAGCATCGACGGCCTCGCCGACGACAAGGCCGCCCGTTGCCGGCACACACGTTGAGGTTCCGACGAACACGTCATCCACTTGCCACCACCACTCGTAGTTGGCCTGGTAGTAATGGAAGCGGACACGTACATCAGGCTCTCCGGCGGCAAGAGCGGAGATATTCACGCGAGCTGTCTTGGGGCCGCGATCATCGCGCCCCGAGCGCTGCCAGACGTTAGTCCAGGTGGTCCCGCCATCGACGCTGACGTCCGCGCCGGCAATTTCGTCTTCGCCATAACTGTACCAGTGGAAATCGTACTTAAATTCGAGCATCACCGTTGTCTGGGCGGAGAGATCCATAGAAGGCGAACGTAAGACGGCATCCACAGCTTTCGGACCCGCGTAATCGCTGTCGATGATGGCGAACGGTCCCGTTCCACCGGTGCGGTTGCCACGCTGTTTCGGATCGTCAAAGCGCCACAGGACACCGGCCCCGGCGTTATCCAGCAGCGTCCATCCGGCAGGCAAAACCCCCGCGTCGAAGGATTCCGTCGTCCCGACACGGTTGAGGGCATAGCCTGGCGCTGTACACGTGACAACATTCGCCTGCAACGCCACATCGCGCGTCTCGTTACCCGTCAGAGGACCGAGGGAAAGACCGGTCGGCAAGTAACCGGAGACCCAGGCTGCAACATCCAGTGTGTAGGTGATCCCTGCCGCCAACGTGAGGCTGTAGTAACCGCTGACCGGATCAGTCCACACCTCGTCGTTGGGCGCAGGCGGGG
>DYKY01000247.1:1896-3375 GCA_020722365.1 Thermoflexus sp.
TACCAGCGCACGCCGGCGTGATTGCTCCCCGCGTCAACGGTATGGTTGACGACCAGGGATTCGTGTGCGCCGAAGTTACGATAGGCCAACCGGTGCATCAGCCGGTCGCCGATGGCATCCAATCGCGACGTTGTGCCCGGCTGCGGGATGCAGGCGCGCGTACTCGTACACAGCGGCGTCCACGCGGCGGTGTTCAAAATGGCGTTGGGTTGCCCGTTATTGCCAAACGTCGAGTTGCCGGGATTGGTCCAATCGACGTGAAACTCCCAGATACGTATGGCGTCGTTCGGCCCAATCCATGTGCTGTCGTCTACTTCCATGAAGTAGTTAGGCGCACCCGCGGGCGGGAGTGTAGAACCGTCGAGGTCGGAGGGCAACATCCCGCCAAACCTGGAATCGACGTTGTACAGATCGAAGAATTGGAACGACGCCGTGGGGTCGCCAACGAGCATTTTGCTGCGCTCGAAAACGAAGACACCGGCCCCACCCCAAGAACTGCCATTCGTGAATTGGTTGACCGTCATGTAGTAGCCGTCCGGCCAGACGCCGAACTTGGGGTAGTCGTTCATCTTAGTGGCGCTAACCTGAAATGCATAGCGGTGCCACGCGCCGGTCGGATCGGCGGTCTGGGAGATGGCGATGCACTGGTAATATGGCCCATCCACGGAGAACTGGCTCATCAACCAGCGATTCGCCAGGGGATCAAAGAGCGTGATTGGATCGCCGTGGTTGGTGTTCTCACAAGGGCCGCCAAAGCCCTGCCAGAGCGTGTTGCCGTTGACCGGGCCATAAATCTGGGTGGGCGCGCCGGTGACATCCCACACGGCGAAGGAGAGGTTAACCCACTGGACGTAGTATTTCGTCCCGGTCGCCGGATCGTAACCGATGTCGCCCTGGGTGTCGGGCGGATGCACGCCGTTGATGTTGCCCAGACCGTTGAAGCTGGTCAGCGGGTCGGGCATAGCCGTGGGTCCGGCTACGCTTTGCACAACAGGGTCTGCTTCCACCATAACGTCCGATTGAAAGACTTTGGGCAAGCGTGAGTTAATCTCCGGCGTAGACCATGATTGCGTTCCATCTACCAACGGCTGCATATCACGTAACGCCGGAGAAAGGTCCATCCGCTCGGCATAGCCCACCGTGGGCGTCAGCGGCGCGGGCGGCGACGTAACAACGGCGGCGGCCTGCCTGGCTGCCAATGTTGACGCCGGCATCCCCGACGCAACGAACATCACCACGAGCAACAATTTGAGCCACAAATTATGCTTCATCTTTTATACGACTCCTTTCAGTTTGTAGGCTACCGTTGTACTATACCATTGAGCGTCCCTATGTCCAATGTAGCGCGGGCTCCGGCCCGTTCGCGGGCGAGAGGCCCGCGCTACATTCATAGAATGAGGGCCACCAGGGTAGCCCTGATGGCCCTCTTAGAAAAGCTACTTAACCGCGGTTACTGCGCGTTGCGCATCACGAGCGGCA
>DYKY01000063.1 GCA_020722365.1 Thermoflexus sp.
GATGACCAACATCAGTGTTATCATCCCCACGTTTAACCGCGCCGAACTGGTGCAGGATGCAATCGAAAGTGTCCTGAGCCAGGAATGGGCGGGGGTGCAGGTCGTTGTGGTTGACGACGGCTCCACGGACGGCACCGGCGAAGTGTTGCGCGCCCGCTACGGTGAGCGCGTCAACTACTATTACCAGTCGAACCAGGGCCGGTCGGTGGCGCGCAACATGGGCATCCAGGTTTCGACCGGTGATTATCTTTTGTTCCTGGACTCAGACGACTTGTTGCTGCCCGGCTCCCTGGCCGCCGAAGCGGCTTTCCTTGACGCGCACCCTGAGGTGGACATCGTCTACACCGATGGGTATTTCTGCGATGAAACCGGGCGGGATTTTGCCCGGATCGCACCGGCCCGTCCCGCACACGATCCCGATAACTTGCTCAAGGACCTGGTCATCAACAACGTGATTCTGGCCTGTCACTCGGTCATGATGCGCCGAACGGCGCTGGACAGTATTGGCCCTCCCTACTTCGACAAGTCACTGCGGGGCACCGAGGACGAGAATCTGTGGATCAGGTTGGCTGCGGAGGGCAAGGCCTTTGCCTACCTGGATCTGCCCACCTGCAAGTATCGCGTTCATAGCAGTAATGCCTCGCGCTACGATCCGGACAGTCCGGCCTACTGGGAGCGCCAGAAATCGGTGAAACGCAGCCGGTTCAAAATCCTGTACGCCGAGTTCTTTCCGGGCCTCCCGGCGGAGACGCGCGAGCGCTTCTTCTACATGTTACTCATCACCCAACTGCGAGGCGACGAACCGGCGCGAGAAGAAGCTCTGAATTCGCCGCAGTTCGCCGCCCTTGAGCCGGCCACGCAAGCCCGTTTGCTTTACTACCTGGGGCTGAACAACATTGTCAACGAGAACGCGCGTGCGGTCGGGCGAGAGCGATTAAAAGCCGCCGTGAAGCTGATGCCGGGACTCGTCCGATACAGGGTGGCTTACTTGCTCGCCGGCTTCTGGCCGCAAGCACTGAAGGTCCTTTTCGCTTTCAAACGCAAGCGCTCGGAGCAGAAAGGCAACAGCAGATCGCCGGTCTCCTCACCCATTGGTCAGGATGGCCTGCAAGCGCCCGAGAAACCCTAAACTGCCACAACTTTTATGTTGAGAGGACAAGTCCATGGATGACATTAAACGATGCACGCGCTGTATCCTGCCGACCAGGTTACCCAGCACTGTATTTGTACAGCCAGATCTGAGAAAGTAACCATGTCGCTTGACAAACTCATCTCGATCGTTATCGTGAACTACAACGCAGGGACGTTGTTGCCCCGTTGTCTGGCCTCCATTGCCCGGCAGACCTACCCGAACTGGGAAGTCATCATCGTGGACAATGCTTCGCGGGACGAGTCGCTCCGGTACGCCCGGCAGTTTGATCGGGCGACGGTGGTCTGCAACGCGGACAACCGGGGCTTTGCCGCCGCGCAGAATCAGGGACTCGGCCTTGCCCGCGGCGGCTACCTGATGCCGCTCAATTTCGACATCGAAATGACCCCCCGGTTTCTCGAAGAAATGATTGCCGCCATGGACGTATCGCCCCTCATAGGGACCGTGACCGGCAAACTGCTGGGTATGGCTGCGGATGGCGCGTATCTTGATACGTTCTACTCCACCGGCCACATTTTGCCGCCGGACGGTTACGTGCTGCACCGCGGCGAAGGGGAGCGCGATGCGGGGCAGTATGACGAAATGAGCGAGGTGTTTGGCGCGCCGGGCGCCGCGCCTCTCTACCGGCGCGACATGCTGGAAGACATCGCGTTTCGTGGACAGTATTTTGACGAGAGTCTCTTCACGTGGTACGAAGATGTGGACCTGGATTGGCGGGCGCAGCAATTGGGCTGGAAGTGCCTCTACACCCCCAAGGCCGTGGCCTATCATTTAGGACATCCAGAGGGGCACGGCGGTAACATGTGGCAGCTCGCCATCAGCATCCGCAATCGGTGGCTGGTCGTTCTGGCCAATAGCGATTTCAAGGCGCGCACCTTGTTCGCCATCCTCGGTTACGAACTGCGTTTGCTGCGCTACGTTGTCAGAAACGGGTATCTGTCAGCTTACGTGAATGCCTGGAAGCAGTTTTTCGGCTTGATGCATACCGCCGTGGAGAAGCGGCGCTGGCTCAGACAGCGGGTTCGCTCGCGAAGCTCCGGCGACGCGGGCGCAAGATCGTTTGCATCCCCCGCCGTGCGGACGGGCGAGACCGATCACCACGTGGAGGCCGCGCAGTGACGCCCAAGATCGCCGTTGTCATCTTGACCTATAATCGGCTCGCTCTCACACTTGAGTGTCTGAGCCATCTGACCGAACTGGACTATCCGGCGGAGCGGCTGGACATTATCGTGGTGGACAACAATTCCGGCGACGGCACACCACAGGCGCTTCGTGAGCAGTATCAAACCGTGTCCGTGCTGGAGGCCGGTGAGAATCTCGGTTACGCCGGCGGCAACAACGTGGGGATTCGCACCGCGCTGGCACAAGGCGCCGACTACGTTCTGATATTGAACAATGACGCGGTCGTCGCCCCCGACCTCTTGTCGGCGCTACTCGCTGTTGCAGAACGGGAGCCGGCGGTTGGATTTCTCGGCCCGAAAGTCTATCACCTTGAAGACCCCCAACAGATTCAATCTGCCGGAATTATGCTGGATTCCTGCCTCGGCCCACAACAGCGGGGGCAGGATGAGATTGATGCGGGGCAGTTTGCGTCCATTGCAGAATGTGACGCACTTTCCGGCTGCGCGCTGTTCGCGAGCCGCCAGGTCATCGAACAAATTGGCCTGCTCGATGAGCGGTTCTTCATGTACCACGAGGAGATCGATTGGTGTTTGCGCGCCAAAGCTGCGGGGCTGCGGAACCTCTATGTGCCGGCGGCGCGGGTATGGCATCCCAAACCCCACCGCAACGGGGACACCATAGCGTTCACAACCTACTACATGGTCAGAAACCACTATCTGCTCCTGGCGAAGCACGGCGCAGGGATTCTACCCGTAGCCCAGATCACGAAGAAGCACTTGACCTGGCTGCTTAACTGGACGCTTAACCCCAAATGGCGCCACGTGCGGCCAAAGCGGGATGCGCTGTTCAAGGCGCTCGTGGACGCCGCGCTGGGGCGATATGGCAGGCAGAGGTGGCATTATGGACGGCAGTGAGCGCCCTTTGATCAGCGTCATCGTGCCTACCTTCAATCGCAAAGCGTCGCTGCTGCGCACCCTGGAAAGTCTTGTGCAGCAAGGCTATCCTGTGGAGCGTCTGGAAGTCATTGTCGTAGACGATGGCGGTGATGACGGGACGGAAACCGTCGCCCAACGCAGCTTCCCTTTTCCACTGCACTACGTGCGCCAGGAGAATCAGGGGGCGGCCGCGGCGCGCAACCAGGGGGCGCGCCAGAGCCATGGCGCACTCTTGATCTTTGTGGATGACGACATCCGGCTGTTGCCGCACACCGTCGAGCGCCTTGCAGCCCATGCGGATATCGAGAAAACCATCTTGCTGGGGACATTGACGACTCCCACCGAGATTTTAGCTAGCTCACCCTTCGCCCGTCTGGTAGGTTCAACCCGACCGGCAGAGTCGGGCAATAGCGAGTTCCAGCAGGTCCCGTTTCAAAACTGCATGACCGGGCTGTTGGGCGTGCGCCGTGAGGACTTCTTTGCTCTGGGCATGTTCCAGGACCCCACCGGCGGCTGGCCCAATTGGGATGACGTGGAGTTTGGCTATCGCGCACATCAGGCGGGCTATCGGCTGCTGCGGGTTGATGGGGCGGTTGCCGAACACTGGGACTATGCCCTATCCAGTTTGAGCCATACGTGCCAACGCCTGGAACGCGCTGCTTTCTCAGGCGCGACATTGCTGCGCCGTTATCCTACGCTCGGCGAGCACCTTCCGATGTTCGCCGACAAAGGCCCCATCGCCTGGCGACAAGACCCGCCGGGGTTGATCTGCCGTAAGCTGGTGCGGCAGATCGCCTCGTCCGCGCCGGTGATGGGGGTGATGAAGCAGCTCGTGTGTGTGTTTGAGCGGTATGCGCCGGAGAACACGGCTCTGCGCCTGCTCTACCGTTGGATCGGCAGCGGGTACATCTACCGAGGCTACCGCCGGGGGGTGCGCGAGATAACTCGGTGAATCACGCAAGCCTTGCTCACATATACGTATGGAAAGACTGACAGAATTGCTCTCCAGACCTGTTTCGAGACGTACGCTCAGCGTCGTGGTGGCGTTGGGTGTTCTCTTCGGGGCGGCGGTGTTCGGCCGACTTGCCTCATTCCACTGGCTGCTGGTTTTCATTGTGGGCGGAGGAACGCTGGCATTACTCAAGGCGCCAAACCTTGGATTACTCGCTGTGGTTGCTGCAGCGCTGGTCGTACCGTTGGAGTTCAGTACGGGGACCGAGGTCAAGCTCAACCTTGCCACGCTGCTCGTGCCGTTGCTCTTTGCGCTCTGGCTGCTACAGGGCCTCCGCGCACGCGCGCTGCACTGGCGGTCGGCTCCGGTCAACCGTCCCCTGACCCTGTTCTTGCTTGCCGGGCTGCTCTCATTGCTGATCGGCAACGCCACCTGGGACCCGGCGGTGCCCAAATCCGGCAATTTCTTGCTGGTGCAGCTTGCGCAGTGGGCGGTCTTCGCCATTGCCGCGATGGCTTTCTGGCTCACCGCGAACTTGCGCGAACCGGAAGTCTGGCTCCCGCGGCTTACGTGGGTGTTCCTGGTACTGGGCGGGGGGCTGATGCTCCTGTGGCTGTTGCCCGGCGGCGGCGGGCGCCTGATAGGGCGCTTCGTCACGTTTGCCTTCATCCGCGCGCCATTCTGGATGCTCTTGGCTGCGGTAGCCGGGGGGCAACTGCTATTCAACACCGCTCTCCCCACTTTCGCGCGCGTCGCGCTCGGCGTTTTGCTCGTGGGGGTGGCCAGTTTCGCGTTCTTCAGATTTCGTGGATCCTCTTCGACGTGGGTGGGCGTGGGGGTGGCGCTGGCAGTCCTGGGATGGCTGCGCTGGCCGAAGTTGCGCTGGCCGGTGCTGGTGCTCGTCGTGTCGCTGGCCGCATTTGGAGGGCTTTTCTCCTCGGTATACGAGTTTGCGGGAGGCGACGAGGACTGGGAGAGAACGGGTGGGTCGCGCCTGGCGCTGATTGAACGGGTGCTCAGCGTCGCGTTGCGCAATCCCATCACGGGCTTAGGCCCGGCCTCCTACCGGCCCTACGCCGGGGTCGAACCACTGAAATACATGGACGCCCTCTGGCTTCACCCTTTAATCAACTCTCACAACAACTGGGTGGATTTGTTTGCGCACACCGGACTTTTGGGGCTAGGAATCTTCGTTTGGTTCGCCGTCACGCTGGGGCTGTACGGCTGGCAGCTCAGCCGCCGGTATCGCGGCGGGTTCCTCGGCGGGTATGTGGCCACAGTTCTGGCGGCCTGGGTCGCAAGCCTGGTGCTGATGCTCTTCGCCGACTGGATCCTGCCCTTCGTCTACAACGTTGGTTTTTCGGGCTTCCAGGCCAGCCTCCTGGTGTGGCTTTTCCTGGGCGGGCTTGTGGCTGTGGGGGAGATAGATAAACAAGGAGGATGATATGCCGAAAGCTTTAGTCACCGGCGCTGCCGGATTCATTGGGTCCCATGTCGCCCGCCATCTGCTGGAAGCGGGCATTGAGGTCGTGGCGCTCGACGATCTCAGCGGCGGGTTCAGGGATAACGTGCCGACGGAGGCCGCGTGGATCGAGGCCTCCGTCACCGACGTCGCGCGAATGGCGGCTCTCTTCGCGGAGCACGCCTTCGATTACGTCTTCCACCTGGCGGCCTACGCCGCCGAGGGACTGAGCCATTTCATCCGGCGCTACAACTACCAGACCAACTTGATCGGCTCCGTGAACTTGATCAACCTGAGCGTGCTGCACCACGTGAAGTGCTTTGTCTTCACATCCTCCATCGCCGTGTATGGCAGGAACCAACTTCCTATGAGTGAGACGCTGACGCCCAGGCCGGAAGACCCCTACGGTATCTCCAAGTACGCGGTCGAGCTTGATCTCGCGGCGGCGCACGAGCAGTTTGGGCTTGATTTCATCATTTTCCGGCCCCACAACGTCTACGGAGAGCACCAGAATATCGGCGACAAGTACCGCAATGTCATCGGCATTTTCATGAACCGGATTCTTCGGGGCGAACCCCTGACGATCTTCGGCGACGGCGAACAGACGCGGGCGTTTTCATACATTGACGATGTGGCTCCGGTGATTGCGCGCTCGGTGCTGACGCCCAAAGCCTACGGTGAAGTCTTCAACGTAGGGGGCGATCAACCGTATACGGTCAATGAGCTGGCGAAGACCGTGCGAGAGGCAATGGGAGCGCCGGCGCATCCCATTGTGCACCTCCCGGCCCGCAACGAAGTGAAGCATGCCTTCGCCTCCCACGACAAGGCGCGCGCCTTTTTTGACGTGCCCAGGGCGGTGGAACTTCGCGAGGGCCTGACCCGCATGGCGGCGTGGGTCAGACGTGTCGGCGCCCGCACGACCCAAGACTTCGCCGCCATTGAAATCCCTACCGGGCTGCCACAAGGATGGTGAGATGATGACAGCGATCCCTCAGGAAGCGCCCGTTCCCGACCTGACGGTCTCCCTCATCAGCGCGGACAATCTGTCGCTGCTGCTGCCCTGCCTGGAGTCGCTTTTTGCCAGCACCCACGAGATCAGTCTGGAAGTCTACCTCGTGGACAATGCCTCAAAGGACAACACGTCCGAGGTGGTCAGCCAGCAATTCCCCCAGGTCACGATCCTCCGCAACGAGCGGCGTTTGGGCTTCTCGACGAACAACAACATGGTTCTCACGCGCGGGAAGGGCCGCCACCTGATCATTCTCAATGACGACACCAAGCTCCTGGAGGGTGCTTTGGATAAGCTCGTCCAGTTTGCCGATGCCCATCCCCGCGCCGGCGCGGTCGGCAGCGCGTTGCTGAACGCCGACGGCTCGCCGCAAGCGGCGTTTGCGCGCTTCCCCCACCCGCTGATCGAAGGCTTCTGGCCGGCGGCGAAGTGGTCAAAGTGGTTGCGGAACACCGATCCCCAGGCGTTTGAGGTTGACAGTGTCTGTGGCGCGGCGATGCTGGTGCGCCGTGAAGTGCTGGAGCAGGTCGGCGGCCTGGACACCGACTTCGATCCGATCTACTCGGAGGAGATTGATTGGTGTTATCGTATCAAAAAAGCCGGCTGGCGCATTTATGCCCTGCCGCAATCAAAAGTCATCCATTACGGCAGCCAAACGATGGATCGGGTGGTGCCTGAGAAGTACCGGCTGCTGCTGGCCCATAAGGCGCTCTTTTTCAAGAAGCATGGGAACCGGGCCGCGGCTCCTGTCTATCGCGCGGCGCTGTGGACGGCAACCCTTCTGAAGGTGCTGTGGTGGGAGGTGCAAGCGTTGTTGAAACCGGAGTGCGCGAGGTGTGACGCGAAGCGCCGTCTGCACCGCTATCTCCTGCAACAGATTCGCACATTTTGACAGGGGACTCCGCAGGAAAACATCCCTGATTCCCCCCTCGATTTGTCGGAGAGAGAGCATGCATTGGATGAACACTATCAGGAAATACATAGACTACGTCTTCGAGGCCAGGCCCTTTGTCTATCGTGGCGACGCAGGGATTGCAACTGCCGAGGGCGCGGCCCGGAGGGCGACCGAGTTACCGGCGATCTTCATCAACGGCATCATGCCCCGCGCGGGCACTGTCTACGTGGGGGAACTGCTGCGATTGCACCCGGACCTTCACGCCTTTCCCCGCCAGTTGTGGGAGCTGCCCCTGCTGCAACTCAGCGACGATGCCCTGAAGATGCAGCGCGCGTTCCTGCGAATTTACGAGCAGAACACCGACAAAATGGGCGCGAGCGACTTCCTGGGGATCGTCGGCGCGGGGATGCTGCACTACCTCCAGGCTGAGACGCCGCCCGGCAAACGCATGCTGATCAAGGTGCCCAGCGTTCAATACCTGCACTACTTCCCGGTGATGTATCCCGGTCAGCATCTGCTGCTGTTGGTGCGCGACGGGCGCGACGTGGCACATTCAACGGTGAAGACGTGGCCGCAGATTCTCTTCCCCTTCGCCTGCCGCCGCTGGCGCCGCGCTGCCGAGATGGTTACAGCCTATCATGACGATCACAAGCACCAGACGTTTGGTTATTGGCTCGCGCGCTTCGAGGACGCCGTGGGCGACCCCGAAGGCTTTGTCCGCGAGGCCTGCCGCCGCTTTGACCTGGATGTCACCCGCTATCCGTTTGAGCAAATCCCGACGATTCGCGTGCGCGGATCGTCACAGCTCAAGCCGCAGGGGAAGGTCACGTGGGATCCCAAAGATCGCCCACCGAACTTTGCGCCGACGGGCCACTGGCGCGATTGGTCGCGCTACCGCAAGCAGACCTTCAAACGCATCGCGGGACGGGCGCTGATCGCTCTTGACTATTGCGAGGATTTGCAATGGTGACTTCAAGACGAACGCAGCGGGCTATCGGCGTGGCAATCCTGGTGCTGTCGGTGGGGGGGCGCGTGGCCTTAGCCCTCCACTACGGCCCCAATCCGCCACTGGACCAGGGCGATTACAGTTATTCGCAGCTCGCCTGGCGGCCGGCTACGGGCCATGGTTACAGCTTTGACCGCCCGTGGTACCCCTTCACGCCGGCGAACACGCCAACGGCGCACTGGTCGTTCCTTTACACGGCGGCGGATCGCCAAATCCCTGTTTTTTCATCCCTAGCCAACACGACATCCCCGCAGCAACAGAGCCAAAGCGCTGTGCTGCGCAGAGTCAACGCTCCCTCCAACGTGCCGGGGGAAGAAGCCGCCATTTTCTGGTTCGGGCGCGTGACGCCCACACAGAACGCGGTGGACGTGCGGGTCAGCTACCAGGAGGCCTTCCTCTACGTGCGGATCGCGGCTATGGATCGTCGCCTTTGGTTCGACACTGCGCCTTCCCCGGAGGACCTCACGGCCTGGGATGCGGCCACGCTCTACCTGGACACGACCGGGAATATCGGGCCGGCTCCCGGCCCGGATTCCTATCGGTTTGAGGCCCAACTCTCGACCACGCCATCCCGCGAGGGCTATCAGGCCGCCTATCAGGGCAGCGGGGCCGGCTGGGTGACGGCCGCTCTGCCCTTCACCTCGACCACGGATTGGGCCGGCAACTCCCCCAACGACGCGACCGACGACCGGGGCTGGGCGCCCAAGTTCCTCATCCCCTACGCAGCCCTGGGCTTGAGCGGCCCCCCTGCGGAAGGCGCTCTCTGGGGCATGGCGGTGGTCCTGCACGATCGGGACGATGCCCAGGGCACACCGATCGCGGATCAAGTGTGGCCGGAGACGATGCAGTCGGAGCAGCCCGCCACGTGGGGCCAGTTGAGGTTCGGGATGCCGGGCTACAGTCCGCCGCCGGTCAGCAAGGCGGGGGAGGTGACGATCCGCCAGGGCCTTGACGGGGCAACGGTTATGGATGCGGACGTGGGGGGCAGCAGCAGCTGCGGGTCGCCCGCCGCGCCGGACTTCTTCCCCAGCTGGGGCGACTTGAACTGGGCCGGGAAGAGTTTCGTCAACGTTCAAAACCTCGGCGCTATCGGGGATTGGCCCTGTTTCTCACGCTACTACGTCACGTTTCCCCTGGACGCATTGCCGGCAGGCCGGGCCATCCTCTCCGCCACGCTGACCCTGCACCTTTCGGGAGGCGCGGGGCAGGGCCTGACCCCCGGTCCCCTGCCGTCCTTGATCCAGGTGCTTACCGTGGATGGGGGGTGGGCGGAGAGCAGTGTGACCTGGAACAACGCCCCGTTAGCCAGGGAGAACGTCTCGGCCACGTGGGTGTATCCGGTGGATAGCAGCCCGCCTTCCCCAGGGATACCCTATCACTGGGACGTAAGCTCGGCGGCAGCCGAGGCCTATGCCTCGGGGACGCCCCTGTACCTGGCCCTGTACGAATCCGATTGGGCCTTTCACAGCGGCAAGTATTTTCACGCCTCCGACGTCGGGCCGGCGACGGCGGAAGGACGTCCGACGCTGACCGTTGCCTGGGGGTACGCCCTCCCCTGGTTAGAGAAAACGGCTGCCCCGACGTCCGGCGCGCAGCACGACCCCATCGCTTATACGCTGAACTTCGTGGGAAACGGGCAGACGCTCATCCTGACCGACACGTTACCGGCAGGGGTAGGGACGCCCGGCGATTTCGTCGTGGAAGGCAGCAGTGTTCTGCCCGTTTACGAAAGCGCCTGCCACTGCCTGACCTGGCGCGATTCGCCGACCCTCGGACAGGAAGTCAGCATCCATTATACGGCTCACATTGCAACCGGTGGACGCGAGGCCCTGTGGAATACTGCACTGCTGACCAACGCGCGCGGCGAGAGCAGCCGCGCAACGGCCCTCGTCCTGGCCCATCCACTGCGGGTTTACTTGCCTTTGATTCTCAGGAGGAGCTAGGCGTATGGGCGTCGCGCGCCCTGATGCGGCTTGAAAGATAGGAGTCAGTGACCATGAAAGTAAGACACGTGATACCACTCCTGCTGATCTTGGCAGGCGTGAGTGTGTGGCCCCTCCGCACTCCGAGCGCCGGTTACACGTCGGCGGCGTCAGCGCGCGCGATGGCGCCGGGGTGGGAAGGTCTGACCGGCGCCATTTCCGGCGCAACGTCAGCCCCAACCGCCACGACGACAACGACGGATGCCGAGTGGCCCATGGCGGGGGCGAATCCTCAGAGAACTTCCTGGACGCCGGAGGAAGTGCGGGGAAGGTTACACCCTGTCTGGTATCGGCCACTCGACCCCTATATTTCTCCGAATACGCAGATCATCGCGGCCAACGATCTCTTGTACATCGCCACGGCTCAGGGGTTATACGCTTTGCACACAGGAACCGGCGCCACGGGGGATGCCGGGGAGCTGGCATGGGTTTATCCGACAGAGTTGCCTTTGGGGCAATCGCCAACGATCTATGATGGGGTGGCTTATGTCGGTGGGCTGGATCACAAACTCCATGCCGTCGATGCATTGACCGGCGCCGGGCTATGGACTTTTGAAGCGGGGGCTGGTTTTCAGACCAACCCACTTGTAGTCGGCGATCTGGTCTATGTCGGGAATCGGGATGGTACGATGTATGCCATCTATGGCAATGCCCATCCCAACAGAGGAACACTGGCCTGGAGTTACCAGACCGCAGGCCCCATCCTGTACTCGGCTGCCTATCAGGACAACATGATCTACTTCGCCTCCAACGACGCCTATGCCTACGCGCTGAACGCGGCGACCGGCGCGCTTGTCTGGCGTTCGGCCAGGCTACCCGGCTCAGGGTTTCACTCCTGGTGGCCGGTGGTGCATCAGGACGTGGTCGTCTTTGCCGGTAGTCACAACTATCGGGTCTCCCTTGAACCCAACAAAGGGAGCGATTTGCAGGGCTTAGAGAGGGAGGATCTCTATCCCGGATGGGAGAACTACACTACAGACCGGCTGCTGGGAACTCGCGGGACAGAACCGCCGTATCCGGTTGATGCTGAACCCATTTTGCAATACTATGAGCAAAAGCCGTGGCGCAGGACGTACTTTGTGCTGAACCGTCTCACCGGGGTAGAGGTGACCTACGACTTTGACAGCGATGGGCAGCCGGAGTACGCCCCCATCTCCTGGTTCGGCACCCACGGCGCGGGCAATCGTTATCCCCCTGTGGTCGGCACCGATGGACGACTGTACCAGCCGATGCATTACGTACACCCGGCCGGGCTGACCATCTCACAGGGCCACATCACCGGCTGGGCGCCGGGCGCGCGGGATTTTACCACGCCCAGCGCGATCGGCAACGCGCACGACGAACCGCTCGCTATCTCCGGGGGCGGAAATGTTATCTACTGGCACCGGTGCCGCGACCGCGCGGCGGGCGGCATAGACTATACGATCCCCAACCCCAACCCGGGCACAGGCTTCGGCAACAGCGGCGACAGGCAGTGGAACTACTGGCTTACGCCCTGGGAGCTGCGGGAGACTATCATTCCCGGCTATATGCAGATGTACCGGGTTCTATCCGATTCGCCCGACATCGCCGTTTATCAGGGAACCGCCAACAGCAGCAACGGCCTTTACGAACGGCACGGCGATCAGAACCCACTCATTCCTTACAAAGGCCGGCTGTACGTTCATTTAAGCAACTGTGTCATTGCTCTGGGCGACGATGCGGGCGCGGTGACCGCTCTGCCGCCGGTGTCCGCGGTCGCGGCCAATCCGGCTGCGGTCGCGCCGGCGAGTACGGTGGATTTACGGCAAAAGCTTTCTGTGGAAGTGCAGAAGATTCTCGACGCCGGGCATCTGCGCCCCGGTTACTTGAGCCACGGCTTGTTTGATCAACGTACGGAGCGGATGGTCGGCGAAAACCTTATTGACTACTGGCATCATCCGGGAGACACGCTCTACGCTTTGCTGCGCGCGCTGCCCTATCTGCCGGCCGCGCAACAGGACGACGTGAGGACGTACCTTCAGAATGAATTTGCAGATTACCCACCTTACCAGTACGTTCACATTGGCTGGCAGGATGGCGCAGCCCGCGAGGCTTTCGATCTGCCGCCGGAGGTAGCCGCGGACCTGGTGAACCATCCGCCTCACAGCAATTACGCGAGCTTCTACGCGGGGTGGCACTATCCGCCGCACATGTTCTACGCCTTGTGGAAGTATGCCGAGGAATTCGGCGACGCCCAAACCCTATTTGACCAGAGCAAGAACCGGCTTGAGTCGCCGCCGGATAATAGCTATCTGGCCCGGTACCCTGACGTACACAATGCGTACATTGCCGGCTATATCGGCTATTTGAAGCTTGAGCAACTGGCCGGGTATCCTGAGTCGGGGAGTGTCGCCGCAGAACTCGAACGCTTGCTCACGCTACGGGTGAGCACCTTTGACAAGGACAATCCCTGGCGCGTATGCACGAGACCCGACTGTGATGAGTACATACGTGCGCTGAACGTCGCACGGAATTTCATGTATCTCGTGCCGGAACTGGGCGAGTATCTGCGCGATCACATCCAGGGCGATGTCGAGGCGGCGCTTGCGGAGTACAGCTACGTGGCCCCCTATTGGTTTGTGACCAGGACCGAGCATATGTATGGCGAGGGTATCGTCAACCCGTTGTTTGACAGCAGCGCCTTATTCGACGCCAGAGCGATGATCCTCCAGACGCCACGTGAAGAATTGCTGATCTATCTGGATGTGCCCGCCTTTGCGAGAGGGGATCTGTTCTACATCCACCGCCTCATCTCGACCCTTGAAGCCCCCCCGCTTCTCGAAAAGGCGGCTAATGTATCGTTTGGATATCAAGGAGATGAGATTGCCTTCACGTTGAAACTCTATAGCCACGGGACTCCCCTTACACTTACGGACACGTTGTCTGGTGGAATGAGCGCACCCGATGACATCCAAATTCAGGGGACCGAGGTATTCCCTCAGTATGATGAGGTATCCCATATGCTCATTTGGACCGATGTGCCGCCGGACGGGCAGCAGGTTATCATCCAGTACAAGGTTGTCATTTCAACGGATGAGCATGGGGTGTTGACAAATACGGCTGTTCTGCAATACCAAGAAGGGGAGTTTATCGTGGCTAATGTGACAGTTATCGCCAACCCCTTCCTCTGCTATCTGCCGCTCATTATGAAAGCGCATTAGAGCCTCACTGTTGAGGCCTTTGCTTAGCGAGCAAGAAAACATATGTAAAAGATCTCTTTAGTTCCGGCTTGTCCGGTTTCAGGAAGTCTTATTCATGCTTGAACACAGGAGGTGTACAATGATGAAGCGAAACAGCGTTAGGTTTTCCGGGTTGCTGATCAGCCCACCCCTTTTACTGGCTTTGCTGCTGATCGGCCTGCTTGTTTGGGGATTGCAGGCGCCACCGGTGTATGCGGCCACTATCAACGTTGATGATGGGGGTGTGGATTCCTCAACCTGTGGAGATCCGAGTGCTCCCTGCCGCACCATCCCTTATGCTCTTAGCAGAGCAACTACGGGTGACACTGTGTTTGTCTGGGGGGGCACATATACCGAGACATTCACGCTGAGAGCGGGCATCGTCATCAGCGGTGCTGGAGCGACGCGCACTTTCATTGATGGCGAGAATATGCGTGGGCCGATGGTCAGCGCCACGGGCAGCGCGATTACGCCTACAACCGTGTTGCGCGGTGTGACGATCCGCCGAGGCGTTGCGACCAATGGCGGAGGCGTCTCTATCACCAATGGCGCATCCCCCCTGATTGAGGATTGCATTGTAAGCGAAAACGTAGCGACGGTGGTTGGTGGCGGGCTATATGTCTTCAAGACCGCTGCGCTCACGCTTCGAAATACAGAGGTTCTCAGCAACACATCACATGGACGGGGCGGCGGTATGCATTATACTTATACTGACCCTAGCGGTCCTCGTCTTGACCTGTTCGAGTGCCATTTCGAGAACAATGAGTCCACAGCCGATAATGGCGGAGGTCTGTGGATTGGCGGCACGGTTGTTATGACCGAGACAGCATTCGTCAATAACAGAGCTGCCACCAATGGCGGTGGCATCTATCAGGGCGGAACTACGGCGCGCGCGGAGTTGATCGGTGGTCGGCTGGAGGGTAACTCCGCCGGTGTCTACCACGGGGGCGGGCTGGCGGCAGATGTGGTTGTTTTAAGCGGGACCCAGGTCATCGGCAACCGGGCCGGACAGTACGGGGGCGGTGTGTGGGCCAATGACGCTCAAGTGACTCAAGCCTTCTTTACCAATAACCGGGCGGGCCAGCGCGGTGGAGGGTTATACGCCGACTTTAGTGTGGTGATAAGTGGCACGTCGGTGATCAGTAACACTGCCCCCCAACAGGGTGGAGGCGTGGGCGCCCTGAGGGATGTTGACATCGTCAATAGCCTGTTTGCCAGGAACTCGGCCTATGCCGGCGCCGCGATCTGGATGTGGGGCACCAGTGCTGCCGAGGCTCAGTTGCGTCACCTGACCATTGTAACCCCTTCCGTAGGTTCTCTCTACCCTACGGCGGCGGGGATCGTGGTGCATGGGCAAACTACAGCGACGATCACCAATACCATTTTCAGCGGTTATTCCTATGCCATTGATGCATTTGGGGGCGGCAGAGCTTACGAGGACTATAATCTTTACTATAACATGGGGATAGACTATTTCACTGCCTATGCGGGTGGCGTGATTTACACCGGGACCCACAGCCTCTACGATCTGGATCCGCATTTCATCGATCCAGCAGCAGACGATTACCATATCGACGGTGAGTCGGCGGCGTTGGACGCGGGTGTGGCGGCCGGCGTGACGAGCGATTTCGACGGCGACGCGCGGCCTGTCGGTGACCCGCTCGACGCGCCCGACATAGGCGCGGATGAGTTCACAGGGCTGACGGTGATGCGCCCTGTTTCCACGACGATGACCTTCGGCGCAGCACGAGCCAGGGTGGTGTTCGACAGCCTCCCGGTGGGCCTGGAAACCATCACCATTACAGTTGTACCAGGACGCTTCCCTACGGATCGCCCCGCCGATGCGGTTATCAGCCGCACGATCTGGATCACACCCTCGGCGAGCGCGGCGTTCACCGCGAGCCTCGCCCTGGGCTACGCTGATAATGAGCTTCACGGCCTGTCGGAAGACGCTCTGGTGCGTCTGTATCGCTGGGACGGGAGCACGTGGCGGGGATACACCGGTACAGCAGACTCAGTACACAACGTTGTAACGGCGACGATGGTGCATGACTTTAGCCCTTGGGTCATCGGGACGGAGACCGCGCCGACCGCCGCGCGTCTGCGCGGCGCGCGCGCCCTGCCGGGGTTTGCCGGCTTCATGGGTCTGCTGGGCATGGGGGTGGGCGCGCTCATGCTGAGAAAGCGCAGGCAGTGGCGCATCTAGGCTATTTGGTTGAAGGCTTATTGTCCTTTCTGGCACCCTTTCCCTTCCATTTTGCTGCCTAAAGACACAGCTGGGCACGCGGTCAATATTGTCAGTCCCAAAGTGGAAGCACCTTTCTAACGTGTCATAAGATGGCTGTATTCTGGTGCGTGCAAGCCACGCCGATCCAATCGTGTGGGTGTCTGGGTAGGCTATTGGGATAAATACTACTATACTTGGGAGTCATCACCATGCGGATTTGTTACACCTTACTCTCACCGACCTTCGAGATGCATCAGTACACGGCTGATCTCGCTAATCGTATGGCTCAAGCCGGCCATGAGGTTCATCTGGTGACATCATCTTATGCGCCCCTTGACCGCTACATCCCGGCTGTCATTGTGCATACGCCGGTCGATACAGTGAGTACGGGATCATTACTGGAGGGTTTGAAGCTGGCAGGACGGCGCAAGGCTACGAAGATGATTTTGGATATCGATCCTGATCTGGTCCACTTCAGTGGGCCGCACATCTGGAATTTGTCGTTGATGCACAAGTTAAAAGCGCGTGGTTTGCCCATCATTCACACCCTCCACACGATAGACCCGCCGTGGGGGAGCAGCTATGGGGCCGTGATTCGCTTATGGAACAGGCAGATTGTTCGTACCGCTGATCACATTCTTGTCCATGGGCAGACCTTCCTGCAACGACTTCTAGCTATGGGGGTCTCACGTGAGCGGGTGACGTCAACACCTCTACTGCATCTCTTCATCGGCGGCAGTTGGCTAGGGAGCTTCCCGGATCTCGCTGCGTCAGTCGAGTATCAACCGTGGGCGCTTTTCTTTGGACGTTTGAAACCGTATAAAGGCGTCGAGTATTTGATCTCGGCGTGCGCGATGATGAAGACGGATAAGTCGTTTCCTGGTCGAGTCATTATTGCCGGCTTTGGCGATTTGTCGCAGTATTGGGGCGGCTCTTTGCCGGCTCGATTGGAAATCCACAACTACTGGATTGACGATGAGGAGGCAATGGACCTCTTCTGCCGATGTGGATTAGTGGTGCTGCCCTACGTCGACGCTTCTCAGTCGGCGCTCATTGCTGCCGCTTACTACTTTCGTAAACCGGTCATTGTCACGCGCATGGGCGCTCTGCCCGAATATGTACGGGAAGGCGAAACGGGATTCATTGTCGAACCGGATCATCCCGCTGCCTTGGCCCGTTGTCTTGAACGTGTGTTGGATGATCCTGTTAGACTGGGTCGCATGGGATCTGCCGGACGAGCCTGGTATGAGGTTCACCGCATGGAACAAGAGGCCGCTTTGATTCAGGTCTATACACGTCTGGCGGAGGCCAAAGCCGCTGCGCTTCGAAGACGTGCAGCCAGGGTGCACTAACTATCGTGTCGCAGTGAGGGGGAGATATGACATCTAAAGAGATGTGGATACAACAAAATATGGAAGAAACCGTGGCGCGTAATGCACCACGGAAGAATTGGCGGCTTACGGCCAAAGATCGCAGACTGCTGCTTTTGATGGCGGACTTGCTGCTTGTGAACGGTATGTTGCTGATTGCGGTAACGCTGTGGAACGATCTCACGCCAGCGATGGTTTTTTCCTTAGGTAATCTAAAGTGGTTTATGACCATCACTGTACTGTGGCTGGTCGTCGGTACGGTTTTGGATGTCTACAATCTGGCGCGTGCGTCTAGCACCTTCAGTATTCTGGCCAGCGTGATAAGTGCAGCATTGCTGAGCACCGCACTTTCTTTGGCGATTCCCGTGCTATCTCCGCCGATTCTCCGCCGCAGTTACGCGTTCGGTCTGGTGCTCCTGACAACGATGTCACTGACAGCCTGGCGTGTCTTCTACGCTCATGTGCTCGTGCATACGGCTTTCCGCCAATTAGGCATTGTCGTTGGCGGCGATGTGCCGGCTGCTGCGCTGAGACAGATGTTGCATCAGACAACTGAAGGTGAAGATGCCAATCCATTCCGCGGCGCCGGATACGAGATTGTTGGACGCGTCGTTGATAAGTCGTATCAGGAAGCGAATGATGATCTTCCAGTGCTCGGCGAAACCCAAAATCTGGTGCGTCTCGTCCGCCAGTATGGGGTGGATGAGATCATTCTCAATCTCGAAGAGGGACATGGCTTTCCCCTGGAGGCGCAGGAAGTTCTGCTAGATTGTCGCGAGTTGGGGCTGCGGGTTAGCAGTCTCTCCAGCGTTTACGAGCGTCTTACCGGACGATTACCGGTTGATTATGCGCGCTATGATTCGCAGTTGTTGCTTAGTCCGGCAGATACCCCGGCTTTCCGCCTGTATCAGGCTACTAAACGCGTGCTCGATGTGCTGATCAGTTTATTGGGGTTGCTTGTGTTAGGATTGCTTATACCCTTTGTGGCCCTCGCCAACGCTTTGACCTCACCAGGCCCGCTTTTTTATCGCCAGGAGCGGCTGGGCAAAGGGGGACGTCCCTTTACGGTGCTGAAGTTCCGTTCAATGGTGCGTGATGCCGAGAAGTACGGTGCGGTTTGGTGTGGCAAGAATGATCCACGTATTACACCGATCGGTCGATTGATGCGCAAGGTTCGGCTTGACGAAGTGCCGCAATTCATCAATGTACTGCGTGGCGAGATGAGCTTCATCGGGCCGCGCCCTGAGCGCCCTCATTTTGTGGGACAATTGGCGCGCGCGTTTCCGCTCTACCGGGCCAGGCATGCTGTCAAACCGGGAATCACCGGCTGGGCGCAAGTCCATCACGAGTATGGCGACTCCACTGAGGATGCCCGGATCAAGCTGGAACTTGACCTCTACTACGTCAAGCATGCCAGTTTCTATCTGGATTTGCTGACTGTACTTCACACGGTGCGTGTCATTATCGGCTTCAAAGGACAGTAAGTTTGTATGGCGCCGAATCCTGAAATGACACTCCAGCACAAGCATTCCACTCGAATCTGGATCGCCATCCTTATATTCTCCGTCATCACGCGACTTGGTCTGGCCCTTTACTACGGAAACTGGGTGCCCACCGAGCACGATGACTACAGCTACTCCTCTCTCGGCCTGCGTTTGGCAACAGGGCATGGTTACACTTTCGATCGTAACTGGTATCCCTTTACGCCGGCAGAGACACCTACGGCGCACTGGTCTTTTCTCTACACGGCGATCATTGCTGCTATCTATGCACTGGTTGGGTTTCAGCCTGTGGCAGTGCGTTTAGTTACCGCTGTGCTTGGGGGTATCCTTTTCCCGTGGATGACTGCGCGCCTGACCCGGCGTCTTTTCCCGAACCGGTCTTGGACGCCTCTCATCGCGGCTCTGGTCACAGCGGGATATGCGTTTTTCGCCCTCTATGCTGCTCGCATTATGACCGAGACTTTTTACATCATCACGCTGCTCTGGTCATTCGAGCGCGCATTGGCGTTGTCCGAAGATTTTACAGCGGGACGACCGGGGTGGGCTGCGGCGCTGGGGTTGGGTGTGAGTCTGGGACTCACTGCCCTTTTCCGCCAGGCCATTTTGCCTTGGGTACCGGTACTCTTCTTGTGGCTTCTCTGGCGGGCATGGCGTGGAGAAACGCGTAAATTCATTCGTTTACACCTTCCGGCGTTGGTGGTTGCGGGACTGGTACTCCTCGCTTTCATCCTCCCCTGGACCTATCGCAACTATCGCGTATATGGTGATTTCTTGCTCCTCAACTCAAATACCGGCTATGCGATGTATTCTGCGCAGCATCCTATGCACGGGACTAGCTTTCAAGCTTTTGAAGCAGCGCCTCTGCCCGATGAACTGTGGGGGCAATTGTCCACCGAGGCCGAATGGGATCGCGCATTGATGCGTCGGGGGATCGCGTTTGTTCTGGAGGAGCCGGGACGTTACCTGCGTCTCTCGCTGAGCCGGGTGGCCGATTATTTCGAATTCTGGCCTACGGATACTTCTCTATTGCATAATGCTGGCCGCTTGCTTTCTTTTACCCTTTATCTTCCCTTTATGCTCTACGGTTTCTATTTGGGAGGCAAAGCACAATCTGTGCCGGCGCTATCACGCTTTGAACGTCCAGTCACACTGCTCTATATTTTCATGGTTTTCTATACGTTGTTGCACATCTTCACCTGGGCTATGCCGCGTTACCGGCTCCCCGTAGATGCTGTAGCGATGCCCTTTGTCGCACTGGCGCTGGAGCGTGTTTTTGTATTTGTGCGAGGGCGGGCACGTCGCGATCGCCATGCTTCCTAGTTTGCAGTTCTGGCAGGAACATTTCAAGGGGATTTGATGCATATCTGTTACCTGCTCCTTTCGCCGACCTTTGGGATGCACCAGTACACCGCCGATTACGCGAATCGTATGGTTCAAGCGGGGCACAAGGTTACCCTTGTCACGACGGAATCCTATCCGGGACATCGCTATCTCCCCGGTGTGGAGGTCTCCAACCCCGTCGCCTTGCGGGATACAGGCTTTTCCCCCGAAGGTTTGCGTGTTTGGATGGCACGACGGGCCATCGATGCCATTCTGGAGCAAAAACCGGACGTTGTCCACATCACCGGCCCGCACCTGTGGAACATCCTCGTTCTGCGCGCGCTGCGGAAGGCTGACATTCCGACCATCCATTCCCTCCATGATCTCGATCCCCATCCAGGATCGTCGTACGGACCACTGCTTTATTTGTGGAACCGCGCCATTCTGCGCAACGCAACGCACATCCTTGTCCACGGGCGATGTTACCGGCAACGCCTCCTAATGCGTGGCATAGCTCCAGACCGTGTCACGTACACACCGTTGTTGCATCTGTTTCTAGGCAGCGCCTGGGTGCAGCAACTCGACCGGCTGGCCGACGATGTGAGTTACGATCCTTATGTGCTTTTCTTCGGACGAATTGAACTTTACAAAGGTGTGGCGGATCTGATCGCCGCCTGGGTGAGGTTACCCGAAGCACTACGGACTCGGGTGCGCCTTATCCTGGCCGGCCCTGGTCAACTCGAAACTTTGTGGAAAGACCCACTTGCTGCAGGGATCGAAGTGCGCCCCCATCTCATCCAGGACGAGGAGGCGTTGACGTTGTTCCAACGCTGCGCGCTGTTGGTGCTGCCCTATATTGGCGCTACGCAGTCGGCCTTGATTCCGGCAGCGTACTTCTTTCATAAGGCTGTACTCACCACCTCCTCAGGCGCTCTTCACGAATACGTTGAACCTGGCGTAACCGGGTGGATTGTCGAACCAAAGCATCCTTCTTCTCTGGCGCGCGTGCTCACCGAGGCGCTATCCGACTTTGATCGTTTGGCGCGTATGGGTAGCGCAGGGCGGCGTTGGTACGACGAACATCGGGAAGCGGAGAGCGTGGTTATACAGGATCTGTATGGCCGGCTTGCTCGTTGAGCGGGTGCACTTCAATCGGGTAGGTTCTGGGTCTAAAAACTAAGAGGTCAGTGTTATGGGCAAAATACTCTTTCTTACACAGGTTTTACCCTATCCCGCCCATTCGGGGGCGAAGATACGCGCCTATTATGTGTTACGGCAACTGGCGCTGCAGCACGAGGTCACATTGCTCTCCTTTGTCCGTGAGGACGATAAACCTGAGGCGCTGAAGCATCTGGAAGACATCTGCGGATCGGTTTACACGGTGCCAATGCATCGCTCGTTGTTGCGGAATGTGCGGGCTGGGGTCAAAGCTATGTTCACGGGCCAATCGGTGATCATCGTGCGGGATGCGATGCCTGAGATGCGCCGTGCTA
>DYKY01000064.1:0-2706 GCA_020722365.1 Thermoflexus sp.
GGCGACATCTTCGAGCGTCCAACCTGTCGATCCCAAAACTTGATCGGGAACTCCCTGATCCTGGCACCCAGCCGCTCGGCATAGTAGACGGCGCCGACCTGAAAGCCGTAGCCTTGGGCCGAGATCGCATGCCAGGGGATGCGCTGGAGCAGTTCACGCCGGTAGCAACGGTAGCCGCCCGTGCAGTCGTGGGTCCTCAGCCGCAGCAACAGGCGTGAGAACAGGTTGCCCCCCACACTAAGGAAACGCCGGTTCAAGCCCCAATCCGGGGTACTGCCTCCCCTCACGTAACGCGATCCGATGACAAGATCGGCGTTTCGAATCTCAATCAGAAAACGGGGGAGTTCAATCGGGTCGTGCGAGAAATCGCAGTCCATCTCAAGGACACAATCGTAGTCGCGGGACAAAGCCCAAGTGAAACCGGCAATGTAGGCTGGGCCTAATCCTTCTTTGCAGGGACGGTGAAGTACGTGTATATTAGGATTCGCGTGGCTGAGTTCATCTGCAATGACGCCTGTACCATCAGGTGAATTATCGTCGACGATCAGGATATCGAGAGCAACATCCTGTTCCAGGACGGCCTGCACGAGAGAGGCCAGGTTATCCGCCTCATTGTAGGTTGGGAGCACGATCAAAGGGCGTTTACATTCAGCCACAGATATCCCTTTCGGAGCTTAAGACTAATGCTGATGTTCTATACCTGGCTACTATCGCGGAACAAGAATTGCGCCTTCAGGAGTCCACACTGCTTGCTGATCTACAGGTATGTCAATGACATAGATGCTGATGTCATTGCGCGAACGCTTCTGCAACCAAGGCTCGCTGGCACTAAGTTTTTCTTGGGGCATTTCCAATAGCAGAAGGCGACGCGTGTCTGAAGGTATCAAGCTCTGAATGGGAACGTGCTCGAGTACCCTTGTTTGACCCTTGTGGAATTCAATGATGTATATGATCTCAGCTGGCTTTTCGGACGTGTAATAAGGCCTCGAGTATGTGACATATTCCGGTCTGTAATACTGCAGATGACGCCAATTCTTGTAGACCATAACGATAGTGTCATCGACCGGGAATTCATCCACCAGAGCGAGAATATCTTCCACATACCGATCTACCGACCGGATAGTACTGGCATTTTGAAACGAGCGATAGTGCTCCCCCAAGGCTTTTTGAGGCAGCCACACAAACACGGCAATTTGCCATACGATGACTGCCCCCAATACCAAGAACAGAATGCTCTGCCAACGTGTGGAAAGGGGCTGATCAAAATTAGTGCCTGCCCACAAGAAGAAAGGCGGTATGCATACCAAGATAGTGCCGAGATTACCTGGATAGAGTAGGCAAAATACCAGCCAAGTAGGCAATACCCACAGCAAAAGGAAAAGCAGTAAACCGATTTGACGTTTGTGAAGTTGTTGTATGAATCCTGCGAATACCAGTATCAGTCCAAGCTCACCAATAACCAAAAAAGTGTATTTGAAAACAGTAAGTATGTATCTCAAGTAACGTATGCTGCCGTATTGAGCCTGGTGCTCAGACACAACAGTTCCTTTCATCCCTAGAACCGCCTGCAAGTACCCATCCAAGCCCCCACTGGAAACAATAGCCGGGGAAAACAGAATTCCCGCGCTTACAGCTACAACTCCCCCGCTTATCAACCAAAGTTTCCAGGATCGTCCCCACAAAGTATAGAGTAACAGTGGAGCCAGAAAGACTAGCGTCTGGGGGCGGTAAGCACCGCTAATACCTAGTAAGAGCGCTGCAAATAACAGACCGCTAGTTCGCTTGGTCCTTCGAGCACGGTAACACAGCCAGCCAACAAACACCGAAAGCGTCAAATCGCCAGTGTAAGGTGTTGCAATCTCACTTTGATACCAGAAAACAGTGGATGTGCTCAGCAAGAGCGCTGCAACCAGACCCGTTTTGCGTCCAAACATTTCGCGTCCGGCCAAATAGATGCCAATCACTCCCAAACCACTGGCCAGACTGCTGAAGTGAAACAATGCCCGCGCCGGATCATGTGTGAGCAGGTTTACAGCTCGTACACCCAGAATATACAAATAGTAGCCAGGTGGTTGCGGTTGGTGGAAACGTACATCAAAATTATCCACCGCCAACGCATAATTGACAGCGTCGAAGCTGTCCAGCCATTGCGGTTGAAAGGGCAGTCGACTAAGCCAGGTAAGAGTCCCCAAAGCCAAAACAAGCCCAATTTCGCGCCAAAGTCGTTTACGAGTTGCGATTCGGTGAACTTTCATAGTCGGATTGATTTATCAGGATGAAAATATTCTCTTCAGGATCAATAACTCCCCGAATACCACTCAAGCCAGTTAACGCCCCTGCCGCAAAACCACGCGCCCACCAAATCGAACCGAGTAATAACACCAAGAGCAAGCTCGGTCGTTTGATCGTTTCCCACTGCATAAAACCGCACAAAGCCATAGTGGTACGCAAGTGCTTCACTCGAATCGCAGGATCAAACCATACGGTAAAGCCGTTACGGTACAACAGATGGTTAAACAACAAATCTTCTTGTGGATAGTAGGAATCTGGGAAACCCCCGTATTGTCCAATCAGATTTCTTCGATAAGAAATATTGCAGGTTGGCACATGCATAACCGCATGGGCTGGCCCCTTTGGCAAGAATTCGCGGAATTCCATCAAATGCCCCGCCCAGGCCAGCGAGTTATTGGGGTTGCCCAATTCGAT
>DYKY01000064.1:2806-21559 GCA_020722365.1 Thermoflexus sp.
GGAATATCGTGGAGCAAGTTGGTGTAAGATGCGTTAGCAAGCGGACAGTAACACTCTTTCGCTGCGATGCTGCGGCGCACAGCTTCGACCTTCTTGCCAAACCAGATAGCGGGAAAATCATAGTCAACGTCTCTCAAGTTGCCGAGGTTGTCCGCACGAACGCAACAAGGCCATACAGTGCCATCGGCGTAAATCTGGGCGCTCGCCCAACCGGCATAGCAGGGGATGACCTGCTTCTGCTCATTGAGAATCCGTTTGACCAACTGATAGTATTCGATCCGGAATGCCTCTGAAATTCGAGCTATGCCTTGATAGTGTCGGGTTGTGATATAGGTGATCAAGCGGTCGATCACTTCAGCATAGACCTCGGGAGCAGGCGTGATCGGCAACCCAATGGTGTCCAACTCCACGCGGGATTCAGCAATTTCCGTTATAAACTGATCCGCTCCCGACTTATCGGCATATGCCGTCACTTCATCCAAGTCGCCTGCATTGAACACGGACACCACCGTGTGAATGCCGATCGCCAGGTTGGGCAAATCCTGGCGTAACTCGAGTAGCGCCTTCAGAGTACGCTCGAATTTCACGAAATTGCCAGGCACCCCACGGATTCGGTCATGTTTCTCGCCGAGGCCGTCCAGCGAAAGGTTGATGATAATCTGCGCCTTGGGGCAGCTCTTGGCGATACGCGCCACCTGCTCAGGAATAGTAGCAAGAATGGCATTGGAAGGGATATTGATGATGCCAGGCCGGCAGAGTTGATAAGCGGCCTGCGCCAAATCAACCGTCAGACTGTTCAGGAAAGGTTCGCCGCCACTGATCGTAAACCAATAAGGCGCTTTTCCTAACGACCGGAGCACTTTCTCCCACTCATCGAGTGTTAACTCGTTTTCGCGTTTCTTCCAGATATTGCACGTAAGGCAACGCGAGTTACAGCGCGTTGATGGCGTGAGCGTAATATTCACCGGTAGCATCTTAGGCCAGTTAAGCCAACGATACAGCTTAAAGAACGGCATACGAGCAAGGACGCCAACCATTGAGTTCATAGCTTCTCCGCCAGAATGCCAAAGTGATGACCAAACAGGCGTTTGAGGAGCCGAAACGGGCTGTTCTCGAAAAACGCCAGGCGCTGCATCTTATGGTGTATTTCGGGATAGCGTTCCGGATCATAATAAGGAAGGGCTTCCGGTTCCCATTTCATACGATTCTCAGGCGCAGCTTTCTGCGGCGCCTGCTTAAGAAAAGGGAAAAAGTCCATAAGCAGTTCAGCCGGGTTTACGATATCGGGCCACCAGGGGCAATCCAAATATAAAAACTCGCAGAGGCGTAACCCTTTATCTGGCAACATAGCCAGCCACGGAGCCGGGCGCATCCAGCGAATATCACCATGATCCCAAGGTTGCCTGGCGACCCTATGATGTAAGCGGTGGAGCCAAAACGAGTAATTACCCGCATTGGGTACACAGAAGAACACGTAGCGACGACTGGCACGGACCATTTCGGCGAGAAGCATACTGGGATCCGAGGCACGAGGCAAAATATTGAAATTCCAAACCAGGTCATACGACTGATCAGGAAAGCGAGCATTGGGGTCGGTCATGATTTCGAAAGACGCCTGAGGCGCGTGGATTTTCCACACCCTTTCGGCATAGGCAGCCTGGGATGAATTTATCAAATACAGAGTTACGTGGATTCCCTGACGGCCCAAGACGATAGAGTTGATTCCCGCAATCCCTGTCATGCCGTCTCCTGGCCCCTCCAGGACTGATTGAATATGATATGTTTGTTGGATACGCTGCAACGCACGATTGAGCGCCCAACGTTCATAAGTCGTGCCCAGGCCTGTATCTGCCAGCGCGATTAGGGTGTCTTCGATCATGGTTTTATCTACGCTCCGCCCTTCCGACAGCCACGCTGGTCAGAAAGAAAATTGGTATTCAATTTGAGAGGTCTTCGAAGCCAAACCACAAGCCTCTGCTAGTTCCAGGATACACCCAATCGACGGGAAAAAAGTTAGCGTTACAGCGCAACTATGTAGCAACTTCGTAAGTGACCACTTGGACGTCGTCCCTATTGGATAAATGCCTCAATCAACAGATTGATAGACCGGGCCACGCCGCGAGTCTGTCTGACCGTCGATCTTGCGTAGGAGGCGGGCCGGCACTCCGCCAACGACGGTATGAGGAGCGACGTCCTTGGTCACCACGGCGCCGGCTGCAATGACAGCGCCCTGCCCAACCCGCACCCCATCCGTGATCACTGCCCCGGAGCCAATCCACACGTCATCCCCGATTACGATCCCTTCCGCCGTAATTCCCTGGTCCACGAAGGGCCGCTGCGGATCATCGAAAACGTGATTGACTGCGATAATCTGCACCATTGGCGAAGTATAGACCCGATCCCCGATGGTCACGCCGCCTTGCCCTCGAATCACGGTGTACTCGCCAATGAGACTATCCCGTCCAATACGGATGCCGGCGTGGGGCAAATCACGGAAGTTGTAAACGTGAAGCACGGCCCCGTGCATGACCAAGGTTCCTGCCCCGATCGTCACACCCTGTGGACAGGCATGGATGTACACCGCCTGATCGAGATACGCACCACGTCCCAACTGCAGGTGGCTCGCAAAGCGCAACCTGACGCCAGGCTCAATAGCGGCCAGCCCATCCATCTTCAGCATCAAGCGATAGAATACGGCGCGCAATCCCATACCTAAGGGCGTGGGTATCCAGCCAAAGAGGAACTGCAAAAATTGTTCAAGCAGGTAACGCAGAGGAGTAGCGGCCTGGCGTCTGAGATATAGGCCCAGGCCTGCGGTGGGATAGTGGTAATCTGGTTGCTGACTCACCATGTAAGTACCTTGGTTGTTCCGCGCTCCGCCCTTCTGACAAACAGTGCCGGTCAGAAAGCGTCTCTATTTTTCAATTTCAGGATGCCTTCGAACTATCGGACAAAAGCTAAAAGCAAAACGCCAGGGGGCGAAGAATCATCACCATCAATAATCCAAAACAACCGCGCAGCCTGAGGGTATTCCCTCAAAATCTCCGGACGATAGGCTGTCTGTGAAGTACAAAGACCCTCAATTTGTGTATTTCAGAATATTTATTATTATAACCAAGATGGTTAGAGTTTGCAAAGAAACCGGTTTTCCAACCATGACTAAAGCTTAGGTTGTAGTTCCGTGAAAAGTTTGGAGTTGGCCATGACTCCCACAAAAACTGTGCTACAATGAAAACTATCACCAGTTGATCCGGATTTGATTATGGGACACCAGACACAAGAGCAAATAAACCTTCTACTTGTTATGCCTTTAGAGAGTGAGACCGCGACAGTTCGTACGGCGCTTGCACAACATCCCGATATCTCCGTGATCCCTTGCAAGACGACTGAGATGCTGGCGGGCATCCTGGCACATCAGCCAGTGGATACCGCATGCCTGATAGCGGACCACGTCAACAGCCATAGCAACGATACGGATGCATGGATCGCACAACTTAGGGCACTGAACAAGCAACTGCCCATCATCGTGCTTGCATCTCCGGCGACGCACACCTTTACCGCCAGTCCGATGGCCGATGAGCAGATCACTGTGCTCTCCACGAATGACGCAGCGCTGCCGTATTTTCCCGCGTTGCTGCGCAAGCTGATCGACTACGAAAACATGCAGCGATTAGAAACAGACTTTGATCTGAAAGATGCTAATCTCCTGATTCAGCCTTTGATTTCGGCCAACACACAACTTACACCACAGAAAGTTCTTACAGTGACGTGTCAGCAAATCCGCCAAGCCTTCGATGTCTCTCTCGTTACCGCTGGCTTGATTGAGGGCGACCGGCTGGTGATAATGAGTGAAGATCGTGAGCCGGACTACCCAACCGCTCTCAACGATGTGGTCGAGTTGCCACAGACGCCATTCTTGCAGTATGTTCTGACGACGCAGCGCGCACTCGCCTTTAGCGATGTACAAACCGACATTCCCCACTTGACCAACTACCTTCACCGTGACAAAGCGCGCGGACTGCTGATCACGCCTATGGTTTCCCATAACAAAGTCATCGGTATGGTCGGCGTAGAGGATGACGAACCGCGTACCTTTACCCGGCGCGAAACCGAACTGGTCAAATTCATCGTCACCGCCGCCGCGCCGATCCTGGAAAACGCACAACTTTTCCAGGAAGTCCAGACTGCCCAACAACGCGCGGAAGCAAACCTGGCTTATTTGCAGCATCTGGACACGCTCAAGACCCAGTTCATCCAAAACGTTTCCCACGAACTGCGCACTCCATTAACCATCGCGCGTGGCTACGTCGACCTCACACTCGATAGCGCGTCTGACAACAGGATAGAGCCGGAGTTGAGGCAGGCTTTCGAGGCCATTCACAGACACATTCACCACTTGAATATCCTGGTCGAGGCCATCACTGTGCTCGAAGATGCCGAGAGGCAACGGTTCTCAATGTTTCCGCAATCCGTGCTGCCCAGTGTGCAGACAGCACTGCAAGCAATCGGTGAATATGCGGCGCAACAACAAGTGGAAATCATCGCCGACCTGCCGGGGACACTCCCCCCCGTCAATATGGATGCCGACTACTTCATCCGCGCACTTAGCCAGATTCTCGACAATGCCATCAAATTCAACCGCAAACCGGGACGTATGTGGGTCACGGCGTGGGCAGAAGGGAACAAAGTGCGGCTGCAAGTTAAGGATGAAGGCATCGGCATTGCCGAGACTGAACTGCCGCACATCTTCGAGCGCTTCTACCAGATCGATGGCACGACAAGCCGCAAGTATAACGGCCTGGGATTGGGCCTCGCCATCGTCAAAGAAGTCGTTGCCGCACATCATGGCCGTGTGTGGGCCGAGAGCCGTGGTGCGGGGTGCGGAACCACAGTGACCATCGTGCTGCCCATCTACAAACCAGAGGTGCAACCATGATCCATCGATCACAGTACAACACACGTTACTTGCTCTCCCTTTTGCTGTCGCTCTTGCTGATTGCGGCCTGTAGCAGCCCTACCACGTCGCCATCACCCGCGACGACACTAACACCCACACCGGCGACGACGCCCCTAACGGATGATTTCGATCCGCCCAGTCCTGCCTGGGCGCGTTTCGAGACAACGGAAAGCGCCGTCTATGCACAAGCCGGCGAACTTTACCTGGAGGATCGCGGCAAAGGCGTCGCTGTGTACGCCCCACTCGCGGGCAAGACCTACACCGACACCTTGATCACGGTACAGGTACGGCACGTCCAGGGCACGGTGAACAACTGGATGGGCGTCATCTGCCGTCAACAAGACGAAGACAACTATTACCTGCTGGCGATCAGTGCGGACGGTTTCTATCTCATTCTGCTGGTCGAAGACGGCACGGCGACGCCGTTGGTCGGCCCTGAAACCAGCGATATCATCCGTACCGGCAAAACGCGAAATGACCTGGGAGTCCGCTGTGTGGGCAATGCGCTGTCGTTGTCGGTCAACAATGAACGGTTATTCACCTACATTGACAACACGCTGCGCGAGGCGGGTGGCGTTGCCCTCTTCGCCGATGCGGTTGAGCGCGGTGAAACATCGGTGACGGCGTTTGACAACTTTACGCTCACACAACCGTAGAGATAGAGATAGAGATAGAGATAGAGATAGAGATAGAGAGGGGAGATGGGCTGGAAACGGTACGTGCAGGTGGGCCTGCTTGCGGCGTGGGTGATCGCTCTCGTTGGCTACTTCGGACCGTGGGTGGGACGACAAGCGGCGGCGCTGGCCTGGAACGCCTACGACCTCTTCGACTTGCTGCGACTATTGCCAGAGATCGAAACCGGCGCGCTGTCGGTGAACCTGCAAACTCTGCGGTTACCGCTGGTGGGATTGGCGGTGCTGCTGCCTATGCTGTTGGTCGATGGGCGCTCCGTCTGGCGCATCGGCGGAGCGTTCGTGGGTGCAGGGTTGGCTCTGGCGACGCTCCCCCCCTACCCCGAAATCGTGAGCGCGTGGCGCACACCGGGCTGGTGTGTCCCCTTTTGGTGGGGCGTCGGCGCGATGCTGGCAGCGGGCATTGCGATATGGGCCGCGCCACGTTTAGGACGTTATCGACCCTGGCTGCTGCTGGCGTGGCTCGCGGTTACTACGCTGCCTGCCGCGGCGACGTTCGCCCGGCTACTGCCCGCGCTACGCACGCTCCACGCCGCACCGATCGGCCCCGGTTGGGGATTTTGGGTCTGTATGGGCGGTCTGGGCTGCGTCGCCGTGCTCCTGTGGATACAGGGTCTCACCACACCGTTCAGACCATCCGACCAAAGGCTATCAGACTAAAGACTATCGGACTGCCCGACTATGCTGAAAGAAGGTATGCTATGCAACCAAATGTGAATGAGGACATCTCGATCGTGCACATCCAGGCCGTCAAAGCGCGCCATGAAGCCGACTTGCTCAAGAAGGCCAACGTCATCGGTGTGGGTATTGGATTGCGGATGCGGCAGGGCCGACCGGTGGGCAGTCCCGCGTTGATCGTCAACGTCACCCACAAAGTTCCCCTGGAACAACTGCGCCCCGAAGACCGTATTCCCGACATGCTTGACGGCGTGCGTGTGTGGGTGGAGGCCATCGGCGAGGTCAAAGCGCAGCGGCAAGAGACGGAGTAAGGAGTAGGGAGTAGGGAGTAAGGGTTGTGGAATGAAATACAGGCATCGTCCAACTTGCAACCTGAAACTTGAAACTTGAAACTCGTAACTGTTATCGAGAGGAGGAGCAATGAGCAATTACATTACGGCGCAAGCGCGCGAAATTTACCGACAGGTGCTGCCCGACCTATTCAAACGGCAGAACGTCGTGGCCTGCGGATTGGGCTACAAAGTCAGTGAGGGGCAGACCACCAGCGAACTCAGCCTCATCGTCTCCGTGATCGAGAAAGTCCCCCGTGAACTGCTCCTGCCGCAGGATGTCATCCCCAAATCGTTGGAGGGCCTGCTGACCGACGTGGTGGAAACCGGACGCATCCGTGCGCAGATGCCGGCAAATCCCAAAGGGCGCTTTCGACCCGCGCAGCCCGGCATCTCCATAGGACACCGCGATATCACGGCGGGGACCTTCGGGCTGCTCGTGCAACGCAATGGCGCGCCCTTCATCCTGAGCAACAACCACGTCCTGGCCAACTCCAACGCGGGGCGGATCGGCGATCCCATCTACCAGCCCGGTCCAGCCGATGGCGGGACAGCCAGCGACCGCGTCGCCGCCCTGGCCGAGTTCATGGCATTGGACTTCGGCGATAATCCCTCACAGTGCCGGATCGCCGACAGTATGGCTACCTTGCTCAACCTCGTCGCCCGCGTGACGGGTTCCAGCCACCGGCTACAACCCGTGCAACAAACGTCTGGCGTCAACACGATGGACGCGGCGCTGGCGCAGCCGGACACGCCCGATCTCGTTATTCCGGCGATCCTTGACCTGGGGCTGCCCATCGGCGTGAACACGCCAGCTTTGGGAATGCAGGTGCAGAAAACGGGGCGGACCACCGGCCTCACGAATGGCTACATCACCCAGGTGGATGTAACGGTGAACGTCGACTATGGCGGGCGCACCGCATCCTTCACCGATCAGATCATCACCAACAGTATGAGCAGTCCCGGCGACTCCGGCTCCGGCATCCTGGATATGGATCGCCGCGCCGTGGGTCTCCTTTTCGCCGGCTCTACCAGCGCGACCATCTTCACGCCGATTCAGCGTATCCTGGATCATTTCGGCGTCGAGCTTGCGATGTAGCACGGTGCGACGCACTTGTAAGTGCGTCGCACCTGTATATCACACTCTATCCTAACGCAACGTCCTGAATCATCGACTCGCTGCGATCATCACGCCGGCGGCAAAGCCGGGCATGCTATCCAGCACCTTACGGCTGACCTCTTTAGCGAGGAAAACCGCCGCCGTCATAAACCGCGTGAAAAGCGTCGCGAGTAGGGCTTGAATCGCAGGGTTAAGATGCGTCAAAAACGTGACTATGGGCCGGTCTAGTACTCCTCTTCGAGCGCCACACCTTCATCCAGGTCAACGCTGGCGCCAAATTCCAATGGAATATCCTTCATATCCGCCAGCTTTTTGCGGATCAGGTCTTCGAGGGTGTTGGCGAATTCGGGATTCTCCTTGAGATAGACCTTCGCATTCTCGCGGCCCTGCGCAAAGCGCTCGCCATCGTAGTAGTAGAACGACCCGCGCTTGTCGATGACCTCCAGTTCCAGGCCCACATCCATCAAATCGCCCTCATGACTGATACCATCGCCGAACATAATGTCGAATTCGGCCACGCGGAAGGGCGCAGCGACCTTATTCTTGGTCACGCGCACGCGGGTGCGATGCCCGGTGATTTCTCCCTGAGACTTGATTGCCGTCACGCGCCGCACATCCAGCCGCACCGAGGCGTAGAACTTAAGCGCACGCCCGCCGCTGGTGGTCTCCGGCGAGCCGAACATCACGCCGATCTTCTCACGCAGTTGGTTGGTGAAGATCATGATGGTGTTGCTCTGCTTGATCGCGCCGGAGAGCTTGCGCAGCGCCTGGCTCATCAAGCGTGCCTGCAGGCCGGGGTGTGAATCACCCATCTCGCCCTCGATTTCCGCGCGCGGGACTAACGCCGCCACCGAGTCAATCACGACGACATCCACGGCCCCGCTGCGGACCAACGTCTCGGCGATTTCGAGCGCCTGCTCGCCCGTATCCGGCTGCGAGATATAGAGCTGATCGATATTCACACCGCAACGCGCCGCGTAACTCGGGTCCAGCGCGTGCTCCATATCAATGAACGCCGCGACGCCGCCGCGACGCTGCACTTCCGCGACGATATGCTGGCAAATCGTGGTCTTGCCGGAACCTTCCGGCCCGTAAACCTCGGTGATGCGTCCACGCGGCACGCCGCCGACGCCTAATGCGATATCCAACGCCAGCGATCCGGTGGGGATCGTCTCGACGTTCAAGTGGGTCGCATCGCCCAGACGCATCAGCGCGCCATCCCCAAAGCGGCGTTTGATCTGCGCGACCGCTTGATCCAGTACTTTCTGTCGTCCCTCGTCAGCCATACCAGCCCTCCTCAAAAGAATCAAGAATCAAAGACTACAAAAGTCTAAGCACGGATCACAAAGTACAGACGGTATGTTCAGCGCAGGTATGTGCCGAATCAGACACCTCGTGAGACTTTTGTAGTCCAATTATAGCACAGATGTTCTATAGTGCAACAATCCAGCGACCGCTACTTCGATTTGGTGCGCGCGCGGGTGGGTTTAGCACGGCGCGGCGCCTCTCCACTCCCCCGATAGGCCGGCGCGAGGATGCTGAAGACAGTACAGCGACTCACGTCCAGCAACCGGGTGCGGATTTTAGGATCCAGGTCTTCCATCAAGCGCGCCGTGGTCAACACGGTGGGGAGCTTGGCGACGTAGCGATAGTTGAGCAACTGGAAGAGCTTCTCTTGCGCCCACGACGTCGCACTCTCCGTGCCGAGGTCGTCGAGCACCAGGAACGGCGCGCGGCGCACTTCTTCGAAGCGCTTGTCGTAGGTGACAGGGCTTTGCGGATTGAAGGCCGCGCGCAGGTGATCGAGCAGGTCGGGGACGACGACGAACAGCGCCGGGTGTCCCTCGCGCGTGCGGGCGTTGGCGATGCCCGCCGCGAGGTGCGTCTTGCCGCAACCATACGTCCCGGTGAACGTCAGCCAGCCCACGGGATTGGCGGCGAAGGCGCGCGCCTGTTCCAGCGCCCGTTCGAGGTTGTCGGCCTCAGCCGAGTCCAGTTCGCCACGCCGCAGATCGAAATCATCCAACGTCATGTCGGTATACAGGGAAAGCGTGTTGAGGTTGGATTCGGTGTGATCGACGCCGGACTGCCGGAAATCCGGCGCGAGAATGGTCGCAATCTGCACCAGTTCGGGATCGCCAAGCCGCGAACGCAGGCGCGGTTCCATATCCTCCAAATCGCGGTTGGTGGTGATGACGGTGGGCAGGTCGGCCATGTAACGATAGTTGAGCAATTGGAACAGCTTCTCCAACGCCCAGAGTGTGGCGTGTTCCGTGCCCAGGTCATCGAGGATGAGCAAAGGCGCGGTGCGCACCTCCTCGAAACGCCGGTCGTAGCTGGTGGGCGAGGTGGGCGCATAGGCCGCGCGCAAGTAGTCTAATAAATCGGGCACGGTCACAAAGATCACCGGCGTCCCCTTGTCGAGGGCAACATTGGCGATAGCTGCCGCCAGATGCGTCTTCCCGCAACCGTACCCACCCCGCAACAACAGCCAGCCTTCGGGATGTTGCGCATAAGCCAGCGCCGTCTCGTAGGCGCGGCGCAGGTTCAGTTGAAGTTCCGGGGAAAGGCCATGGCCCTCCGGACGAAACGTCTTAAAGGTAAAGCGTTCCAGCGTGGCGAGATTGCTCGACAGCTTGAGGGTTTCGCTGCGCTGCGCCTGAATCTCCCGCGCCCGGCAGGTGCAAGGGAACAGTTTGCCGAAGTCAGGGTGATCAAGTGGCACATCCAGCCGCACGTAACCCAGGCCGTGGCACAGCGGGCAGTCTGGACGCCCCAACATCGAGCGTGACGGCGACGCGGGGGCGCTTTCGGCAGACAACTCACCGGCAGGCAGATCTCCGGCTGAACCGGACCGCTCAGTGCTGGATGAGGTCGCCGTACTTGCCTTCGATGTAGCGTCGCGGATCTGCTTCACGATCTCGTCTATCGACTTCATCTTTCCCTTCCGTGCGCCACCGTTCGAGGATGGCGTGAATGTATTTCCAGTTGCGTTTGTTGCGGCTCGCGGCTTCGTGGAACGCTTCTTCGATCCACTCCGCCGGATAGGTTTTCTCGGCGTCCATCAGATCTTCGCTGAGAATGGCGGTGAGTGGGCCAACCGTCTGCTCGTAGAGGACGAAGATGTTGGGCCTCGTCGTCTTGACTGCGCGTGCCGGTTCGACGCCGCGCTGCATCGCCCGCAGCGCCGCCCGTCCACGCGGGCTGTTGGCAAGATAGCGCGACTCCACCGTCCCATCCACGAGCCGCCATTCAGCCAAGAGCAGCACGCCGCGCGTTACCGCGCGGGCCAGCGCATCCGTGAGTTTCGCATCCACGGCATCCCCCAGGGCGGCGCGGATCGCCGGATCGGCCCGCAACTCCGCCAGCGTGATCCAGGGCGCGGCATCGGACTGCATCTGCGCCAGCCGCCGCAGCACGAGCAGCGTCACCTTCAGCTCTGCCAGATCGTCAATCTGCGGAATGAGATCGGTAAAGACCAGGTCCGGCAAGGCGACAACGGCGACTTTGGCCTCTGGGAAGCCGGAAAAACGATTGAGCGTCACGATTCTCCTTACAACGGCCAAACGTCTCTGCCCTATGGCGCCGTCGCCGGATCAGAGATGCGCGGTACCGTAGCAGCGTCGAGGAACTGCGTCAGCTTTTTGTTGAAGTAAAGCTGCACCGTTCCAACCGGGCCGCTGCGGTGTTTGGAGATCATCAAATCGGCGATATTCGGCTGCTCCGTATGTTCGTTGTACAACTCCTCGCGGTAGATAAACATCACAATGTCCGCATCTTGTTCGAGACTGTTATGCACAATGATATCACCTGCGACGAAGTTGTGATGTCCGGGCACGGTCAAGTCGTAAACGTCTTCTTCACCGTCTAGCTCAATGCTGGCGATTTTATCCCAATAAATATCGCTTTGGGCAAGATTGATCAGTTCGTCGCTGGCCACAATTTGTCCTATCCGCAAAGCTCTCTCACGACTCAAATTGCTTTTGTAAAGCGTCGTCCCACAATATTGCATATCCAGCGCGGCTTGAAACTCACGTTGGCTCATGCCCGCCTTTTGTCGCGCCGGTTCGACAACAGATCGCCAGATATGCATAGGAATAACGTCCCGGTTAGTATTATGAGTTTTATCCTGATAGAAATCACAGATAGCTTGCGCTGCCGATTGCTTTGTTGATAACACACCAATTTTTCCAAGAAAAGTCATCACATCAGGCTGGCCCGTGATGATCACATGCCACTGATCCCGCCCACGTTGCCTCTGAGGAACACGAGAAACCCGCGAAATGATGTTAAGTCGAAGTAAAAGGTGTTGGATGTCCTGAGCTAAGCCAGCACTGCTTGTAGCATAAGTAACAACAGCTCGTTGTCTTTTCTTACCAAAGACCCCCATTGTGCCATCCGTAGCCCACAGATGACGCAGAAATCGAGCAACAGTATTTTCCGATTGCGTGAACAGTATTGCCGGTACTCTTTTCTCATAGGAACGATACCCCCAAACCCCCAGAGCATCTAGCCATTCTGCAACCGGATTGCGTTTGCCATGCGTAAGGTGTTCAGAGGCGCTAAGATAGACTTGCCACCATTGACGTTCACGCGCGATTCTGGGTTCAATCGTTTCGCCGAAAGCCGCACTGGCTAACTCAGCAACATGTTCAGCCAAACCCCTATCATTGGTGGTATATTGAACAGCATGTCGCGGCAGTGTACATCCATCTCCCAGTAAATGCCCTAGCAATGCGGCTTTGGCGTCGCTAAGGCTCGTGTCGAGAGCGTTTACTCCACTCAAAGTGCGCGGTAGAGCAACGAATTCTCCTGGACTGAGTGCATCTAGCCGCTTCCATCCCTCAATTGTAAGAAACTGATGATTCGCCGAAGCCCTGACCTGTCGTCCCAATTGGGTTACGAGCCGGAAAACCGGTTTAACGCCGGTATACCAGGCTTTTTGGACTTGCGCCAGCTCCAATTTGCCGGTCTCTTCATTAAGAGCCATAACCTCTGCTTGATGTTCATCTTGCACCAGATCACGGATTGGCACACGCCGCCCGTCAGCTAACTGGACTAACGTCTCACCTGTCAGACAACCACTCTCGCGCAAGTCTGACAGCACCGGGCGCTTGTCGGTGCGCTGTTCGACGGCGCGGGAGAGCTGCGAGGCGGTCATCAGCGGGATGTCCAATTCGCGGGCGATGCCTTTGAGCGAACGCGAAATGTAGGACACTTCCTGCACACGGTTGTCGGACTGGATGTCGGAGTTCATCAGTTGCAGATAATCGACAAACACCATTTCCAGCGGGCGCTCGGAGGCCAACCGGCGGCATTTGGTGCGCAGTTGCAGCACCGAGATGGAGGGTGTATCGTCGATGTAAATCGGCAAGTCCGAAAGGTGTCCGATGGCGTCCGCGAAACGCGGCCACTCGTCGTCCTGCAATTGCCCCAGGCGCAGGCGTTGCGCGTCGATCTGGCTGATGGCGGCGACCATGCGCTGCGCAAGCTGTTCCGCCGACATCTCCAGGCTGAAGATGGCAACCGTGCGCCCCTTCTCCGCCGCTTTGAGGGCAAAGGTGAGCATCAGCGACGTTTTACCGACGCCAGGCCGGGATGCCAGGATCAGCAAATCAGAACGTTGGAAACCGCCGAGCACGCGATCCAGGTCGTGAAAGCCGGTGGGCACACCCATCGGCTCGCCGCGATGCGCGTAGAGGTATTCCACGCGGTCATAGTAATGCTGCACGACTTCCTGGATGGGCTGGAGATCGCGGGCAGCGCGCTGTTGTGACACACCGAAGAGCGCCTGCTCGGACTTGTCCACCACCTGCTCGATGGGCAGTTTCTCATCGTAGGCCAGGCGGGCGATGTCGCTGACGGCGTCCAGCAAGCGGCGGCGGACGGCGGTCTGTTCGACCAGGCGGCCATACGATTCGATGCTGACGGCGGAAGGGACGGCGTTGATCAACTGCGAGATGTAGGCCGCGCCGCCGACGGCTTCCAGTTGCTCCCGTTGTTCCAGGTCGGTCGTCAGCGTGAGGAAGTCGATGGGATCGCGGCGGTCGTGAATACGGATGATCGATTCATAAATCCAGCGATGCTTTTGCAGGTAGAAGTCCTCGGCCCGCAAAAAGGGCAATACGCGAAAGATGCCCTCCGGGTCGATCAGCAAAGCGCCGAGGACGGCTTCCTCGGCTTCGATATTGTGAGGTACGGTTTTGTCGGGTGTGGTCATAGCAATGCCGGCGCTTTCATCGGGTCGGTGATCCTAGCTGTTCTGGTTTGATGGCAAATCATCGGCATCCAACGTACTGAGAAAATCGCGGAAGACGCTCAGGTCTTTGTCCTCCTGCCCTTGCGGCATAAGATCACGCTCCGGGTACACACCGGCCTCGTCCATCACCTCTTCGGCGACGTAGATGGGGACGTCCAGGCGTACAGCGACGGCAATCGCGTCGCTAGGACGGCAATCAACCTCGATACGTTGCGCGTTCACGTCCAGCACGAGCTGGGCAAAGAAAGTGTTGTCGGCAAGCGCATTGATGTGAATGTAAAGCAGGTCTGCATCCAATGCATCCAACACGTTCACCAGCAAATCGTGCGTTTGCGGGCGCGGAATCTCGACGTTGTTGAGGCGGTTGGCGATGGCCTCCGCTTCACACGGCCCGATCCAGATCGGCAAATAACGTTCAACGTCAACCTCGCGCAATACCACAATGCGATGCGGGGAGACGAGACTCATCTGCAGGGTTTCCAACGTGACTTCGATCATGGCTCCTCCTGTGGACATCTTCCAGGATGTGTCCCATTATACTCCCCCTGGAACGAAGTCAAAAGCCTTCGCTTTCGCCTGCTGTGGCCGGTCTCCGACCGCGCCGCCGCAGGCCCAGGCGCACGCGGGCACGGTCAGGAGACCGGCCCGAGCTGCGTTACCGCAAGTTGCGCGCGAATCTGCGTGAACACTTCGTCGAACATCGCCATCGTCAGCCGCCCGGTCTGCGTATTCTGGCGACTGGGATGATACGAGGCGACGAGCGTGGGCCACGGCGCAGGTAACGGGTACGTCGCGCCGTGGGCGAAAGACAACGCGGAGACGTCAAGGCCCTGTTCGCGCAACAAGAGCAGGATGCCGTCGAAGGCAATCCGTCCAAGCGCCAGGATGATCCGCGTCTGGCGCAACAACGCCAGTTCGCGGGCCAGGAAAGGACGGCAATTCGCCAACTCCTCCGGCGTGGGCTTGTTCCCCGGCGGGACGCAGCGCCCAACGGCGGTGATGAACGTGTCGTGCAACGTCAGTCCGTCATCGCGGGATATCGCCGTGGGCTGGCCGGCGAAGCCCGCGCGGTACAGCGCCGCGTAGAGCGTGTCGCCGGAACTGTCACCGGTGAACATGCGCCCGGTACGGTTGGAGCCGTGCGCGCCCGGTGCCAGCCCCACAATGACCAGCCGCGCGTTGGGATCGCCGAAGCCGGGCACAGGCTTGCCCCAGTACTCGGCGTCGCGGAACGCGCGCCGTTTGACACGCGCCACTTCCTCGCGCCAGGCGACGAGACGCGGGCAGCGGCGGCAGGTCACAATGTCGTGGGTGAGCGTTTCCCAGGTATCGGTCATAGTCGGATAGTCCATAGTCGGATAGTCTATAGTCGGGTAGTCGTCAGTCATATAGTTGGAAAAATAACTGTAGCGTCATCTTCACACACCCGGTCAAACAAGCAAAATAATCTGCTCAATCTGCTTAATCTGCTGCTAGAAGGGCCGATTGATTTTCAGCGGTGCAATTTGCCAAGTTTGGACAGGAAGTCTTTGGCCTTATCGTACTGCGCGAAGCGGCGCTCGGCGTCGCGGAACTCGGGGGTGTGGGCGTAGCGCCGTCCGTTGACGAGTTTGACGCCGAGCGATCTATGCAGCAGTTCGTGATACATCACGAAATCCACCACATAGGGCGGGACGGCGGCATCGTCGAGCGACAGGCTCAACATCACCGTGTCGGTGTTGAACTGGTAATGGCCGAACGTGCGATGCGTCAGCGTCTTGTTCCACGTGAGGCGCGGCGGGGAGAGCGTCCCGCCGAAATAGGCCGCGTTCACCCGGCCGAAGACGGCAGCCAGATCGTAGTGCTGGCCCTGGGTGTTGACCGAGAGATCGGCGGTCATCATCTCCAGCGAGAGGACGATCTCCCCGAAGGCGTCGGTCGCGCCGTAAGCTTTGACCTGCGCTGCGTGCTTTTTCTCTGGATGGCGCAGGGCGGTGTAGATCAGCGCCTGGATAACCGCGTGAGGCGCGCCGATAAAGCCCTCGTTGGCCGTGATCGTGATGCCGTCGCTTCCGATGCGCGAGCGATAGAGATGGCTGGTCGCGTACAACTCGATGTGCAGGGGCAATTTGCGCTGCGCCAGCGACAACGGTTTTTGCGCCGCGCCGGTTTTGGCCGTCCGGTACGCCTCGGTCAGCGTTGTCAAATGCGCCGCCAGGTTGTTGGGATCGTTGAGGAACGCCAGCCATTGGTAGCCGCGCCGCGATTGCGTCGGCAGGTCGGCGGGCGTGCCCTCCTGCTCACGGCACAGCGCGGCGATGCCCTCGGCTTCGGCGACCAGCTCCGCTGCCAGCCGCTTGACGTCGGGATGCTCAACGGTCCAGGCCGGCGCGTCGGCGCGCGAGGCTAATCTGGCGAACTCCGCATGGTAGTGATTGCAGGCGGCGACGATGTTCGTGATGCGAACCGTCTTGGGCGCAGCGGGTGCGCTCGCCGTGGGCGGCGGCAAATGCCTGAGATCGAGGCCCTTGAGATAGGCATAGGCGCGGCGCGACGGGGCGGGCAGATCGTCCGGCGTAATGTGATTTTTGCGGCAGATCGTCTCCACGGCGCGCACGCCATTCGTCACCATTGCGCGGAAGTCGTCGGCGTGCTCCGGCGGAATGCCGGCGCTCATCCGCTCGCGGGCGTCGTTCATCAGCGCGACCAGGCCCTTGATGCGTACACTGGCTTTTTTCATAGGGGGAGAGTGTACCATGAATTGGAGAATGAGCGAATGAAGAATCAGCGAATGGGAGAATCAGCGAATGGGAGAATCAGCGAATGTAGAATCAGCGAATGGGAGAATCAGCGAATGTAGAATCAGCGAATGAAGAATCAGCGAATGAAGAATCAGCGAAACAACGAATGGGCAGACGCCATTATTCGCTGATTCGCCGATTCGCTGATTCGCCGATTCGCCGATTCGCCGATTCGCTCATTCGCTGATTCGCTGATTCGCTCATTCGCTCATTCGCCGATTCGCTGATTCGCCGATTCGCCGATTCGCTCATTCGCTGATTCGCTCATTCGCTCATTCGCTGATTCACTATTCAGAACATCCCGTTGGCGATCGCTATATCCCGTCAAACCTGTCCCAAGAAACTCACACCCAATTCAGGATGACCTTGCCGGAGTTGCCGGAGCGCATCACAGCGAAGGCTTCTTCAAACTCGGTGTAATGGAAGCGGTGGGTGATAACCGGGCTGATGTCCAGGCCGGTTTGCAACATCGACTGCATCAAGTACCACGTCTCGTACATCTCGCGCCCGTAAATGCCGCGAATGGTCAGCATATTGAAGATCACCGTGTTCCAATCGATCGCCAGTTCCTTCGTCGGGATACCCAGCATGGCGATTTTTCCGCCGTGGCACATGTTCGCCAGCATATCGCGGAAGGCCTCCCCACTCCCCGACATCTCCAATCCCACGTCGAAGCCTTCCTTCATCCCCAGCTCTTTCTGCACCTGGGCGATGGTCTTCTCGCGGATGTCGAGCGCGACGGTGGCCCCCATCTTCTTCGCCAGCGCCAGGCGGTAGGGATTCATGTCGGTGGTGACGACGTAGCGCGCGCCCGCGTGCCGGGCAATCGCCGTCGCCATGATGCCGATCGGCCCCGCGCCGGTGATCAGCACATCCTCGCCGAGCACCTTGAACGCCAATGCCGTGTGCGTCGCGTTGCCGAATGGATCGAAGATGCTGAGGATGTCCATCGGGATGTTGGGGTCGGCATGCCACACGTTCGTCACGGGGATGCACAAGTATTCGGCGAACGCGCCGGGCCGGTTGACGCCGACGCCCTGCGTATGGTTGCACAGGTGTCGCCGCCCGGCCAGGCAGTTGCGGCAGCGCCCGCAGACGATGTGGCCCTCACCGGAGACCACCTCTCCCACCTCCACATCGTGAACGTTGCTGCCGAACGCCGCCACCGTCCCCACAAACTCGTGCCCGATGACCATCGGCACCGGAATCGTTTTCTGCGACCAGGCATCCCAATTCCAGATGTGCACGTCCGTCCCGCAAATGGCCGTTTTGTGGATCTTGATCAGCACATCGTTGATCCCTACCTCCGGCTCGGGGACGTCCTCCAACCACAGGCCTTCTTTTCGATACCGCTTGACTAAGGCTTTCATCGTTAGCTCCTTACCTACGTCGGACTATATTCACATTATACTGTCCCTTCGCCTTACCAAACAATATCCTTTTGTCACATGATTTGCGTTAAAACATAGGATTATTCGTTGAGATTACGGCAAAGTTCAGAACCCTTGCCTATGTGCCATCGCCGTCCAGATCGTAGACCGAAAGGCCGCGCAGTTCGCTGGAAGAGGGCCGGCGCGTCCAGATGACCGCGCCCGTCGCGCCGTTGAGGATAAAGACGGTGTACGCGCCGCCAATCACCTCCGGCGCGCCGTCCTTGTCCAGATCGGCGACGGCGGGCGACGCATACCAGCCGGTCTCGCACCAGGAGACATAGCAGCCCGCACGCTGCCACTTGAGCACCGGCGCAGCGATGGCTGTCGATGCCGTGGATCGCGCCTGACCGACCGGTGCTGCTAACAACACAATCAAGAGAAATGCCAATGCCGTCTTCATCGTTCACCTCCATGCAGCGTGTGCTTTTTATCCAGAGCCACTAAGTGTTATACCTGACCAAAGTACTCTTGACTTTTCGATGGCCGTACCTATAATGAAAGTGAG
>DYKY01000248.1 GCA_020722365.1 Thermoflexus sp.
GCGCGCACAGCCTCACCACGGCGCCCGTGCGAGGGCCTGTTCTTCCCGCTGCGCGCTCTCCAGGAGCGGGTGGGAACTTATTTGGGCGCAAGCTCCGGTCGCACGAAAACTCACAACAGAATCAACATCTCACCCAAATACTTCAAATCACTCAGAAACTGCTCTACCGGCGGCGGTGCGATCCAATGCACCGCCCCCCAATCGGCAGATGTCGCAGAAAGTAGCAACCGCGCCAAATCAGCCGGAAAGACTCCCGCCGCCTTACCTTGCACACCAGTGATCGCATCAAGCAACGAGAGCTGCATTTGACAACAGAATCCCCAAATATCCGCGAAATCTTTAGGCTCTTCACGATCTATCAGAGCCGTGATTTTGTTCGCCAGGATGTTTTCCGGACTATCCAAACGGCCTAATAGCGGGTGCGAACGCACCGCTCCCACCCGCGCAGGCACATCGTTAATGCACTCAATCTTCAGCGAAACGCCGGCCTCAACGATAACCAGCCGCACAAAACGTTCTTCTTGTAGCAAAACCTCGCATTGCCAGGAAGCGTGATGAGATAGCGTCTGGATGATCCGCGCTGCCCACAAAGCAAAACGCGGATCATCATCCACAAACAAATCCAGGTCATCCGAGAAACGGTGATTGAGATACCCACGCGATGCCGCTGTACCGCCGCTGAGATAAAAGTCGGTATTCAGCCCGGTAATGGTTTGCAGGATCCGATCCTGAAAAGGGTACAGGGTATCAAAGTAAAAGCCGGTTTCAACTGCCAGCATTATAACAACTCCGGGTGCTGCTCGGGCAACCAGGATACCAAGAAATCAAATCCTCGCTTACGACTTTGGGAACGAATACGCTGTCGCCAACGCGGCCAACCTTCCACCAATGCACGATACCCCAACACGCTTACGATTTCAGGGTATGGCGCATACTCCAATAACCGCACTGCCGCCCAATCCCGGTTCAGCCGGCCGTGTATCTCGCGCCCCGCCAGGATATCGGCAAACTGGGTCGCATCCATATCATAATCCCACACGTAAGATAATCGCATAATCTACTCCAGAACAGCATCGTCCCATTGACCAAGATTGGGGCGGCCTCATCGTATACCGCCCAAGCAAACGTCAAGCGCGGCCCAACTTATATCCAGCGTCTTGCCGGCGCGCACAGCCTCACACCATCGCCAGTACGCTTGCCTGTCCCACCTGCTGCACACTCTCCAGAAGCAGACCGGCGTATCTGCGCGCCCCAATGCCACGGTTACAGCGTCACATCCTCGGCGTAGCTGTAGACCTCGATCCCCAATTCGGCCGCCAGCGTCCGCGCGCGCGCATCGACCATCGGCGAGATTACCAGCTTGCGCGTCGCGGTGCGTCCGCAGTTTACCCCCATCCATAGCCAGTCCCGTATGTCCTAACCCAAGCTCGTTAATACGTCGCGCAGTCGCAGCACAATATCTGACACCGATAGGGGCGCAATCGCCACATGAGCTGTCGGGTTTTCCACTGAGTGTAAATGCCAGCCACGGCGGCCTATCCTGGTCTATCCCCCATACCCGCTGATCCTCTTTGATCAAAGCAAAAGCTATTGTTTGCGTGACCTGGTTGAAATAAAAACGCACAAACACATCTTGCTGCATATAGATATAGCCTTGCGAAATAGGCCCGTCAGTCTGCAAAGCCATTTGCCCGCGCAGCTCTATGGTGGACAAGGCGCGCGTTAGCTCAAGGACAAAGACATTCACATCCATTGAGTTTGGAGTCCCTTATAGTGTTGTAACAAGGTCTCTGTTGCTTCCCATTCCCAATAGTCGCTTTCAACCTGATAGGCATAAGGGTCTTGTCCTAAAGTGCCATCAGCGCATCGTTGGGCAAATTCAGCAAATGGCATTTCCCACTTGATTTCGAATTCCTGAATACTTTGTCTTAGGCGTTCCGTTTTAAGCTCTATGTATTCGGAGAGTACTTTCCATAATGCAGTCTCCAGGTCAGGCGCTTCTGTTACCTGCATCAGCAATGCCCCTACCCGTAGGGGGAGCATAACCTTCGACATCGTATCGACACTCATCATCGTTCTCATCCCTCCTTGAGTACTTCTAACTTCGACAATGTGTCTGTCATGTCTGTACCCCCTTACCGCGTCACGTCCTCGGCATCGCTGTAAACTTCAATCCCCAATTCGTTCGCCAGCGCCCGCGCGCGCGTCCATCATCGGCGAGATTACCAGTTTGCGCGTCGCCTGGCGTGCGTGCCGTTTCTCGTAGAACGCCACTTTGCGCGCAAACGTGTGCATTTCGGAGCGACTGATCGAAGATTTGATCTCACACAAGATGAGCATCCCGTTCTGGATGATGACGTCCAGTTCCACCTGGTCAGGCCGCCCGAACACTTCGCCCGCGTCGTCAAACTCAATCACACTTACCAGTTTGAGGCCAGAAAGCTCCTCGAAAATACTTTGAGAGGCATCGTGAAACGTTTGCTCAGACGATAATCCCCAACGTGCGCCTATTGGGTCACGAGCAATCATTGCATCTAGCAACTTCAACTTCTGCTCGCATTGCCTTTTCCATTCTTGATGGCGCACTTCCCATTGCTCCATCTTCACCCTCACAAGCGGCGTAGTTCGTCCAACACGCGGTCGAAGCGGCTTTCGGTCTCCCCTTTGTCCGCGTACCGTTCCCGCGTGAGTTGGAGCACCCATTCGCGCAGCCCACGGTCGCGGCGCAAGAGACCCGGCAATTCCTGCCGAATCAATTGGGTCAATTGTTGATTTTCCATTTACCACCTCATCTCCCGGCTATCCATTCAGCGCCCTTGGCCGTTCGGCGTATCGCCCGACGCACAGCCTCACCGCGGCGCCGGCGCGCTTACCAGCCCCTCCCGCCGCGCGATCTCCCGGATGGGAACGAAAACGTATTTCTGTTTCCGCGTCTCTGCGCGCCACGTTGCTCGCCCACAACAATGGGGGCGCTGCGGCGGCCAGTAACAGCGCGCCTAACCGACAAGCGCCGCATTATTATATCACACCCCGGCGCGACCGCTACCGCGTCACAGCCTCGGCGTAGCTGTAAACCTCAATCCCCAACTTGAGCGGGCCGCGCAAATCGCACACGGAATTGCTGCCGCTGTTCATCGTTCTCCAACAGCACCGGCACGCCCCTTTCCCGGCACAGCCGCAACACCCGTGGGATACCGCTGCCACGCCCGGTATATGCGAAGTCGGGATCTTTCGCGGGAAAAGACAGTAAGATAGGATTGCGCTCCAGGTGAATCCCCCACTTCACGTTTTCCACCG
>DYKY01000249.1 GCA_020722365.1 Thermoflexus sp.
TGGCGGTTCTGGGCAGCGTGCCAACAGTCATCGTGGCGGCGACGTGGCGTTCAGCGCAGCGTGCAGCCAAAGCCAACATCGTCAAGGCGATTGCGACCGGCGCTGAAGCGCCCGCCAAAAAGGAATTCTGGCTGCCCCGGCTGGCGACGCGCCTGGGTTTCCCGATCCCCTTTGTCCTGGGATTGAGCGATGTCTTCGCCAGGCCGTTCCACTCGTTGAGCACGGGCCTGAACCTGTTACTTGGCGTCGTCGGCATCGTCTTTGCATTGACGTTGAACGAGACGCTCGAAACCTATAAGGCGAATCCGCCCTTGCTGGGCGTCGCCTACGATGCGGTGGTCACGCGCGGCGTGACCGGCGACAGGCGGGTGCAACATCTCCTGGCGCGCGCACCTGGCGTGGAGTCATTCTACGGCGAATACCGCGTTGATGTCGAAACGCCGACGGGCGAAACGTTCCAGGTGCGAGCCGTGGATGGGGATGTGGAGGACTTCCCGTTCAGAATCCTGGCAGGGCGGGCGATACGTCCCGGAACCGACGAGGTCATGGCCGGGCAAGGGCTGTTGGATTGGTTGGGGCTGGGTGTGGGGGATGAGCTGACGGTCGTTTTGGATGGATGGCGTCATCGGCCCGTCACCTGGCGCATCGTCGGCGCGTATACAGAGCCGGTCAATGTCGGGCAGATGGCAATGGCGAACTTCTCCACGCTGGCGCGGCTGTTGCCAGATGAAAGGCCGGCGGTCTATTATCTGAAACTCGCGCCAAACGCGGATACAGCCCTGCTCAAACGTTATCTGGAGCCACGCCCTGAATCCGATTTGAACCTGACCCTGGTCGGACAGGCCATTCCAGGGGTGGTGGTCTACTTGCAACTTGCACTTTTTGCATTATCCGGTATCCTAATTGGTATAGCTTTGGTTAGCGTGTTTAACACTTCACTGCTGGCAGTACAAGAGAAGCTACGCATCATCGGGGTGCTCAAAACGATCGGTTTTACCCCCTTGCAGGTCATCACGATGGTGAATACGACGGCTGGATTTTTAGGACTTTTGGCGGCTGTGCTGGGGTTGCCCTTGGGATGGGTATTTACGAAAAGTGCGTTGGCGATATTGTCCAAATCGTATGGGTTTGGCGCGCTGGAGGTGCCGCTGAATGTGCTCTACGCGCTGATGTTACCCCTGTTGATGATTGGCGTCAGTATAGCGGGAAGTTATCTGCCGGGGAAACGGGCGGCGCGGGTGTCCATCGTCAACGTGTTGCGTGGTGAGTGAGATGGTATTCGTCAACGCGATCTTCTGGGAATTCATACAAAACGCGCCGGTGTTGGTGTTGTTTGTGGCGGCGGTGTGGCTGTGGGCCAAAGGTCGTCGCCGCGATGCGATTGTCTGTAGTGTCATCGGCGCCGTGGTGGGATCGCTGCTCATTCGCTTTACCGAACCGCTCATCAGCGGGTATCACGAACCGTGGTCGATCACCTTGGTGAACATCGTGGCCTTTGGCGGATTGCAGGTGCTGTTTGCTGCCTATCTGAGCGCGGAAAGGCGCTGGAGCAATTGGAAGACCGATGCGCTATTCGGTGGGTTGGCGGGTGTGGGCCTTGCACTGGCGCAGGGTGTCGCCTCGGACGGCTCTCCCTGGATCGGCATCGTTCTGCACGGCCTGGCGTTAGGCCTCATCGGCGCTTTGTTGCTGGGCGGGTTTCGTCGGCAGAAAGACAAGCCGTTGAAAACTGCACTGATCAACGCCGTGTGGCTGGCCTTGTTTATGACGCTGGTGATCAGCGCCATTGATTACAGTTACCTGTTTTTGCTCTCGTAAGTATGGGGTCTGAAATCAAGCAACTCTGGCAGAATTCCAAGACCTACCGTGTGCTGTTGACGGTGACGGTGGTGTATGCTGTGTTGCGGTTGGTGGTGCAGGGCGTGGTTTTGGCGATGATGCTGTTCCCCGAAGCGAAGATTATGGGGGGCATACCGGCATGGGTTGATGTGGAGGGCCCGGTTGTACCGGCTGATTTACAGATTTATCTGAATGCAGCAAAGCATTTGTCCGCGAGACAAGACCTCTACTTACAAGGGTCGTTAGCAAGGCTTGAGGATCATTACCCTTACGCACCGTCATTCGCGCTGGCTTTTGTGCCTTTTCTGTGGTTATCACCCGTAGGCGTTTCTGTCGTGCATACGTTGTTGCATATTATCGCTTATGGAATACTCTACGTCAAGTGGGGGCAGATTTTCCGTCGCCTTGGACTTGATTATGCTACAAAGATGTTAACCTGGTCGCTTCCTGTCTGGCTTCTTTTCTCTTCGTTTTGGACCGACTTGAGTTATCTCAATATCTACATCATCATAGCTTTATTTGCTACCTTCTTCATTGAGGCTGTTTTAACCGAACGTTTAGGATGGTCGTTGTTTTGGTTGTCGATTATCCTTCAGGTCAAACCCCATTGGGCGTTCGCTGTTGCCGTTCCTCTGTTACTTGGACGAAGACGATTTTTCCTCCAATTGCTAGCGCTAACGGTGGTCGTCTATATTGCCATTACCGGTACGACGTTGTTGATTGTTGGGCCTGCGTATGGTCTGGAGCAATATCGTGAGTATGTAGCGTTTCTTGGACGGTTGAGCCGAGATTTTCCCTGGCGCGGTCCAGAGAAAGCTTTCTTGGGATACAACCACTCAATAAAACAAACCATCGTCTACTGGTTTGGTGTATCGAAGCAAATGTTGCAACTGGCCACGTTGGTCAAACTATTACTCTTAGTCTCATTGGGAGTGACCTGTTTGCGTTATCTATTACGCCCGGTCAATCGCCGTGGCGATGAAGAACCGCAATTGGGCCTTGACCTTGCGTTCGCCTTGTACCTGGGAGCGTTCATCTGGTTGGATATGGTGTGGGAATCATCTCTAGGCATCGCGCTTTATCCTTATCTCCTAGGAACAACCCAGCAGCGACTGGTCAGAACATGGTTGCACGTCGCCTTTTTACCTTACGCTTTACTTGATCCATGGCGAGTGGGCAGCCTTGTTTTCGGAGGGATGGACATTATTTTACCCGGCCCTTATGTTGCAACTGATCCGGCCATTTATTTTCCTTTGATCATGGTGACAATTTTGATGTTATATGCTGTACTTGTGACCCGCTTGTGGCGCGCTGCGCCTGTTCGACATCTGGCAGGAGTGTAGGCATGGATCTCGAAACTTTTTTGGGTCTGCCTACAGAGGAAGTCGCTCGCCTTGTGCGGGA
>DYKY01000065.1 GCA_020722365.1 Thermoflexus sp.
GCGTGGCCTACGTCGCCACGGAACCGGGGGTCTTCCAAGCCGTAGATGGAGAGGGGCGAGGCCGGTACTGGAGCACAACGCGCCGTATGCACTACACGCTAATCGCACTGGCCGGCTGCGTATTTGCCGGATGGCTAAACTACTGGAATCTGTTAAGATTGTGGCAGTTTTAATCGCGTCTGAAATGGAGAGAATTTGATGGATTGGGATACTTTTCCACTTACACCGGATGACTTGTTCGGTGATCTTGTAGAGATGCCACACGATGAAGATGACGGTCCATTCGAGGCGATCATTATGCCGATGCAAGATCTCGTCGTCTACCCGCAGATGGTGACGCCGCTGTATCTGGGACGCGACATTTCGATACACTCGTTGGAAATCGCGATTCAGGAGGACTGGCCGCTTGTGGTCGTCGCACAGCACGACACCGAGACAGACGAGTATCCCGAAGCGGAAGACCTCTACGAGGTGGGCGCCGAAGTGATCATCGCGCGCTCAATCCGCCTGCCCGACGGCAGCACCAGCGCCATCGTGCAAGGCGTCCAACGGGTAAAAATCCTCGAATACACCCAGCGCGCGCCCTATCTGATGGCAAACGTGATCGCGCTGCCGGAAACCTTCGAGGAAGGCGCGCACGTCGAGGCGCTGACGCGAGCCGTGTTGACGATGTTCGAGAAGGCCGTCGATCTGAACCAGGCCCTCCCCGAAGAGGCCTACGTCTACGCAATGAACATGAGCAAGCCGGGGCAACTGGCCGACGTCATCGCACAAATGATCAATCTGACCCTTGAAGCGCGCCAGGACCTCCTGGAGACTCTCGACACAACCGAACGCTTGCAGAAGATCAGCGCCCATCTGGCGCGCGAGCTGGATGTCCTGGAACTGGAAAATCAGATTCACACCAATGTGCAAAAAGAAGTCGACAAATCGCAGCGCGAGTACTTCCTGCGCGAGCAACTGCGCGCCATCCAACGCGAACTCGGCGAGACGGATGTCTTCACCCGCGATGTAGCGCAACTGCAAGAGGAATTCGCCGCTATCGAATTGCCCGATGCCGCGCGCAAACAGGTCGAAGAAGAACTGGCGCGGCTGGCGATGATGCCCTCGATGGCGCCGGAAGTAGCCATCGTGCGCACGTACCTGGATTGGTTGCTCCATCTGCCGTGGACCAAGATCACCGAGGACAACCTCGACATTAAAAACGCCGCCCAGGTGTTGGAATCGCGCCACTACGGTCTACCGAAAGCCAAAGAGCGCATCCTCGAATACATCGCCGTGCGCCGCATGGCGCCGGAGAAGAGCCGCAGCACCATTCTGTGCTTCGTCGGTCCGCCGGGCACGGGAAAGACGTCGCTGGGGCGCTCCATCGCCGAGGCATTGGGGCGAACCTTCGTGCGTGTGTCGCTGGGCGGCGTGCGCGACGAGGCCGAGATCCGCGGGCACCGGCGCACCTACATCGGTGCAATGCCGGGGCGCATCATTCAGACGATGCGCCGCGCCGAAACATTGAACCCGGTCTTTATGCTGGACGAAATCGACAAGCTCGGCCAGGACTTCCGCGGCGATCCTTCGTCTGCGCTGTTGGAGGTGCTGGACCCCGAACAGAACCACGACTTCTCCGATCACTACCTGGAAATCTCCTACGATCTCTCCAAAGTGTTGTTCATCACCACGGCCAATATCCTGGATCCCATTCCGCCGGCCTTACAGGATCGCATGGAGGTCATCGAATTCCCGGGCTACACCGAGGAGGAGAAGAGCGAAATCGCCAAGCGCTTTTTGATCCCGCGTCAGGTGGAACTCAACGGGTTGGAAGCGCACCCGCCACGCTTCCTCGACTCGGCATTGCACACGCTGATTCGCCAGTACACCTACGAAGCGGGCGTGCGCAATCTCGAGCGGGAGATCGGCAGCCTGTGCCGCAAAGCCACCCGCCGCTTAGCCGAAGACAAACGCCCGCTCACCACCGTAACAGCGAAGTCCCTCGAAAAATACCTGGGGCCGCCGCGTTATCTCAGCGATCACCTGGAACAGCAAGATCAAGTCGGTCTGGCGATGGGCCTGGCGTGGACGCCGAACGGCGGCGACCTGCTGCCGGTCGAAGTGACCCTTGTCCCCGGCAAGAGCACGCTCATCCTCACAGGGCAACTGGGCGAAGTGATGCAGGAATCGGCGCAGGCCGCGTTGACGTATCTGCGCTCTCAGGCCGCAACGTGGGGCATTGATCCTGAGGTTTTCGAGAAGACCGACATCCACATCCACCTTCCAGAAGGCGCCATTCCCAAAGACGGCCCCTCCGGCGGGATCACGATGGCGGCCGCGCTGTTCTCGGCCTTTACCGGGCGTCCAGTCCGTCGTGACGTCGCCTTGACCGGCGAAATCACATTGCGCGGGCGCATCCTCCCCGTTGGCGGTTTGAAGGAGAAATTGCTCACCGCGCATCGCGCCAATGTACAGAAGGTGATCTTGCCGGCGCGCAACGCCAAAGATTTACCGGAAATCCCCCGCAACGTTTTAAAGAAACTCAATTTGGTGCTGGTTGAAAGTATGGAGATGGCACTTGAGGAAACGCTTCTGCCATTGCCGAAAAACGTCCCTGAACCAGCTTCGCCGGAGATGTAACCGAGACCTCTGCAAGCAAAGGGGCGCGGGTTGACCGCGCCCCTTGAAGTTTTAGGCGGCAAACGCCCACTCAGTACACCGGCTTCAAGACGCCGTAATTGCCAGCCTCGCGGCGATAGATGACGCTGAGACGACCATCGTTGCCGTCGAGATAGATATAGAAAAGATGGTCCAAAAGCTCCATCTGCTCAATGGCTTCCTCAGGCGTGATGGAATGAACCTCGAACTCTTTGATACGGACAATATGGGGCGCTTCTTCTTCAACTGCCTCCTCAGCCGCGACTTCAAGCGGTTCGCCGGTCAACGGGGCAGCCCGCCGCTTCGTTGTCTTGCGTCCCTTGTATCGATCGACCCGGCGATACATTTTGTCCATCACGGCGTCGATAGCGGCAAATATGTCTCCAGCACGTTCCTCGGCCCGCAAGATGGCTTTGGGAACATTGATGGTTATCTGCGCGACCATGCGCCGCGTACTATCCCGCGCATTACTTTCGGAGAGGTCCACGCGGATGGTCTCGAGCGAGGGAAGAAATCGCTCGAACTTGGCAACCTTCGCCTCAACGTAATCTCGTAATCGTTCGGTCAACTCTATATTGCGCGTGTAAATCTGTAACATCTCCATAGGTAATCCTCCTTAAAAAGTTAGGGCCGTACGAAAAAGCAGCTTCTCCCGGCCCATTGATATCCATCGTACTTAACCGCAAGGTTGCTCCCCCCCCTTTCTGACCTGCGATCATGGTACACGCGCCAGCGTGAAAGCGTTAACGGTTTGCGCACCGCAGGCCAGCAACACCCGTGCACAAGCATCCAAAGTAGCGCCGGTAGTGGCGACATCATCGACCAGCGTGACGTGCTTCCCAACAAATGGTGTACACGTCACACACGAAAAGGCTGCGTCTACGTTGTGCTTGCGTTCATCCCGATTCAGGCGCGTCTGTGAGGCCGTATCTCGGACCCGCACCAACGCTCCGCTCGCGACCGGCAAACCCACTTGCCGCCCTATCGTTTTGGCGATCAACACAGCTTGATTATACCCTCTTTTGGCTTCGCGGTTGGCGTGAAGTGGAACAGGCACCAGCACATCGCTTTGTATATGGTGATAATGCCAACTTTCGGCTATGCGCTTAGCCAGAGGTTTGAGAATGTCACTCGCGCCCCGGTATTTGAGCGCGTGGATTACATCACGGATTTCATCTTTGAACAGGAACGCCGCGCGAATCGGCGCCACCTGGAGTGGAGCAGCGCGACACGCAGCACAAAGATGCCCAGCACTGCCCTCAGCGACACCGCCTACAGAGACGTTTTCGGGACGCCCACATCTGGGACAAATGGGCGCATTAATAAAAAGAGGAATTTGTGGCGCACAACGATCACAAAGCCAGGTCCCAACGTGCTTACACACAACACAGCGCGGCGGAACAAAAAGGTCTAAGACCTGGCGATACACACTCCAAGCGTACCGTACGATCTTATTCACGTTTTCGTTAAGAGTTGAAGATGCCGACGTTCTTGATTTTGATAATCGCTGGCCCCAACAACACAATCAGGATGGTAGGAAAGATGAAAAACACCAACGGGAACATCATTTTGACCGGCGCCTGATGGGCTTTTTCTTCAGCGCGTTGGCGACGCTTTATACGCATCGTGTCCGACTGAATTCGCATGACCTTTGCCATACTGACACCTAGTGTGTCGGCCTGAACAATCGCGGCAACAAACGTGGTCATATCGGGCACATCCATGCTGTTAGCCATATTACGCATGGCCTCACGCCTCAGTTTCCCCAATTGCATCTCCTGCACCGTGTGCATGAAGGCAAGGCTCAATTCGTTCTCCCATTTTTCAGCTACTTTCGACATCGCCGCGTCGAATCCCAACCCGGCTTCAACGCAAATGGTCAACAAGTCCAACGCATCCGGTAAAGCTTTGACGATGCTCGTCTGGCGCGCGCTAATCTTGGAACCAAGCCACACAGAGGGTAACATATAACCGAGCACAAAGGCGACAATGATGGCTAATAATCGCTGCAACACCGGCAAGGCCGAAGCGAAGGCAATCATTAAGGAAGCCATCCCTAAAACAATCGCTGCCGCCATCCGGTAACCGAGAAATTGCGTGGGTTTAATTTTGTGCGCAAGACCGGCCAGTTCCAATTTGTGGCGTGAAGCTTCGATAGTGTGCTGCGGAGTAAAACGCTGCGCCATCTTGCTGAGGGCTTCGAGCATAGGAATCAGCACGCGCTGCGAGAAAGGCTGTGACAGCTCCAGCTCCTCCAGCGTAACCGACTGTCCCAAGGCCGCCAATTCATTCAAGCGATCATCAAGGCTTTGCCCCGTGCCAGCCCGGCGCCGCGAAACCACCACCACAATCACTAACAGCAAAACGATCCCCCCAAGGATAACGGGTAGCATCGTTCCCTCCCTCTATACTTCTATATTTACAATTTTATTAATCACGAAATAGCCCAAGACAATCAACACCAGTGAGACACCAATCATCACCCAACCACAAGGATCGGTAAACAGTTCGCCCATGAAATCGGGCTGAATCATATAGATGATGCCAGCCAAACCGAGAGGCAGAGCGGTAATAACATACCCGGTAATGCGGCCTTGCGCGGTCAGAACTTTGATCTCACCTTTGATCCGCACCCGCTCTCGAATGGTGAAGCTGATGGCATCGAGCACTTCGGCCAGGTTACCACCCACTTCGCGCTGTACACTCATCGCCGTTATGACCAGGTCCATATCGCCACTTGGCATACGACGCATTAGGTTCGCCATCGCCGTGTCGAACGGGACGCCGAGTTGTAATTCGAGCACCACCCGACCAAATTCCTCGGAGATGGGTGTCGGCATTTCGTTGGAAATGACTTCCATGGCCTGCATCGTGCTGTAGCCGGCCCGCAGCGAGTTGACCATCAAGTTCAAAGCATCACCCAGTTGATCGTTGAACTCCTTAAGCCGTTTGTTCTTCCGCGTAGAAAGGTAGATGCGTGGGAGAAAAAAGCCGCCCAAAATGCCAACCGGCACCAAGACGATACGCTTAAGGACAAAGAAGAGCGCCCCAGCACCGACGGCAAAAATCACAGTCATCACAATGAATTCGCCGACTGTCCACTTGAGGTTCGCGCGCGCCAACTGCGTCGAAAGGTTTTGCGCAAAACTGCGTCCCGCAACGGCGCGGTCCACGGCTGCACCGACAACAGATTCGCGTTTACCTTTCTTCTCTTTCTTTTTGGTTTCCTTCTCTGTATCACCCAGGCGTTTTTCCACAAGTTCCTGGCCAGCAGGTCTGCCCGACAGCCCCACCACCAGCAAGAGGATCGATACAAGAACAACTGCGCCACCAATCAGTATTACGGGGTTCATGGTTCATTTGCCTCTCTATCCGTCAAACGCAATGTACGTTACGCTTTAGTAACGCACACGCTGCGCTACGCCAAAGATCGATGGCGGTAAATGAATGCCAGCTTCTTCGATTTTTTCCATGAATTTTGGGCGGATCCCGGTTGGTCGCAAGCGCCCGATGATCTTCCCCTCTTCGAAGCCGGCCTGCTCAAATTTGAAAATGTCCGCCGTGGTAATCACATCGCCTTCCATACCCTGGACTTCAGTAATGGAGACGACGCGGCGTGACCCATCGCGCATCCGCTCCAACTGCACGATCATATCGATGGCGCTGGCCACTTGCTCACGGATGGCGCGGTGGGGCAATTCCATGCCGGCCATCAACACCATGGTTTCCAACCGCGAGAGCGCATCACGGGTATTGTTAGCGTGGAGCGTGGTCATGCTCCCTTCGTGACCGGTGTTCATCGCCTGGAGCATATCCAGAGCCTCGCCGCCACGGCACTCGCCGACGACGATGCGGTCCGGGCGCATCCGCAAGGAGTTGATCACCAGATCGCGGATGCTCACCTCACCCTTACCCTCCACGTTGGGGGGGCGCGATTCCAGGGTGACGACGTGTTCCTGCCGGAGCTGCAACTCCGCCGCATTCTCAATCGTGATAATGCGCACGTCCGCGGGGATAAAGCTGGAAAGTACGTTGAGGAAGGTCGTCTTTCCGGTGCCGGTACCACCGGAGACAACGATGTTGATGGCGGCAATGACAGAGGCCCGCAGGAATTCGACCGATTCCTCGGTGACGGAGCCGAAGCGAATCAGGTCTTCGATCGTCAGCGGCTTTTTGAAGAATTTACGGATGGTCAGCGTTGGCCCGTTCAAAGCAATCGGGGGGATGACCGCGTTAACGCGCGACCCATCCTTCAAGCGTGCATCCACAGTAGGACTGCTCTCGTCGATACGGCGCCCCAACGGCGCTACAATGCGCTCGATAATCCGCATCAAGTGTTCATCGGATTCAAAAGCCAAGTTTACCCGCTGTACCTTACCCCGGCGTTCCACGAAGATTTTCTTGGGGCCATTCACCATGATCTCGGTAATGGATTCATCTGCCAGAAGAGGTTCCAGCGGCCCTAGCCCCAAAATTTCCGCTACGATCTGCTCAAAAAGCGCATCGCGCTCCTTGCGTCCCAGGATGATGCTTTCTTCCTGCAGAATTGCATCGTACATCTCTTTGATGGTCGCGCGCACTTCGTTCGTGCGGGACACATCCATTGAGGGGTCCATTTCGGTGATTAAGCGATTCTGCACACGGGTTTTCAAGTCCATATAGGCATCCCGCGCGCGCGGCACAGCACGCCGTTGAACTTCTCCAGAAGCATCGCTAACACTGGGTTCAGGCGCGACGGGTGTGGGCGCTGCTGGCGAAGGCGAAGGTTTCTTCTCAATTCTACGCAAGAGTGACACAGCTCATCTCCCCACTTTTGACTACAACAGACGACCTATTCCCGGCCGTTTCTGCACCTCACTTGCCGAAACGGTTTCTTCCAGCGTTTGCATGAAGTGCTTTTGTATTTCAGTCGCCAAGTTAACAATCGCCTGCCCAATTGGAGTTCGTGCATTCTTGAGAATAAGTGGTTCGCCGTAATTGGCAGCGCGCAGCGCAACACGTTCGTCATACGGGATGTGGACCATTGCCGGCATCATCGCGCGTTCAATGGCTTCGGGCTGAATGCCCATGCGTTTGTTGTCCACACCGTTGATGACCAAAGAGACTTTATCCATAGTGTAACTCAATTTTCGCAACAAATCAATAAACTGCCGCACCCCGCGAATCTCAGGAATGACCGGACGTGTTACGACAATGAACAAATCACTCACATCCAATGCGGCCAAAATCACGTCATCGACCTGGTGTGGTGTATCAACGATAACGTAATCGAACTCATGCTGCACGAATTCCAAGATCGCCTTAAGGCGTGTGTTGGCGCCGCTCTCCTCGACTTTGCCATCACGAAACACTTCAGCATCCTCAGGTGTAGCCGGGGCAACCAGAATTTGCACGCCAGAGGTGTGCGGCACCAGAATAGTCCGCAACAGGTCAGAGTCCATATCTTGTACGTGTGGAGCAAGGTCGGCGAGCGTGCGGGTCGCTTGCAATCTCATGAAGATGGCGACATCTCCGAATTGCAGATTCGTGTCGACCAAGCACACTTTTGCGTCTGTCCCCAACAGCGTCTGCATGGCAATCGCCAGATTGACCGCTAACGTGGTACACCCTGTACCACCCTTAGGGCTGTAGATGGTAACGATCTTGGCGTCGGTGGTGCGCGTCATGGCGGTCGCAACCTGCGGTTGCCCCGCGATGGGTGTGAGTGTCCCCGTGCCCATCTTCTGACGCATCGTATAGGCGCGATGGATGGCATCTAGCAACTCGTCAGCGCTTGGCGGTTTGGTCAGGTAATCGCGTGCGCCGGCCATCATCGCCCGGCGCATATAGTCGGTTTCCCCCTGAACGGAGAGCATAATGACCTGCACAGTCGGAATCGCGTCGACGATCTTGGCGGTCGTGGCGATGCCATCCATACCAGGAAGATTGATATCCATCAATACCACATCGGGAAAAGCCTGGTTGATGGCGCCTAAGGCTTCCTCACCGCTACCGGCCATCGCCACCACTTCAATGTCGGGGTCAAACGAGAGCAACTTGCGCAGTTGTTCACGCGTCTCCGCGATATCGTCCACAATCATCACGCGAATTTTGTCAGCCATAAACGGTCTTGTTCCTCCAGTAAGACGGGACTGGCGATGGAAGTTTCAAAAGTAAACGTGTGTGCGCCAACTACCGCATCGGGTGATAGAGCGTCGCTAAACGTCCAATGCATACAGCCCTTGGTTGAAAAATACTCAAAGCGGCCAGAAAGTCAAGCGCCGCGTGACTTGATGCTGAGCCGTGTAAGATTAGTTTATCACGGCCTCGAAGCGATGTCAATTCATGATTAAAACTGCAACGCCCTCCTATAACGTATCGATAGTATGCGCCTGGCTCTCTATCCAATTTCTAATGTTCGTTAGTTCATCGTGCGTATTCTGTAGTTTCTTACGCTCGGCGCGGATAAAGCGGGTATACGGTGCAATCGCAGCTTCAATTTCGTGTAGCGCACGCTCTAGCTCTCGGGTGAATTGCGTGTTCAGGCTATGCATCAATTTCTCGCGCACCGCAGCGATTTTTCCGTGCAGTTCATTTTTGACCGCGCGCTTCTTGGCAGGGATTACGAGCAATCCCAGGACTGCCACTGTTCCGGCGGCAAGAATACCGGTCAGATCGGCGGCGCTCGTTGTGGCTAACGCAGTGACAATCGCACCGAGGCCCAACGCACTGACCTCGACGAGTGCCGCGCCGGCGACCGCCCGTTGTACTTCGGCAGCGATGCGGTTAGATTCCCCCATTCTGTCGTAGTTCTCCAGGACTTGCTGCGCCACGCGCCCGACCGTATCGAGCAGATGAGCGCGATCGTAGGTGAAACTTCCACCAGTCTGCCCAACAAGATGCTCCGCGTATTTGTCCCGCCGGCTGACGACGTGCTCCTGCACGGCCTGCCATTGGCGCACGTTGCTGCTCACCACCCAGTCGATAATCTCGTTGACACGCTGCTCAATAACCTGAGGGACGTCAGCAACCACTTGATGAGCAAACTCTTCCTGTAGTTTGGATTTGTTCACCAGATCGAAGATGCGGAGCAGACGAATGTTTTCATCGAAGTAAGCCATACCACGATTTTCAAACTCGTAGAGGGCATTATCCACGTCGGCGAGACGATAATGAAACTGCTGGTACAGATCCTCCCGGTACATCGCGGTTTCGCGCTCTACATCGGCGACGACGGTGAAGTCATCTTCCAGCAAGGCCAATCGCTCGTGGACAATCTGAGCATATTTATCGATCAAGTGCAGCGCCACGCCGATAGGATTGCGTAGCTTGAGACGGATGCGCTCTTTTTCATCCAACGTTGTGATGATATACCGCTCCAATGGCTCGATCCGGCTCGTGGCCAACAAGGCACTGTCGTCCGCCTGCTTGGCGCGCAAGGCTATCCGTGATGAAATCGGGAAAACTTCGGGGGCAAACCCCAACAGCAGACGTGCATTCTCGATAATAAAGTTTTGGATGCGCGTAACGTCTTCCGGGGTATCCAGAATGTCGATCTTATTGAGTACAACGACGACTTTCTTTCCCCAGTCACGAATATGTTGCAAAAAAGCGCGCTCGCTCTCCGTAAATGGACGATCCACCGAAGTCACAAACAACACCAGATCGGAACGGGGGACAAACTCCTGCGTGAGGGCCTCGTGCTCGCGATGGATGGCGTTGGTGCCCGGCGTGTCGACGATGTTGATTTCTTCCAGCCAACCAACGGGAGCCGTGTAGGTATCCACCGCCCCTTCGATGGCGACGCGTTCAAATTGATTGCCGTGCTTGAGCAACTGAAGACGGGTGGTAGTGGGGGTGACGCCCTCTTCCAGAAGTGGCTGTCCAAACAGCGCGTTGATAAAAGCACTTTTCCCGGCATTGAATTCGCCTACGACGACGAGAAGGAAAAGTTCGTCAAGCTGCCGGATGGAGCGTTCCAGGGCGACGCGATCCTCCGGTGCAGCAGAAAACTGCGCCAGCGCAATTTGCAGGTTGGTCAACCAGTGTCGTTCAATGCCAACCAGGGCCTCTTCGGTCGGATTCAAGATCTTAGGCTGCATACAGGTTCTCCACGGAATACGTCATCATGCCGCAAGGTTGCCCCCACTTACCTTTTAATATAGTATGCTCTTATCGACCAAAAAAGCAAGCGCGCGTTTTCAAAAGCCGATACATCCCCAAGTCACACGTTTGCCAGGAAGCAAAACCGGCATGCTGTCTCCTAAAAACACGACCGTCCGGTCATGCGGACGGTCGTGTGGATAGACGAAAGAAACCGGCAATTAGCTGTTCGTCGGATCAAGGACCTTATCAATGATGCTGAATTCCACCGCTTGTTGCGCCGTCATATAGAAGTCGCGGTCGGTGAGCCGGTCAATTTGCCCATCATCGAGGCCGGTATGGCGGCGTAAGATGCTGTTAAGCAGATCTCGCATCCGCAGAATTTCCCTTGCCGCGATCTCGATGTCGGTAGCCTGACCCTGTGCGCCGCCGAGCGGTTGGTGCAGATGAATCGTTGCGTGGGGCAGGGCATAGCGGCGTCCCTTGGCCCCGGCTGTGAGCAGAACCGTGGCCATGCTGGCCGTTATTCCCACTGCGATGGTGGAAATGGGAGCCTGGATCAACTGCATCGTGTCGTAGATGGCAAGGCCGGCTGAGATTTCGCCGCCGGGTGAGTTGATGTAAAGCGAGATCTCCCGCTCAGAGTCTTCGCGGTCCAGAAAGAGCAGCTTCGCCACGATTTCGTTCGCCACGAGCGCGTTGATCGGCGTACCCAGGAAAACGATACGTTCCTTCAGCAGCACCGAGTAAATGTCGTATACTCTGTCGCCCATCCGGGTATCTTCAATCACATACGGGAACATCGTCGCCTCCTCTAAAACAGTCGCGTAGTCGTTAGTCAAGTCGTCGTTAGTCGAGTCGTCTTGTAGTCCAACTCTCAGTGATTGACATGAACGAACACTTCGGTCATGCCACATTATGCCTCGGGTGCGTCTTGCTCTGGCGATGACGTCGCCTCGACAACCGTCTCTTCCGCTGCGATCTCCGGCGCTTCAGGCGCTTCTTCCTTCATAGCCGCATGAGCTTTTGCGACGGCAAGAGGATCGATCTCACCACGTCCGACCTTTTCGAGGTGTTCCAACGTCTTGCGACTCAGGACGCCCAACCTCAGATTGCGCCCCAGAGGTGAATCCAGGGTGAGTGGCGTGCTATCGATGCGGTGCGCCTGCCCTAAAGCGGTTAGAAATTCGTGATAGTTCTGCACCACTTCATCATCGCTAACGGTGATGCCCTGCGCTTCGGCAAACTTCGACAGGACAAGGGAACGCTTGACTTCCGCTTCAGCCCGCGGCCTCATCTGCTGACGGAGCTGTTCTACGGTTATACCCTGCAATTGCATGGCATCTTCCAGCGACATGCGCTGCTCGCGTTGGATGCGTTTGCCCATATCTTCAAGCATATCATCGAGCGCGTGCTCCACCATCACCGGCGGATAACGCACATCGGCCTGCGCAACCAGGATAGAGGCCAGATCATCGCGGTAGTGTTCCTGCGCTTGATGCTGCTTAGAGTCCAACAGCCGGCTGTGAATATCCTGCTTCAAATCTCCGAGCGTCTCGAAAGACCCGACCGTGCTGGCCAGCGCATCGTCGAGATCAGGCAGCACGCGCTCGTAGACGCCAACGACCTTAACGTTGAATTCGCCCTCCTCACCGCGCAGGCTCTCTTCACTGAAAGTGTCGGGGAAGACCACCGTGAATGACTTTTCCTCGTCGGTGCGCATCCCCAGCAGAGCCTCGACAAATCCCGGCGCAACGAAAACCGCATCTTCCTTGAGCGCAACTTCGATGTTGTCCTCCTCAACGATGACATCGCCATCGACTGTGCCGAGGACGTTGATATGGACTTCATCTCCGTATTCGGCCGGACGGTCCAGGGCCTCCAGGATCGCGTGTTCTTCGCGGATCTGCTCCAGGACATTGGCAACCTCCGCATCGGTGACAGCGACGCCCTGCCAGTCCAGGCTCAGGCTATGATAATCACCCAAGACAGTTTCCGGCTCCAGTGGCACGCGGATCGTGAAGGTCAAAGGATCAGGGTCGATTTTTTGCAATTCACCCGGCCCATAAGCGCTCACCTCGGCCTTTTCAAGGATTTGCGGGTAGATTTCTTTGAGCATGGCGTCTGCCGCCTCTTGAAGGAGTGCCGCCTTGCCCACGTACTGCACCACTTTAGCATAGGGCGCTTTTCCCTTACGAAACCCAGGGATGTTATATTTTTGAGACAGAACGCGCGCGGTTTTCCGCATCGCCTCCTTCACTGTCTCCTCTGCCATTTCGACGGTGAGGAGCGCTTCGTGTGTTGCTAACACTTCTTTTTTGATTTCAAACACGCTTGTACCTCCATTGACAAATCGGATGGATTATAGCACACTCCTGATGAAATACCAATCATATCGGGAATTTTTGCCGTCTTTGCAAAAAGAAAATATAGGTTTGACAAAACACACTTATAATGCTACAATGAATTTGTTTATAAATATATCTCTTTACTTAAATAATTCGACAGGTACCACAGCGTTAAGTGGGGAGACGGCTATGCAGGACACGAGACAACAAATCCTGGAAATCCTTAAGCGTCGCGGCGAGGTCACCGTTCAAGAATTGAGTCGTGAACTCACTCTCACCAGTGTCACGGTGCGCCATCACCTGGAGATTCTGCGCTCTGAGGGATATATTACCGAACCTGAAATCCACCGTTCCAATCGGCCTGGACGGCCGCGCTACGTCTACCGCCTGACCTCCACTGCCGCCGATCTGTTCCCTAACAATTACAGCGGCCTGGCAAACGCAATGCTAGACGCGCTGAAGGTCTGTCTCCCTCAGGAAGAGCAGCTGCATTTCCTGCGCGAAACCGCCAAGCGTATGGTCGCCGGGGCAGGGGATCTGCCGGGAGACCGCGACGCCCGGATGGACAGTGCCTTAGCCTTTATGAACCAACAAGGCTTTGTCGCCCGCTGGGATAAGGACAAGGATGGCCAGTACTTCATCTACATCAGCAGTTGCCCTTACCATCACGTTACCCAAAGTCATCACGAAACGTGCGATATCGATGAGACCATTATCCGTGAGTTGACCAACGCGGAGCCAGAACGAGTGCAAACATTAGCTTCTCGTGGGGGACTGTGCATTTATAAAATTCATTGGCCTAAATAGATGGATATACTCACATAGACAAGGCCCAGGGATATCCTGGGCCTTATATTTTGTGGCGAATAAGCTACGCGATCCAGAGATGTTCCTGAGGAGGGATCAGGTATTCTGCACCATGAGCCGTGATGACCACATTCTCTTCGCGTCCGATATAGCCGCGCCCCGGCACCGCAACGCCCAACTCTATCGCAAAAACGTTGCCCTCTTCGATCACACCCTCCACAGCGCTGCCATAGCGTTCCCACTTGGGACCAAGAACGGTTGCACCATCGTGCGCCGTGCGCCCGATGTGGTGTCCAAAAGCGTGCATGTACTCAGGATACCCCGCATCCACCAGCGCCCGGCGGGCTGCCGCATCGACTTCCCAACCTCGAACACCGGGTTTGAGCGCCGCCCGCCCGGCCTCCAGGGCGACAGTTGTCGCATCCCACGCACATTGGACAGCTTCGGGGATAACCGTTTCCGCGGAAGGGCGCACGTACCACGTCCGCTGCAAATCGGAGACGTAGCCGTAACGTGAAATGCCGAAATCCACCTGCACCAGATTGCCCGGTCTGATCCGCAATCCGGATGGCATCGCGTGCCCCCCCGCCGCATCAGGCCCAACCGTGACCACAGGGCAATAGTCCCAGTCCCACGATGCGCCATAACCGTTTTCCGTGAGAAAGTTGTGCAGGAAACCGGCGATTTCCGTATCGGCTACACCGGGACGAATGTACGGTTGGAGCTGCACCAGAACCTCTTCGGTGCGGTTAACCGCTGCCTTGATGAGCTGAATTTCCGAGGCTGTTTTCCGTCCGCGCAGCGCCGAAATAATCGCTTCCGCCGAAACCAGACGGTCGGCATACGGCGTCGCCGCCAGCGCCCGCGACAGCACCCGGAACATGCCGTAGGTCAACCCATCCGCCGCCGGATCGCTCTCCGAGTAGTTGACGGCGATCTGGCGCGGGCGCAGGGCTTCGATCTCCGCGATCAACGGCTGCTGGAAGGCCGCGTCGTAGCCGATGACGCGGTTGTACGCACCCAGGCGCTCAACATTGGAGACATCGTAGCGCCCCACAATCGCTACGCGCGTGCCACTTTTGTGGATGAGCAGGGCAGAAGTCCATGTGAGGTCGAAGCCCAGGAGTAAATCCAGCACCGGGTCCTTCACATGGCTCGTCTCCCGCACAAACGTGATCCAGAGATCGACGTCTTTCTCCTTGAGAATCTCAATCGCCTGCGCCGTCTTCTCACGCACAATTGCCGCAATCTCAAATGTCATCTCAATATAACCCCCAATCTCTCAATCTTCAGTCTATAACCTCTCGCCCGTCAATCGCTCGTAGAGGGCCTGAAATTCCTCATCGGAATAGTAATAGATTACCACCCGTCCACCTTTGCGCCCGGTTTTTAAACGCACACGCGTTCCCAGGGAAGCCTCAAAGCGTTCCTCCAGTGCCTCAACCTCGGGCAGAGGGGCAGGCTTGGGCTTAGGAGGACGTGCAAACTGCTGCACGAGCGCCTCGACCTGGCGCACGTTCAGCCCCTGTTGGATCACAACGCGCAACACGGCATCCTGATCTTCCTGGCGGGGCAACCCCAACAAGGCACGGGCGTGCCCCTCCGTGATCGCCCCCTCCATCACCGCGGCCTGCACGGCAGACGAAGCCAGCAGCAGCCGCAGCGTGTTAGCAACTGCTGGACGGCTCTTGCCCACCCGTTGCGCCACATCTCCCTGCGATAGCCCGAATTCCTCGACAAGTTGCTTGTAAGCCAACGCCTCTTCCAGTGGATTGAGGTCAGCGCGCTGCACGTTCTCGACCAGCGCCAACTCCAACATCTGCTGTGGGGCGGCATCCTTTACGATGACGGGCACCTGCTGCAACCCCGCCAGCCGCGCCGCGCGCCAGCGGCGCTCTCCGGCGATCAATTGGTAGCCCCCATCAGCTCTGCGGGTGACGATGAGCGGTTGGATGATACCGTGTTCGCGGATCGAGTTGGCCAGTTCCTGTAAGTCCTCCGTCGTGATAGAACCACGCGGCTGATGCGGATTAGGCGTAATCGCCTCCAGCGGCGCGTCCTGCACGCCACCCGCCTGCGCCTCGTCCACAGGGATCAAAACTTCCAGCCCCCGGCCTAATCCGCGTTTTGTCATTGCCATCCTCTCTCCACCCCTACCACACCCTAAACCAAAATCGCAGTATAGCACTTTATACCGACATGCCAAGAGCTTGACAGTGTGGGCAACCACGTTATAATCACGCCTGATCAAGTGTACATTCGATGCCGGCAAACCTAATGCGGTTTGTGGAATAAAGTCAGGAGGAAGCAGTATGGCAAAGAAAAAGGGCGTTCGGGTTTTGATTAAGATGAAGAGCACTGAAAGCGGGCATATGTATCTCACGGAGAAGAACCGCCGCAACGATCCACAGCGGTTGGAAATGCGCCGCTACGATCCCTTTGTGCGCAAGCACGTCATTTATCGCGAGACGAAGTAAGCGCCGTTTTGCACTTCACAAACCCGGTACACACCCCATGTACCGGGTTTGTTTTTAGAGATCATATACAGTCCGTTTCATCCGTTGACTGTTTTGAAAGGAGACCGCGATGCCCCTGACCAAGATCGTCTGCACACTCGGCCCGGCGACCGAATCCCCCGAAATCCTGCGCGGGATGATCCGCGCGGGCATGACGGTGGCCCGGCTCAACTTCTCACACGGGAGCGCCGAGAACAAACGCCAGACTGCTGCGCTGGTGCGCCGCATCGCCGCCGAAGAAGGTCGTTACGTGGCACTGATGGGAGACCTGCAAGGCCCCAAAATCCGTGTAGGGATTCTACCGTCGGAAGGTGTTCAACTCGTGGAAGGCGCAGAAATCGTGCTGACGGCAGACCCCGTGCAGGACCCTCGCACGGAAATCCCCTTTCCGCACGCCGACATCATCCCCGACGTGCGACCCGGCAACCCAATTCTGCTGGACGACGGCGCGTTGGAATTGGAAGCCTTGGCCGTTTTTCCCACACATGTGCGCTGCCGTGTGCGGGTGGGCGGACTGCTCACCTCAAACAAGGGCGTCAATCTGCCGGGCGCGCCGCTAAAGATTCCCGCGTTCACCGAGAAGGATAAGCAAGATGCGTTGCTGGCGTTGGAATTGAAACTGGATTACCTGGCGTTGTCGTTTGTAAGGCGGGCAACCGACATTATCGCCTTGGAGGACTATCTCACCGCGCACGCGTGCATTCCCAAAGAACGACGCGCCGGAGAAAATCCACACTACGTTCCCGGCATCGTCGCCAAAATCGAGAAGCCCGAAGCCCTGGACGACCTGGAGGCCATCGTCCGCGCCTCCGACGCCGTTATGGTCGCGCGCGGCGATTTAGGCGTGGAAACCTGTCCAGAACAAGTGCCTCTGGCGCAAAAAGAGATTATCCACCTGTGCAATCGCCTGGGGAAGCCGGTCATCACGGCCACGCAGATGCTGCAATCGATGATCGAGAACCCGCGTCCTACGCGCGCGGAGGCCTCCGACGTCGCCAATGCCATCCTCGACGGCAGCGACGCCGTGATGCTCTCCGGCGAGACTTCCGTGGGCAAATATCCGGTGGAGGCAGTGCGTATGATGGCGAAAATCGCGGAAAGCGCGGAAGGGTCTCCGTATTTTCCCTACAACCAACTTTTAGATTTGCATAAAGAAGCCGCCGACGCGCCCGACCCCGTCATCATTTCCGGTGCGATCAGCCGGGCGACAGTAGCGCTGGCGGAAGCAGCCCGCGCGGCGGCGATCATCACCTCGACGGAATCCGGGCGCACAGCGCGCATGGTGGCGCGGCATCGGCCACATATGGCGCTGTTGGGCATCACCCCCTTCGAGACCACCGCCCGGCGGCTGCAATTGGTCTGGGGGGTGGTCCCGGCTGTGGTCGCTCCCTTTGACAATACCGATGCAATGATCCAGATTATGGTGTATAACGCCGTTGCCCAGAAATGTGCCGCCATCGGCAGCCATATCGTGTTGACGGCGGGCATCCCCTTCACGTTCCACGGCGTCACAAATATGATCAAAATCCACACCGTGCGAGCGGAAGACGTCAATTCTGCGGGCGTGTGATACAAAGAAAAACCCCCGATTTCTTGCCGAAATCCGGGGTTTTGTTGTTTGAGCAGGCTACACTTGCGGACCTGGCGCGGCAGGTGCCTCAACTTCACGGTCCATCACCGGCTCAACAACGTGACTGCCCTGTGGAGCGCCGCAGTAGGGACAGAGATTCCAGTCCAATTGCAGGACTTTGTCACAAACAATGCAAGACTTCCGTAATTGCGTGTGGCAGTACGGGCAATAGAGAAAATCGCTGTGCACTTTGCCTCCACACGAGGGGCACGCCTCCGGTTCCTCGATGGCTTGCAGCAGCGCCTCCTGTTCCAGCGCGTGCTCGTAGGCTTCGGCCAGCGTCTCCCGCGGGCGAATGAGGAAATAGATAATCAATCCCGGCAGGGTCAGAATCCCCACCATGATCGTCGCCAGCAACTGCACGATGATATCGCGCGTGCGCGAGCGAATGTCGCGGAAGGTCCAGAGCACCATTCCAATCCACACACTGGTCACAAACACCGCCGTCACCAGCGTCAAAATCGTCACGACCTGCGGCAGCAGTTCCAATAGAGCATCGATCATTTTCGTCTCCTAGAATAGTCAGATTGTCGTCAGTCTCGTAGTCGCATAGTCGGGTGTGTAGGGTATAATGACGACATCTGGTCGATTCATTACTATGTCAACTGGGTTGACGTTGAGATTATACCATTGCCCGTGCGGGAGGCAAGGACTTTCTGCAAGGCATGTGGATTCGCAGGGTGGTCAAATGCTTTCAACTTCGTTGAAAAAGCTGCTGGCGGCAACGAGAACGGTGTTCGCCGCTATTATACTGACGGCTTGCATATCTACCGGAGGCCAAACGCCGGCAGCGCCGGAGATGCCTTCCACCGCACGGCCACTCCTGTCAACTCCCACATTCCAACACACCCACACTCCCTCGCCCCCTCCCACCCAAACTCCCCCTCCCACGCCAACGCCTACCCCCACCCCCACACCACTCGTTACACCCCCACCAAACGGCATCCCACAAATCGACCTGCACATCGTCCTCAACTACGCCGACAAACGCATGACGGTGACACAACAGATCACACTCGTCAATGACAGCCCCGACGCCTGGGAGGAACTTGTCTTCGCCGTCCCGCCGGCCTACCAACCAGACGTATTCACGTTGCGCACTGCGGCGATGACCACAACCAGGGAAGGCTACCCGACGACGGCGGTTCTGTCGAATACCATGCTGCACATCGCCGCACCGGTTCCCATCGCGCCAGGGGAAGTCGTTGCTGTCGCCCTGGTCTACGGGATTGCCATCCCGCCTGTGGACGCCGATGCCTGGCTGCCGCTAGGCAATCTCGGCGCGGGCGAGCGGCTGATCCAGGCCGGCGACTGGCATCCCACGCTGGTTCCCTATCACGCCGGGGAAGGCTGGCAGACGTGGGAATATGTTTTGGTGGGCGATCCTAACATCTACAGCGTTGCCGCCTACAACGTGACGCTGCGCACCGACACGGCTGTTGTCGTTGCCGCGCCGGGCTTCGTCAGCCAGAAGGGACAGGAGCGGCGTTACCGGCTCGACCAGGCGCGCACGTTCGCCTTCCTCGCCAGTCCCGAATACCGGGTAATTCGGGCCAACACCGGTGGGACGCTGGTGCAGGTTTATTTTCTGCCCGAATTCGGCGCGGAGGCGCAGGCCGTTTTGAAGACGGCGGCGCAAGCCCTACCCCTGTACACGGAACTTTACGGTCCGTACCCCTACCCCGGTCTGGTGATCGCTCAGAACGCCTACTACGGCGCGATGGAATATTCCGGCCTCATCAGCATGAGCAACCGCGCCTACGAAGGGTATCAGGAAACCCCCGCCGCGGGATTGGTCAGCCTCACCGCGCACGAGATCGCCCATCAATGGTGGTATGGCGCGGTCGGCAACGATCAAGTCCACGAACCCTGGCTGGATGAATCCTTCGCCAAATACAGCGAAGTGCTCTTCTACGAGCGTTACTACCCGGATTTTGTCGAATGGTGGTGGAAGCGCCACATCAACAACCGCAATCGCGGCGGCGCGCTCAACAGAACCATCTACGACTTCACCGACACGGCCACGTACATCGATCAACTTTACACGCAGGGAGCGCGCTTTATGAAGGACTTACGCGCGCTGCTGGGCGACCCGGATTTCTTCGCCTTCGTCAGAGCTTACCGCGAGGCTAACGAGGGCCGCATCGCCACACGCGATGACTTCTTCGCCGCCGTCCGCGCCCACACCGACGCGGATTTGACGCCGTTGCTCAAACAATATTTCTCTGAGAGTAATGAGTAACGGGTAATCAGTAACGAGTAACCAGTTACCAGAAACAAGCAACGCGTGGGGAACTTCTTGCAGCCTTCCGACGTTATCTTTGTAGTGAGAGACACTCACACAAAATCACAAAGGGAGGCAATACAATGTTTGGCAAGAAAGTTCGTACAGGTTTATTGGTGTTGGCCGCAGCCGGGATGCTTGGGTTACTGTAACCAGGTCAGCGTGCGGCTGCGCGATCTCGCCCAGGCGGGCAAGCTGCTGGAAAACGCTCTAGCCGCCGGCGCGAACAACGTGGGCAGCGTCACCTTCGGTGTGAACGATGCTACCGAGCTGCAGAAGCAAGCTCGCGCGGCTGCCCTCGAGAACGCGCGCCAAGGCCGACGAATTGGCCGCCGGATTGGGCATCCGCGTAGGCAAGGTGCGTCAGGTGAGCGAGTACATCTCCGGTTACAATCCCGTTCCGGTCGTAGCGCGGGATATGGAGATGGGTGGCGGCGGTGAAGTGCCCATCGCCACCGGCGCTTACAACGTCACCGTGGAAGTCCAGGTCATTTTCGACATCATCCAATAAGAGACACCCCCTGCTTGTGCTGGATAGCCATCCAGCACCTCCTCAACCGCCGCACGGCACAACCGTGCGGTGGTTTTCGATTTGTCACCTTCTTGGGGCCAGTTATAATAGCCTTATGACCACACGACACATCGACGGTTCCCACGGCGAGGGCGGAGGGCAAATCCTCCGCTCAGCTCTGACACTGGCCGCTATCACGGGCGACACAGTCCGCC
>DYKY01000066.1 GCA_020722365.1 Thermoflexus sp.
TCGGCGTGAGCGTGCTTTATCTCAATCCCATCTTCTTCTCGCCATCGAATCACAAATACGACACGGCGGATTTTTTGCTGATCGATCCTGATTTCGGCACGTTCGCCGACTTCCAGGCGCTGACGGCAGCAGCCCACGCGCACGGGATGAAGGTGATTCTCGACGGCGTTTTCAATCACACCTCGTCGGATAGCCGGTACTTTGACCGCTACAAGCGCTTCGACGCCAACGGTGTGCTCACCAGCACCGTAGAAGGCGCAGACGACAATACCGGGGCGTGCGAAAGTCCGAATTCCGCCCACCGCAGTTGGTTCTACATCCCCGACACACTTGGTTCGCCCGCTACCGGCGCAGACGACCGTTGCGACGCCACCGACGCAGACGATCCCACCGGCACGTGGAATCAAACGTACACCGCCTGGTGGGGCTACGGCTCGCTGCCTAAGTTGCAGGCAAATTCCGCGGCGGTGCGCGATCTGATCTGGGGTAATGGCCTCGACTCCGTCGGCCCCTACTGGACCTACCACGGCGCGGACGGCTGGCGCTTCGATGTGGGCGACGATGTGGACCCCGGCGTGACCGCCGATCCGACCAACGACTACTGGGAAGGCTTCCGCGCCGTTGTGCGTGATGCGGGGGTCACCGGAAAGACCGACACATTGCTGCTCGGCGAAGTATGGGGCGACGCTTCCGGGTTGCTGCTGGGCGGTGAATGGGACAGCGTGATGAACTATCGCTTCCGCTCGACAGTACTTGGCTGGCTATTCACCGGCTGCTCCGGCAATGGTTGTACCGGCGGCACCGTATTCGAAGACAACGACAGCAATAGCGGCAGTTCCAGCGGTGCGATCAGCTACCTCAGCCCGTCGCTCTTCAACGCCCGCTTGCGCTCCATCGCCGAGGACTACCCGCCGGCGGCGTTCCACGCGATGATGAACCTGGCCGGCTCGCACGACACCAACCGCCTGCGCTTTCTGCTCAAAAAGATCAACAACGACAACGACACCGTGGCTCTCCAGCGGATGAAGGAATGGTGGCTGTTCTCCTTCACCTACGCCGGATCGCCGACGCTTTACTACGGCGACGAGATCGCACTGAGCCACGACGCCGTATGGACTGACAAGTGGGAGGACGATCCCTACAACCGCGTCCCCTACCCCTGGCCTGACGCGAGCGGCAACGCCTACGCCCCCGTGACCGGCACGCTGGCCTTCGCCCGCAAGATGGCGAGCATCCGCTGGAGTTACCCCGCACTGCAATCCGGCGACGTGCAGCACGGCCTGGTGATTGACGACGCCAACAAACTCTACGGCTTCGCGCGCACCACCGGCAGCCAGACCGCGCTCATCATCCTCAACCGTGGCAGTGCCCAACATACGGTCAATCTCACCGACCTGGATGCCGCGCCCTACAATCTCACGAACACCGTGCTGTACGATGTGATTGAAGGCAATTCGTACACCGTCGCCGGCGGCGCAGTAAGCGTCCCGGTCAATGCGACGTGGGGTGTGGTGCTGTTGGAGCAGAATAAAATCGACATTCCGGCCATGCCGGTCGTCACCTACACAGAGAACAGCGGTCCAGACCTGCTGAGTTGGCCGGTGGTGATCACCGACACCACCGGCGCGCGCGAATTGGCGCTCACCTACACGATTCACAGCGGCAACGCTCCCGACTTTCCTCCAGACGCCGGCAACCAGATTGGCACGGTGACGCTGCCCGATTTCGGCGCGCCAAACGGCGTGCTGACCTTCACCACCACCAACCCCGCCAGCGGGACGTACTACAGAGTCTGCGCCTACAACGCTGCCGGACAATCTTCGTGCGGCGTCTCTGATCCCACCGTCGTCACTCTCGTCAACACGCATTCAACCCCAGCGTTCTGGCCATTCGGCGCGCTGCTGATGCTGGTAGGGATTGTGGGAGGGGGTGCCATCCTGATCCACAAGGGCCACAAATCCCACGGTGCTTTAGCAGAGTAACACAGTACTCAGAAGAGAGAAATTGGCAATGCAATGCTCACAATGTGGTAAACAGTGGCCAGATACCTACAAAGTCTGCCCGGAAGTGGGACTATTCCTTGCAGTTCAACCCGTTGCGCATCCCTAGCCCCTATTTGCATCCGGCGAAGTGGGCGGCGGCATTTGCCAAGCACTGGCTGCTGGCGTACCCCGCCGGGGCGACCGGCTTCCATCAGCTCAAAGGCGCGCTGCTGGACGCTTACCGCACGGGGGGCGTCATCGGGGAAGACGGCAGTGTGTACCTGGAACGTTCGGCGAACCTGTGTATGGAGAACCTGCACACCGCCCGATAAGGCGACGGTGATTACCGGGAAGTTCGGCGATGACGGGCCGTTGAAGCAGTTCATTATCGGCCTGATGGTGTCCGGCATCTACCAACACGCTGACAAACGCTGCGAGTCCTACTTGCGGCGGCGCAAGGCGATTCCACAGCACCTTTTGTTCGTCGAAGAACCCACGTGGTAATGCGCTCGGACGCCTCGACCCAAACCGAGATTGCCCAGGCCATCGGCGAGGATGCGGGCCTGTGGAACAACATCACCGACCGGGGACGCAAGCTGGGGCAACGAGCTTGTCGCATAGCTGATCGCTTTTGCGAAGTGTTGTCTGTTGCCGCAGTTTGCCCATTTTCACAAATCGTAATACACTTGATGCAACTCAGTCCAGCGGCCCGACGACGCTCAGTCGCTGCCGCGCGCTATCGGTCTAGGGAAAAGACATGTCAGTCTCGAACCATCTGCTCTTCTCGGAGATCTTCTTTCAACAGATTCGCCGTGAGACCGCCGATCTGGACAATCTCCGGGTGACATTGAGCACGATTCGTGATACGTGGCGTTACTATCTATCGCCGCCGGAAGGGTACGCAGGCCCAACCTGGACGCCAGAGGCCCCGCTCGACCTGGCTGACGTCCTGCACCTGCGTTCCTACGTTGTGGAACAAATCTTTGGCTACCTCGAACTCACCTACGGCCCATGCGCCGCCGATGAACGCGCTTTTTTCCTCTACGGCGATTGGGAAAAGTCCACGGCCACCGGTTTGTGCCTGGTGCTGCCATACACTGAAAACATCGAGGGCCGCCAGGAGAATGGCATCATCCCCAAAGGCCGCAACTATGCCCAACAATTGTTGCGCCTGCTGCGCGAGCACAATCTGGATTGGGGTGTATTGACCAACGGACGCCACTGGCGTCTGTTCCACCGCGCCGAACTCTCGCCAACGGAGACGTATCTCCACGTCGATCTTGAGCAGATTATCGCTACGAACGACATCGAGAACTACATCGTCTTCCACCGCTTCTTCAGCCGCCCGGCCTTTGTGCGCGCGGACGACCATCGCCAACGCCTGGACTTCTACAAGGAGCAATCCGACCGGGCGGCGAAAATGATCGAAGGCCATCTCTCGGCCAACGTCGAGGAGATCATGCGCAAGCTCTGCCAGGGATTGGTGGAGAGTTGCCGCGACGCGGGCGAAACGCTGAGTACGTCCGCGACCCGCAAGGACATCTACAAGAACGCGCTCTACCTGGTCTACCGCCTGTTGTTTGTGCTCTACGCCGAAGCCCGCGATCTGCTGCCCCTGGATGCGCCGGCCTACCGTGAGGTGTGCCTGCGCGACATCGTGCGCGAGGTGCAGCGCAACCACCGCGAGGGCCTGAACGACGCCGACGAGTATGCCCTGTGGCGACGATTGCAAGACCTGTTCGCGCTGATTGACCAGGGAAAGCCCGGCGCGGGCGTGCCGGCCTACAACGGCGGCCTGTTCGATCCCGGACGCCGGCCTTTCTTGACCCGCCATCGCATCCGCAACGCTTATCTGCAAGAGGCGCTCATCCGCCTGTGTACGCTGCCGGGCAAGGGGTTGAGCTACGATCAGGACCGCGATCCCACCCCCATTGACTACCGCGACCTTTCGGTGCGGCATCTGGGCAGCCTCTACGAAGGCTTGTTGGAATACAATCTCTTCGTGGTGGAGGGCGAAGTCCGGGTGGTGCGCGGCAGCGGCAAGACGACGACCTACGTCCCCTTCTCCCAGGCGGGCAAAGTGCGCGCCGGCGAGACCGTGCTCGCGGTGGGCGACGTGTACTTTTCCGAGACCGAAGGTGAACGCAAGGCCACCGGCTCGTACTATACACCGGAGGACGTGGTGGATTACATCGTGCGCCAGACGGTGGGCGCAAAACTGGACGAGCTGAAGGCCGATTTCTACGCGAACCACGAGATCGAGCGCCAGTTGGCCGACCTCGCCGACACCCCGCCCGACCTGCCGGCCTACGGGCAAATCCAACGCGCGCTGGACGAGCAATTTCTGCGCTTTGTGCGGGAAGAAGTCTTGGCGCTCAAAATCCTCGATCCGGCCATGGGATCGGGCCATTTCCTGGTCAACGCGCTCCACGTCGTCGCCAACTTCATCGTCGAGCTGCTCAGCGCGACGCCGTGGGTCAACCTGGACATTGACGCCGACGTCGCCTATTGGAAGCGCCAGGCAGCCGAACGCTGCATCTTTGGCGTGGACCTGAACGATCTGGCAGTGGAGCTGGCGAAGCTGTGTGTGTGGATGACGACAACAGCAAAAGGCAAACCCCTTACATTCCTCGATCATCATTTGCGTTCAGGCAATAGCATCGTCGGCTCTTCACTAAAAGATGTAGGGGTCTACCCAAAGTTGCAGAAAGAAAGCCCAGAAGCATTTACTTTGCCGCTGGACAGGTTTGCCGTTGACATAAAGCAGATTGCTGCTCAATACAAAACTCTATATAGCCAAAATAGCGATGAGGTCAATGAAGTCCGAGAGAAAGCGCGGATCTATGAGGAACACATCAGGCCATTACTGCACCCCTACATAGAGCTTTTAAGCCTTCATACGGGAATCTATTTTGATAACGGATTGGATCGCGATATGTATGCGCAGCTAGGGAACGCAATTGGCGTACCAACATCATGGCAATTCTTTATAGAGTCACGAGGCGCAGCGATTCTAGCAAAGACAAAAGATTGGAATTTCCTGCACTGGCAAGTAGAGTTCCCTGAAGTGTTCCTAATACCGGACCTACCCGAAGAAAAAAAAGGATTTGACATCATTGTTGGCAACCCACCTTATATTGAAATGGGACGAATAAAGTCGCTCACGCCCTACTTGAAACAGGTATATACACTGGCAACAGCACGTGCAGACGCCTATATATATTTCTTCGAGCGGTCTTTTAATCTTCTACGCGCCGGAGGAATTTTAGGGTTCATTTCTTCAAGTACATTCACGCGCACCCGTTCCGGGGAGTTGTTGAGAAACTATCTCAGAGATCATACAACCCTTCAAGTTTTCGTGGATTTTGGAGATATGCCGGTGTTTGCAGGGGTTACGGCTTATCCGGCGATTGTGGTAGCAGCCAAGCAGCAACCTAATGTTGATCATGCCGTGCGTGGTATTCGAGCCGATGTCATAAAAACAGTCAATATCAACAAAGTGCTTCGGGCCGAGGGATTCCAAGTCAAACAGAAAGAGCTTGAGAATGAAAGTTGGCGATTTGAGGATCGTAGAATATACGCATTACGAAACAAAATTGCTGAATCAGGGCATTCACTAGAGCATTACTATGGGCTCCCTTTGTACGGGATCAAAACGGGGCGGAATGATGCCTTTCTAGTTGATCAACGCACTCGTGATCTTTTGGTAGCACAAAATCCTAATAGTAGAAAAATACTAAAGCCAATTGTAGAAGGTCGTGACATAAAAGCATGGCAAATTGATTGGCGTGGAACCTGGATTATCTATGCATATCATGGTGTTAAAATGGATGAGTATCCTGCAGTTCTTGATTATTTGCGAACTTTTAAGCATAGTCTTAACCAGCGCGCGACGGCAGGCAAGCATGCGTGGTATGAATTGCAACAACCACAACAAGCCTATGTGCCCGCTTTTGAGAGTCCGAAAATTGTCTGGCCGAATCTTCAAGACGGACCGCGTTATTCATTTGACGCCAAACAGTATTACATCAATGCTCCTGCCTGTTGTTTGCCGACGGATGACTGGTTGGTTCTGGCAATTCTAAACTCCAGTGTCGGTTGGTTCTGGATGCAATCCGTTGCTGTCGTGCGCCAAAATAACTGGTTGGAAGCAAAGCCACAGTATGTGTCTACGGTACCTATTCCACCAGTCGCAGATGCCGACCGGGTTGCTATTTGTAATCTTGCACAACAACTATCAGAAGAAGCATGTCCTAACCGCATCGAACTAGAAGCCGAACTCAATAACCGCATAGCCTGGCTCTACGGTTTGACGAGCAAAGAAGAGCAACACATTCTTGCCGGTTTACCTTTACTTCCACAGAAGCAATCGTGAGGAGAAGTATGAAAATCAAACAGATTAAGGCCTATCGCGCTAAAAGTATACATTACTTGAATCATTCCCTTTACGATGAATGGTTAGGAGAAGTGATGGATGCCCTGATGATTATCGGCCCAAATGGAGCGGGGAAATCCACGCTACTAGAGGGTATTGCTGCACTCTGGGAAGAATGGGGCAATTGGTTGGATGCGGCGGCTCGTAAGGCGTTGATCCCTGTAGGTTCACGCAGAAAAAGTGGAGAACCTGCTAACTTGCCGAAACGCTGCGCGCTATTTGCACAGCCCAATTTTGGATTACTGGCAATCGAGCTGGTTGATTTGGATCCTGAACGCTCTATTTGGCTGGCGGTAGGCGGCGAGGATGAGATTGCGGAACTTCACCAGCAGAATCCCGATGCGTACATTGTTGCAGCGGTTGGGCAGCGCAGTGGTGAGTTGCAGCCGTTGGAAAACTGGGGACTGGATTGGCCGGGCGGACCAAAGGATTTAAGCTGGCTGAGTCGCTGGGGGGAACGTCGTCAACGCAGTTTATTGGAGATTGAAGCATTGCCTAACCTGCTCTATTTCGAACCTGACAATCGTCAGCTGCTAACGCCGCAAGACAATCTGGACATCACAAAGGATTTGCAGGATCCGGTCGTGTTTAATTGGATAGCGCGTTACGCGCCGCAAACTCGCCGTGCTGGACATCTGAATAGTATGCTCTACCGGATGCAGATTACCGATCCTAAAGCATTGAAGGCTACAATAGCAGATATTAATAACTATCTACACACTAAACAAATTAAGGGGTTTTCCACATCCGGGGATTTGGAAGTAGAAATCGGCGCCGCTTCAGAGCATGCGATCAAACATTTGGTTTATGGCCTGAGTTCCGGCGAGCGCCAGGCATTTATCTTTGTAGCGATGCTACACCGGTGGTTGCGTCCAGGCGGCTTGGTATTGATTGACGAACCTGAATTGCATTTACATCCCTCCTGGCGGGAAATGTTGTTTGATGGATTGCAACGGTTGGTTAGGGAAAGAAAGGGGCAATTAATTGTCACTTCACAGTCTACCCAGTTGTGGAAACAGCTCAATCGTGATTCAGAACGCATTGAACTTGGTTTGCAGTCGGAGGTCCAAGAATGACAGATCCACATGATTGGATCAAAAATTTGGCAAACGATACCCTTGGTAAGATATTAATTGTGGTGGAAGGTGAAGATGATAAGGCCATGTTGGAAGCTTTATTTGGAATTGTGAAACCCGGATGGAGATTCAAGTTCGCTTTAGCCCCTGTAGGTGGAAAGAAGCGAGTGTATCAAGCGTGTAAAGATGCTCTTGGTAGCAATTGGAGAGGCTTGGTGGATTGTGATGAATGGGGAGAAGATAGAGTTCACAGAGAGTCAGCCACAACGCCCAACGTTAAAATCTTGCCACGATTCACTGCTGAGAATTTCTGGATCAATCCAGATGAACTCTTTGAGCTCATCCCTGCGCACTATTGGAAGAATTTTCCAGATGCTCGAGTAAAGATCAAAACCGATATTGAATCAGCATTGCCAGATTGGGTAGCGCATGGAGTCATGTGGAAAATCATGCTAAAACGACAAAGCGGCTTTGGCGACTTGAAATTCCCTAACGAGTTGATGGAACGCCCTGTGACCGATGAAACACAAATCCGGGATATTCTTACCCGGTGGCATAACTATCTTGATCCAAATGCTATCCTGGACGAATATCGCCGTGAGTTGGAAGCAGCGCAGAGGCTGACCCAGAACGAACAATATAGCCAGGTTGTCCATGGAAAACGGTTTTTTCACCAGGTGATAACTCTGACTCTAAACAGGGCTTTTCATACACTGAATAGGACCCATGAAGATTGGACAAAGGACTTGACCGCTACTACAAAGCGATTGGATGTAACCCAAATTCCGCCAGACTTATTGAGTACGCTCAACGCTTTATTGGCGTAGTCTTATCATACTTGATGAGTGAGGTTGTGGGTATGTTGGCGCATTATACTCCCCCACGCGATCCGCTGTAGTGGCCGCACAATAGTATGCATAGACGCAACGAGAGGAGTGTGTTATGCCACAAACGGTAAGTGAACACATCTACGCCAGGTTTTTCGAGAACCTGGCGGCGCGGGAAGACGTCAAGCCGGAGACCGGCCTGGCTAACTTTTAAGGAGTTGCTATGTGGGCTTCCACACCAACGATGACGAAAACAGGTGCATCGCACTTCAGAAAGTGCAGCGCACCGATTTACGAAGGAGAAACTTATGTTAACCCATATTACGATTGAAGGGTTCAAGTCGCTCTTGAAAATTCCTGACCTGGAATTGGGACAGGTCAACGTCTTTATCGGCGCGAATGGCAGCGGCAAGAGCGCGTTCCTGGAAGCCCTGGGCGTTCTCGGCGCGGCCGTCGCCGGGCGGGTGGAGGATACCGCCTTGCGCAGTCGCGGCGTGCGTCCGGGCGTGCCGGCGCTGTATAAGACTTCCCTGAAAGATGAGCGGTATCGCCGGGTCATCAGCCTGAAAGCTGTCGGTGCTTGGGACGCCGAGACCGCCGAATACTCCGTCGCGCTGGACAATCTGATCGAAGAACCCTCCGACGCCTGGACGTACACCAATGAAATGTTGCGCCGGGGAGACCTGCGCCTGATTGGGCGTTCCCCGGCCGGTAAAAACGCGCCGGCCGACATTCTGGAACATCTAAGCGGGTTGAGTCAGGAACTACGGCCCGACGCCGGCTTGATTGCGGTGGTGCGGGGCTTCAAAGAATTGAACGGCGCCCCGCATACGTTGCTCCAGGTTTTGGAGGACTACGCGATTTTCGCGCCGACGACCCCGGTGTTGCGCGGCATCGAGCCGGATGCCTCACAGCGCGAGCCGTTGGGACTGTCCGGCGGGCGCTTGCCGGAGGCATTGGAACAGCTCCTGAATTCTCGCAGGCGCCAATTCGGCGATTTAGACCTGGATGACGTGTTGGAATTGTTGGATTGGGTCGCTGACGTAGACGTGACGCCGCCTTCCAACCAATTCCTTTCCCCCAATGTGCCGTCGCTGCGGCGGTTCGTGCGTTTTACCGACCGTTGGATGCGTACCGGGCGCAATCGGCTCTCGGCTTACGATGCCAGCGAGGGCGCGCTGTATGTCTTGTTTATGCTCATCCTGGCCGCGCACCCCAAATCGCCCCAACTCTTTGCCATTGATAACTTTGATCAAGCGATGCACCCCACCTTAGCGCGGCAGGTCACGCGCCTGTTCTGCCAGGCCATGTTAGCTTCGCAGCGGCAGGTGCTCTTGACCACGCATAATCCGCTGGTTTTGGATGGCCTGAATCTGAACAACCCGGCAATACGGTTGTTTGCGGTAGAGCGTACTTATCAGACCGGCGGCGCGACCCAAATTCACCGCGTAGAAATTGCGCCGGGGGTTTTGGCCGAAGCCAAAGAGAAGGGGTGGACGCTTTCCGACTTGTGGGTCATGGGGCGCATCGGCGCTGTGCCGAACTTGTGAGGGATTGATCAATGAATATTGGCACAGTAGTTGAGGGGCCGACCGACCGGATGGTGTTGGAAACTATCGTGCAGCGCCTTTGTCCTGGCGACCATCGTTATATCCCGTTGCAACCCAAATCCAGTGATACCTTTGATGAGCTGGGCGCCGGCTGGAAAGGGGTCCGGCGGTGGTGCGCTAGCTTTCATCCAGAGCGCCGCCTGGAAGCGTATTTGACCCAGTATGGCCTGCCCCTGGATGTGCTGCTCATCCAGGTAGATGCTGATATTGCCGTTGAGTATGATCTCCAAGAGGCGTCAGAGGCGCCTGTGCCTGATGTCCTCCAACCCTGCCCGCCCATAGCCGCCACCATCCACCAACTGCGACGGGTGGTGGCGCGTTGGTTGGGTTGTGTCGCGCCGGATAAGCTGCCGCCGCAGGTGATCCTGGTGTTTCCCTCACAGGATATGGAGAACTGGACCTTTGCGGCGCTCTATCCCAACGATCCATTATGTCAAAACGCCGGGTATGAATGTTTACAGCGCGAGGGCAGCCACGCGCACCCTGCTTATTGTCTGACCCTCAAAGAATACGGCAAACGCCTGGAGCGCAAAGGGCTGGAAATCAAGAAGCGCAAGCGCCATTACGAGCCATTGCTGCCCATTATCGCCGCCGAATGGCCTAAAGTGCGGCAAATTTGTTCGCAGGCCGAAGCCTTCAGCCAGGCCCTAGGAAATCACTGCGGGCAAATGTTGGAAGGAAAAAAACTATGACTAAGCCTCTTTACACTCTACAGTTGACCAATCATTTTCTCGTGGACTTTACCCAACTCGCGCGTGTGTTGGACTATGCTATCCAACATCAAGCATTGAGTCGCATTCCATCTGAGGCCTACCAAACTAGCCTGGGCCTTTCTGAAAGGAAAAACAAAAGCCTCAATGGTATAGCCGGGGCCTTTCTGTTGCTCAAGCCCAGAGTGTTGACGCCCACGAAGTTTGGGCAACTTGTTTATCGCTACAATCCCTATCTCGATGACGTTGGGACCCTGTGGTTGCTGCATTACATTGTCAGCAGCGACGAACGCTACGTGATCTGGAATCGCCTGGTAAACCGGGTTATTCCTGAGAACCAACGGTTTTCGACAGCCATCGCCCGCCCCTATTTTGATGATCTGGCAGTGTCCTACTCCGCAAATACGATGGACGACAATGTGGGTCGTGAAATCGCTATGGTATGGAACGCCTATACCGAACAGGAATTCGCCCATCTGCACTATCTGCAAGCCGAGAGCGAGCAAATCTACACGCGCGGCTATGGCGACCTGACGATTCCGGCGGTCTTTCTGGCGGCGGTCTTGCTGTACCGCGAGCGGTATGCGCCCGGGGCAGCCACGTTGGATATCGAAATCCTGGCCCGCGCTCCCAACAGCCCAGGCCGCGTTTTCGGTCTCAGCCAGCGCCAGGCCCACGATCTGTTGGAGCAGGCTGAAGGGCCTGGCAGCATCAACGTCGAAACCCGCGCCGACCTCGACCAGGTGCGTTTTCCTGGCGATCTGCATTACCTCACTGTGATGCAAAGCTATTACGAGGCGCGTTGATATGCAGAACTTGCTACACCCTGACGACCTGATTCGCCGCTTGCGCCTGAACAAGCACCGCTGTTTTATCATCACCGGACGGCCGGGAGAGGGCAAAACGCTCTTGGCTAAAGCTCTGGCCACGCGCGCAGGTGGGCAGTATCTCGACCTGCTGGCGCTGTTCGCCGCCGATCCGCAGCGCGCTGCCACGTTGGATACGTTCACGCCGCAGCACTTCAAAACTTTCTTGCAGGACTTCTATGGCGATCTGGTGCTGGTGGATGAAATGGAATTTCTATGGCATCGCTGGGATGATCGGGAGAAACAAGCATTTCTGACCATTCTGGCGCGCATGCCCAAACAGGCATTTTTCGGCGTCTTTTTGCCCCCTGATCCTATCTTGCAAACCGTGCCTATGGTCGATCAGGATGGACTTCCGCGGATTTTCTCACTGCACGAGTTGCAGTCCTTATCGTAGGAGACGTCATGAGCGATAGTGTTTCTTCGATTGCCGATCTAATCCAAACGCACGCCGGTTATTCGGCGCAGGTCGATTTGAACCTGTGGTTCCACGATACCGTCAACAATCTCGCCACAATGCGGCGTTACAAGCCCACCGTCTCGCACCGCCGCGTCCTGGAACAGGTGGTGCGCGCGCTGGATAACAAAGACAAGCGCGTCTATCTCATCACCGGCAACTACGGCACCGGCAAGTCGCACCTGTGTTTGATGCTCGCCAACTACTTCGCCTACCCTTCTACGCAGGCGGAGATCGCCCAATTCCTGGACAATTACGCCCATGAGGACCTTGATACCGCCAAGAAGCTCCGCGCCCGGCGCAAGAAGGGCCGTTACCTGGTCGCGTTATGCGACTACGACAGCACCGACGACTTCGGTGAGGTCGTGCTGCGGGCTGTGCTCACCGCTTTGCAGGCTGAAGGACTGGCGGACGAACTGCAAACCCCCTACGCTGAGGCGCGCCATAAGCTGGAAGCGCTGGAGGAGGAACAACAATCCGGCGGAGCTTTGGTAGACTACTACGGTCTTTTTGAACAGCAATTGCCGCACTACCAAGCCGGCGTCACGATGAACGCTTTTCGAGACAGGCTCTATCCCGGTCTGGACCACACGGCGCTGGATGCGTTCAAGCGGATGCACCAGGATATTCTGCGCACCCCGTTCACCTACGAGGCCGGCAACCTGAGCGCGATTCTGAAGACAACTTTGGCCAGTCCGGCGTTCCAGGAGCGATTCGAGGGCCTGGTTGTCTTCTGGGATGAATTTGGATATACGCTGGGCGACCCCAATCGTCTGAGCCTCAACGTGTTCCAACAGTTCGCGCAGCTTTGCGCCGAATTCGATCCGACCCGTGGCAAACTCATCTTCATCGCCACCGCGCACAAAGGCTTCGAAGCCTATGCCCCGGCCTGGGCCGCCGAGGACTACAGCAAGATCAACGACCGCGTCGAAGCGGCCAACCTCTTCCCCGATGGGTTGGAGGACGTCATCGGCGCGGTGGTGTCGCCGGACAAAGAACACCCCCTCTGGAAAAACACCGTGTTACCTCAGGCTAGTTTGGTATGGAATCAATGGGTTCCTCGCGCAAAGGATAGCGGTATTTTCGATTGGTTGGTCGGCAAACCGCCGGTCTTCCGCAGCAAAATCCTGGAAGGCGTTTACCCGATGCACCCGATGGCGACCTATGCCGTCATCCGTCTGGCGCGGGAAGTCGCTTCGCAGAATCGCACGGTGTTCACCTTCTTCTCCAGTGAAAAGGAAGATGTCTACGAAGACGGTTCGTACTTGTGGTATATCCACAACCACACCGTCGTCGATGCGCAAGGACGGCTGCGGTTTTACACCGTAGATTTGCTGTTCGACTACTTCCGCAACCGTCTACAGACGACCAACGTTGACCTCAGCCCCACGGCCAAAGAGCACGTGAGCAATTACGAGGCCGCGCGCATCCACCTGAAGCGCGCGCAGAATCAGAACCCGATGTCCCTTTCCGCTAACGATGCGATTGAACGGATTTTGCGGGTGATGTTGATCTTTGACCTGATTGGTGTGCACAATTCATTGGAAAACCTGGCCTTTGGTCTCAACGTTCAACCCTCTGAGCGAACGGCATTGGAAGGACAACTGGCCGAACTGGTGAAATTCGGCGTCGTGCATCGCAATCCGGTGACGCAACTCTACGAATTCCGCCGCTCGGATCTCTTCGACGTTGACAGCGCGGTCGAGGAATACAAACGCGAAGAGGGCGGCAAACTGGGCAACCTGGCGGCAGAACTCAACACGCTGTCGCCGCTTTCCAAGAAAGAGCAGTACCTTGAGGCCAAAGCCTACAATATGCAGTTTGCGGAAGATAAGCGGTTGGAGCGGCGTATCGTCACACCGGGCGATTTGGCCGCCGAACGCGCGCACAATGGCGTGACGGTGAATTATTTCGAGTGGTTGGAAGCGGCCATTACGCAGGAGGTCAACCGAGGCGGGGACTTCGAGGGGATTGCGCTTTACGTGATCTGCGAATCCACCGCCGATATTGCCAAAGCGCGCGACCTGGCCGCCAGAAATCCATCGCGCCGCATCGTTGTAGCCGTGCCCAACGCACCGATTGGATTCAAGGAAGACGTCCTCAATGTCAAAGCCATTGCGCACGTCAACACCTCGCCGGAAGCCGAACACTTTTCCACCCAGGATAGGGCGCTGGTGTCCGAACGCGACCGCCAGTTCCGCCAGCAACTACAGAAATCGCGCGATAAGCTGTTGGATTCACGCAACCTGACCTGGATGGGGACGCACGGCAGGGTCTTATCTGTGGATAGTAACCGGCCCGACGACCCGGCGACGCGCGTGATGCAGGACCGGTATCAGAAACGCACGCGCTTCAGTCACGATGACTTCAACATGGTACACAGCATCCAAACGTTTAGCAAGCCGCACAACTCGTTGGTTGAGGCCGTCAACGCTTTGCTCAAGGTGGGCGCTGCCGTCACCATTGATGAGAAACAATCCGATAATCGGGGCGAAATCCGTTACTTGCAGCGTTGTCTGTACCAACAAGGGGCGTTAGCCTCGACGCACAAGTTAGGCCACATCACCTACGTCGACGTTGAACGCGATGCGGCAAAGTTTGAGGACAAGCTGCCCGCGTTGGCCGATATGCTCCGCGATATTCGCGGCTTGGGCGAGCAAGACCAGCTCCGCTTGCAGGACTTCTTCAACAAATACCGGCAGCCGCCGTATGGCTTGGGCAATATCGCCGTGGCGCTGCTGTTCGCGCTGGTGGTCCGTTTCTTCGGCGATACGATCAAGATCAAGCGCGACAACACCTCTATCGGCAACCTCTATATCAACGACTTCGAGCTGGTTGCGGATTTGGTCAAGGGGAACTACCCCAACGCCTATGTGCAGTATCGGGAAATCCAGCCCGGTGAGCGCCAGTTGATCAACGGCGTGGTGGGCGTCTTTGCCGGCGGGAGCGCCGCGCAAACCGACTACACGGCGACCACGGCGTATGACGCCATCGCCAAGTGGTATCAGGATATTCCCCAGGTCGCCCAGGTGCTCGACTTTTACCAGGAAGCTGAAGGCGACGTCCCCGGGCGTTTCCTGGAAGCCCTGGAAAAGCTCAATGCCCAGGATGCGCATATGTTCGTCCTGGGTGAATTGCAGACCATCCTCGGTTACGACGCGGTCGAAATGGTCACCCTCTCTCGCGCGGATGCGCTTGTCGCTGCGCTGCAAACGGCCAAAGACCGCATCGAAGGCGCCGAAGAACGGGTGCAGAGCCAGATCCGGGATGGTCTGTGCGCAATCTTCGCCATCCAGGGCAACACCTGGGATGATGTAGCGGATGGCGTGCGCGCCTGGTACAATGCCCTCGATGCGAATCAGCGTTCCACCGCCGCGCCCTGGCACAACGAAGCCAGCAAACCCCTGGCCCAACTGTTCGTGGATTTGAGCAATCCCCGCGACATCTTCCTCGACAAGTTGCCGGAACGCCCCAGCTACAACTTCAGGCGCGTGCGCGATTGGAACGCGAATCTCATCGCCGACTATCTGGCCAAGATTCGCGCCGGCGCGCTACACATCCAGGCCAACAAAATCAAAGTGCCGTCGCCGGTCGCTGAATTCGTCGGCGACAATTACAGAGAGCAGAAAGGCGCCGTGTTCTTCACCGGAAAACTGACGCTGCGCCTGTCACATCCCGATCCTGAGGTCCACATCCTGGTCTCCGATTCATCTTTCGATCCGCGCCATGCCAAGCAACGCGACGAATTCCAGGGGACGAAGGACTTTGACATTGCTGCGTTGGTCCAAGCCATCCGCACTACCGTCACCATCAGCTATATCGCGCAAGATGCGGAAGGGAACTGGGGCATCCTGCACTCGTTGGCATTCGTGGATGAAACCATCGAGAACGAAATCCGCAAGCCCCGGAGCTTGGTCAATGAGATGAAATACACGGTCAGATTCGTGTTCCCCACCACCGAAGACGGCGTGCGTTCCTCGTTCAAGTCATTCTTCCATAGCCTGTTGGAGAACGAGGTGCTGGATCGGGAGCGATTGCGGAGGGTGGTGGAAGAGGTGTTGGGGGAAGTGGTAGGCCAATAGGAAAAAACAGCAATGCCGGTAGAGATTGTTCAAGACACGACTAAATTACAAGACATGGCAGCCTTCGATAGGCTTGTCGTTGGCATTGCCGACTATATTCCTACCGTTCAGCATATCAAGCAAGCAGTGCAACGTTCAGAAACAGCGCGCATCTTGGTGCGCCATCCCGTCTGTGCAACCTGGCTGCAACGCCTGGCAGCCTCCTACAGCGAGAGCGAGGTGCGCTTCACCGTCATCTCCGCGCGCGACGAACTGGCCCGGCGCTGGCAGACGGTTATTCCAGACTCCGTATCTGATGCCGATGTGCTGGCCTCCGGCTTTCTCGAAGCCGATGTTGTCCCACGCAGTGGCCAGAGTTATGAGGACATTATCCTGGAACACTACTGGGGTGAGTATTTCACCGCTGTCAGTGTGCCGTTGCACCGGTTAGCGGAGTTGCTTGAAGACATTGATATTCAGCGTTGGACGGCCAACCAATCTCTGCCATTGGTGACGCAGGTGTTTGCAAAACGGCAGCAACGGTGGATCACGCAAGCCCCGAATAAAGCCTACAAAACGCTGGCACAAGCCATCTTTGATGCGCCTATGGAACTCAAAGGCCGCCTGGGAATCTACAAAGTGCTGCGGCGTTATCCCGCTATGCTCCGGGAAGCTGTGCTCGGAGATTGGAACGAAGTTTTCGAACACACCAAGGTCAATCCCGATCCCATGGTATTGGACTCCCTGGATTTAAGCGCGGCCATTTTGGAGATCAAGTACTATCTCACTGAAGTGACGTCAAGCATCAAGACAGTGGAAGACCTGATACACGTTCTCAATTCGATGAGCGGGCATCTGCACGAGGAATTCGCCTGGATACAGCAACAACTCACAGCCAACGCAGCGAACTGGCAGATCAATGAAGCCCTTATCTCACAGATTGCTGCGCGCTTTCAGCCGATTATGGCCGACATCGCGGATGAGATCGCCGCGTTGCGCACTGCAATCCCCCCGGCCTATCCGCCGGATCCCATGCACAATAACACGGCTCAGGCATGGATGGAATGGGCGATCCAAAGCTATTTCCCCTATCGTTTTTGGCTGGAGGAGAATGATCGTTGGGACGCAACCGTCGCCGGCTATGCTAGCCACTACGCCGATTGGTTCTTTGCGCACTACACCGAGCTTCAGTACGATGAACAAAGCCGGTGGGTTTTCGACCTGCTTAACCGGGCCTTGCTCCGCTTGAAACAAGGGGCCAAGGCGCTGTTTATCATCGTGGATAACCTCACCTTCAAATACGTAGGATATTTGCGTGAGCAGTTTGCCCGGCAAGGATTCCATATTCAGGGTGCGGTAGAACCGGTCTGGGCCGTTATCCCGACGACCACGGAAGTTTCCAAGCATTGTCTGGTGGGGGGCGTGCGTAACCCCGTGGACGTGCAAGGACGTTCCTATGAAGATATTTTAGCGAAAGATTGGGCGGGGCATCTCGGCGGTTACCGGACAGCTTACACTTCAGTGCTAGGTGACCTGCAAAAACGCCAAGACTTCGATGTCGATATTCTCCTGCTCAATTACCTGCCCATTGATGATGTGTTACACAAAGACGAGCGCCAGGTGGGGGCAACGCATACCCGGCAGATTCAGGGCCATCTTGCCGACCTGGTCGATGTCGTCTGCAAGTTCGCCCGGCGCGCCAAAGTGGAACAACAGTTGGTGATTTTCATTGCCTCCGATCACGGTTCCACCAAGGTGTTGGCCGGTAACGAAGATGTACTGGATGATAAATTCTACAAACAGCAGGCCACCGACCGTCACCACCGGTATATTGCCGTGCCCGAAAATCGGGCGACGCATCCTACGGCTTATGACGAGGCGCAGTGTTATAGTCTTCCGGCGAAAACCTTCGGCACACACGAATCCTATTTCATCCCACGTGGTTATGGCTTGTTTATCAAAACGAACGAGAGCGTCTACGTTCACGGCGGCCTGACGCCAGAAGAGACCATCGTGCCTTTTATGCAACTGATGAAGACTGAGGTACAAGTTCAGCAGCCGACCTTCAGACTGCGCGACAACATCGTTCGTTATGCAGTGAAGCAATCGCTGGCATTGACAGTGGGGAACCCTAACGACGACGATCTGCACGTGTTGGAACTGCACATCGCAGAATCCACCGCACCGGGCCTCACAGCAATCCATATCCCGGCAGGCGCCGCCATAGAGGTTGCGCTGCCGGTACGTATCCCTCGACGCGGCAGTGCAGCAGATTTGACTGCCATTACCCTTCAAGGGACGTTTGTACTTCAGGGACAAGTCTATACAATTGAACCGGTTGTGTTGTCGGTTGAAGTACGCGCCCTGATGGAAAGTAAAACCACCTTCGATTTTGATGTTTAGGGAGACACCCATGCTCGAAACCTTCGAACAAAAGGCTCTGGACTACTACGGTGAAGTGATCATCAACAAGTATTTGCTTCACGAAGCCGGCTTTGGCGCGCGCGCGATCCCTACCTATGTAGGAGAATGGATCCTATCCAACTTTGTGCAGGACGGCGAACTGACCGGAGAAAGCCGGGACCGCATCGCGGCGTTCCTGGGGAAGTATTTACCATCGAAGGGACAAAAAGACGAGATCAAGAACCGCTTACTCAAGATGGAGACCGTGCAATTGTTGGACGATTTCAGCGTGTCGGTGAATCTCAAGAGTGGACAGCGTCTACTGCGCGTTCCCTTGCTAGACCTCAATGACGCCAACATCGGCGAACCCATCGTGGATGCTAACCCACTCCTGGTATCCAGTGGCGTGTGGGGCATCGGCTCTTTGTTCTACGTGCCGCCTGACGGCCCCAGCGAGCGCGGACAGGTATGGATGCGTGAGTTCAAGCCCTTCCAGGTGAGCACCGTAGATGTGGAGTATTTCAAAGCATGTCGCCAGCATTTCACCTTCGACGAATGGCTGGATTTGATGGTGTCCAGCATTGGATTCAATCCACGCTCCCAAACGCTGGCGCAGAAGATGATTCTCATCACGCGCATTATCCCCTTGGCCGAGTCTCGCGTCAACCTGGTGGAACTTGCGCCCAAAGGCACAGGCAAGTCCTTCGTCTACGATAACCTCTCCCGTTATGGCCGCGTCATCGCCGGGGGTAAAATTTCACCCGCCGTCTTGTTTCACAACCTGGCCAGCCAAACGCCCGGCCTGATCACCCGCTACGACGTGATTGTACTCGATGAAGTCCAGAGCATCAGCGGCGACAGCACCGGCGAACTTATCGCTGGCCTCAAAGTCTACCTGGAATCGGGCCGCTTCAGTCGCGGCAACACAATGGGCACCTCGGAGGCCGGCTTTGTGATGCTCGGCAACATCACCCTGGACGAACGCCATCAACCCGTGTATGCCGATGAGGGCCTGTTCCGCGAAATCCCCAACTTCCTGCAAGAGACCGCCTTCATTGATCGCATCCACGGCCTGATTGCGGGTTGGGAGATGGGGCGTGTAACCAAAGACACGCCTTCCCACTCAATGGGATTCAAGGGGGACTTTTTCTCAGAAATCCTGCACGTGCTGCGACGCGACGCGCACTACAGCGAGTTTGTCACGCAAGGGATGCATCTGGTCAATTGCAATGACCTACGAGACCGCAAGGCCATCACCCGGCTGGCGACCGGCTATCTTAAACTGCTCTTCCCCGATATGCAACCCACGGAGGAGGAGTTCAGAGAGCATTGTGTGCGTCCTGCCGTAGCTTTGCGGCAGCGGGTGAGGGATGAACTGCATAAGTTGGACCCGGAGTATGTGGAAGTCAGCATTGGGGTTGGTTGATAGCTCTGCCCTCATTGTGCCCCAACACCTGTTGGGCTACCGCGACGTGGCGCGGCTGTTGTCCGGCCACTTTGAAAACATCAGTGTGCGCCGTTTCCCTGACGGCGAGTACGGTAGTGGTTACATATTGACTGATGCGCTGTGATTGCATCGATTCGGCAAGGAAAAATGCCCCACTTTGACGCATAAAGGCCCTGTTTTCAGGCAAAATGGCGCCAAAAAGACGCATTTTGAGGCGATTTGATCCACCCATGCTTTGTTGCTCAGTCACCTGGTGAAGTCATCAGTCAAAACCTAACCACTACCCACGCAGATTGTTTCTAACCAGAAGACGCCGGAAGGAAATCCCTTCCGGCGTCTCTTTACTCAACTTGCTTGCGCAGGATCACAGTCCTGCGCATACCGCTTCAGCTACATCTTGCCGTGGACGGCATCGAAGACCGCGTCCGGCAGATCGTTGACGACGTTGTGCGGCGGGAGCGGCTCGTACTTCATAAATTCCGGCAGGCGGTCATCCAGGTGTGTGAGGCCCGCGCCGATGTTGAAGGCGCGCTCGCGCTTGAGGATTTCGCCGCCCAGCGCGACCGCCTCATCGCCTGTCAGGCTGGTGCCCAACACGGCGTTGACCTCCTCGATCATGCCTTCGAAGCCGCTGGCGATGTCGAGGATGGCGAAGGCGATGAAGAGGCAATGCCCGGTGGAGTCGAGGAAAGCCGTCGTCATCTGGAATGCGCGGCTCAGGTCGGCCTTGCTTGGTTCGGAGGCCAGTGGATCGGACGTGCCGCCCACGCCCGCGATTTCCGTCGCGATGGTGTAGCCGGCGGTGTGGTCGGCGCCCATCGTGGTTGTAGCGTAGGTCACGCCGATGCCCTTGATGGCGCGTGGCTCGTAGGCCGGCATCCCCTGTCCCTTCACCGACGGCGAGCGTGGATTGCCAAACGCCTTGGCGGTGAAGGCCGTGCCGCCGCCCAGGATGCGCCCCATCGCCGTACCCTTGCCCATCTCGTGCAGCAAGCCAATCGCGCCATCTACATCACCAAACGGGAGATAACCGGAATCCATCGCCACCGCGATGGCGTCGCCGGTCTCGATGGTGTCCACGCCGTAGGCGTTGCACCAGTACACCATCTTGGCGATGCCT